>NZ_JBHTUR010000001.1:594420-910300 GCF_042793755.1 Nocardia sp. NPDC056564
TCGGTTATCGCTTCATGGGTGTTGGTGAGGCTCGGTTGCCTGTTGTTCCGGAGGTTGATCCTGATGCTGTTGAGGTGGGTGGGGTTCGATTGGAGCCGAGGATGCGGAGGGTGCTGTTCGGCAACACGGAGCATTTCTTGACAATTACATCATTCAATATAATGAGCGCATTAATGAAGCGGCCGGGCCGAACCGTTTCGTCTACGGAGCTGCTGCGGCAGGTTGTGTCTGATACGGATGTCGCAATCGCCTTGGTGCATGCTCATGTATTTCGGTTGAGGAGGAAATTTGGTGAAGCATATTCCGACTGTCTTTCGGCTGTTCCAGGTGGCTATCGATTTATAGGCATCGCCGAAGAGCGTGTGTCGATAGCTGAAGATCCTCACCCAACGGCGCTTGTCGAAGCCGTCGATGAGGCATCGAATTCCACCCTTCTATCAGTAGGTGGCATTGAGCTTGATACGAAGGTTCGCCATGCTTTGGTGGGCGGTCGGCATATCCGCCTAGGGAAGGTGGAAGCCCATGTTCTGCAGGTTCTGATTGAGCGAGCAGGAGAAGTTGTACCATACTCGGAGATCGGGAGGGAGGTAAGCGGCGAGGGTCAATTGAACCCGCGCACGGTACCCGGCGCAGTAGTTGAGTTAAGGCGCAAGCTTGGTGATGCCGGCATTGATTGCATTACGACGGTGCCAGAAATCGGATATCGATTTATTGGAGTCGAAGGAAATCGCGTGCTGCCTTCGTCAAGATCTGGCCGGTACGGAAAGTTGAATATGGCAGAATCAGGCGGAACCGGCACCTTTGGCATTGATATCGGTGGAATCCGTCTTGAGGCGGCGGCGCGGCAAGTGTTGATCGGTGAAAGGGAGTATTTCGTACCGGAAAGGCAATTCAAAGCACTCAGAGTATTGATGGAGAACGCAGGAAAAGTCGTTTCATATGCAGAAATTGGAAAGACAATTTGGGGGAAGGCTGAGGCTGGCCAGAAGTCGATCAGGGCACTTATGCGCGAAATAAAGATCAAATTTGGCGATTCGGATGACAAATGGTTGACTATAGTGCCAGATATCGGGTTTCGATTTATGGGCATTGGAGATGACCGCCTTCCGGTTGTGCCTGATTTTGATACTGATGCAATCGAGGTTGGCGGAGTTCGGTTGGAAATTGCGCCACGGCGGGTACTGATCGGCAATTCTGAGTACTTCCTGGCTGCGAAGCAGTTCGATATTCTTAAGTATTTGATGGATAGAGCGGGAGAGGTAGTTTCCCCTCGTGAACTCCGGCAGTCGATCTGGGAGGACAACGAATTAAGTCCGCAAGTCGAGAAGTCGGCAGTGATTCTGTTGAGACGTAGGCTCGGACCACATGCAAGGTGTCTTGAGCATATACCGAACCGCGGCTACCGTTTCGTCGGTTTCGGACCTATTCCCTGAACACGATATTTCGGTTTTTTCTACGTGGAGCGACCAGCTCGGTGCCTCCGCGCTGTGCTTCTGGGCGACCTAGTGCGGCGAGGCCGAGACTTTCGGTCCCGTCCGGACGCGCGGTATGAGCTCGCTGCCGAGACTGCGGGTATCACCATTGATGTTCCCCATGTTCAGTACTACCGCTCTCTGCCCGGTGCATTCGCCGACGGGATGATCGACTTGAGCGCGGTGCTCAAGTGGTTCGACTATTGGATCGAAGATCTCGCAAAATGATTGAGCTCTATGCAGAATTGCTGAATATCGTATTGTCCGATGCCGGTATCGAATTGACCCTCAATCACTCCGCTCGCTGCCCTCGCGGGTCCCATGCGCGATGCAGTGGCAGAACAGACCGTCCTCGGCATGGATGCGCTGTCCACGATATTGATCGATTCGGGATCCGAGGCGGCACCGACTGCTAGCGTGCACTCTCCGGAAACTGCCTCAAGCTACATGGTTAATCAGTTGCAATCTACCTGCGGAACTCACAGTTCCACAACGGATCCGGTGGTGCAGATCGAAACTTCGGTGAGTGGCGAATTCTGAAAAAGCCACATCAGCTTCTCACCACTCTGACCGAAGCCGGGCAAAGGTTTCGAACACCCGCCTTAACTTGGCATCTACCCGATGGAACGGGCTACTCGCTGTCGATCATTCGGCCACTGCCGCAATCTTCGGTATCATGATGCTGGCCATCACGCCACCGATCTGCTGGGAAACCGGATAGACCTTCGCGCTCACATCGAAGAGATCTACCGCACACCTACAGGTAAAGCTGGGGTGTACTGAGTCATTGCGGCAGTGAGGCGTAACAGGTGCCGCGATCCGCTATCTCCAGCACGGAGGCGGGCGGACGGAAGCGGGCGCCGTGTGCCGCTGCGATTTGATGGGCTCGTGCGACGAATCCACGTGGTCCATCGCGGTAGCCGTCGATGTATTGCAGTACGCCGCGTGTCCACCGCGGATATCCGATTCCGAGCAGGGATCCGACATTCGCGTCGGCAACCGACTCTATGACTCGCTCTTCGAGGCAACGTGCCGCCTCGATTGCCTCGATGAACAACAGCCGTTCGATGGGATCGATAAACGGAGAATCCGACGGAAACCGGAAAGGCGTCAGGTAACCCGGGCCAAAGTCCGATTCGGTTCCGTTCGTGGTAGTCGTAGAAGCTGGCGCCAGCCTGCCGTCCTGGACGTTGGTAGTCGTCGAGCATACGGGTGATGACGGATTCCGCGGTGCCGGGGTCTTGATGTGCTGATCGCGCAAGCGCCCGACCGTGTAGGTGTTCGCTGGTGTGACGGCCCTTTATCTCCTCGACCAATGGCATCCTTGCGACCGGACTGAAAAATGCATCCCAATGAACTCGGAAGGGTTGCTGCGATGCTCAGCGAGTCGAGTGATCGGCAGAGTGGAAGTGTTGGAAGCGCGTAAGCACTCGATGTGCCGTGTGGACTCCGGTTCACCGGACAGACTCCGCCTCAGCGACTGGCAGACGACATTCACCGAGCATGGGTGTCATTTATCAGCGACGGCGACCCCAATCATCCTGGCATCCCGACCTGGCCACGATATGAAAGTGCAAAACGCGCCGGGCTCGAATTCGATGACCGGAGTCATCGGCGGTTGCACAACCCGTCGCCGGAGGAACTGGGCGTCTAGATCGAACCGCCGTCAACGGTGACCGAAGGAGCGTGATTTGTCCGACGCTGCGGTGTTGCGACCGCCGGGGGACTTGCGGACCGAGCATGCGGTGACCTCTCCGGAACGTCCGGCCGTCACCTGCGGCGCCCGACTATTACCTATGCACAGCTCGAGTCACGAGCGAACAGGTTGGCTTGTGCTTACGCGAATCTCGGTGTCCGACAAGGCGATTTCGTCAGTATCTGCCTGCCTAACGGCATCGAGTTCGTCGAGAGGTGTTATGCGATATGGAAATTGAGGGCCGCGCCAGAGCCGGTTTCCTTCCGGCTGCCCGCACCTGAACTACGCGGTGTGCTGGACCTTGCCGCACCCGCACTTGTCGTCGGTCTCTCCAGTGCGGGTAAGGGGAACGGGACTAGCGTTCCACCGGGTTACCAACCGGACCCGACATTGGCTGACACGTCCCGGATCTCCCCGGCGTGGAAACAACGACCTCCGGCAGAAGCACCGGGCAACCGAAACTGATCGTGCCCGCTCGATCGGCAGCGTTGGATCTGAACATCCTGTCGATGCCGTTCGGACTCCGACGTGGACAGGTCCAATTAGTGCCCGGCCTGTTGTACCACAATGGACCTCTTGTCGCCGGGCTGGGTGGGACAATTCTGGGACAGCACGCCGTCACCCTGCCCAATTCGACGCGGAAGTCGCGTTGTCCATGATCAGTCGGCGTCGGGTCACCTACCTGAATCTGGTACCGACCATGATGCTGCGGATGTTGCGTGTTCTCGAGCAGAGGCCAGATGTTCGATCTCTCTGCGGTCGAAGCCATGTGGCATTCAGCGGCACCGTGTCCGCAGTGGCTGAAGGGACGTTGGATCGATCTCCTCGGACCCGACCGGGTCTTCGAGAGCAACGGCGGCACGGAAGGACAGACTGTCACCGTCATCACAGGTGCCGAGTGGATGCCGCACAAAGGTTCGGTCGGCCGTCCGGTAGTAGGTGAAATCCAGATCCTCGACTGTGAAGGCAGGCTGGTAGCGCCCGGGAAGGTCGGCGAGATCTTTCTACGCAGATCCGCGGACTCCCCGCCGGCGTATCACTACATCGGCGCTGTTACCCACACTCGTGCGGGCGGCTGGGACTCGTTGGGCGATTTGGGATGGTTCGACGAGGACGGCTATCTCTATCTCACCGACCGTCGATCCGACATGATCCTCGTCGGCGGAGCCAATGTGTAGCCCTCGGAAATTGAAGCCGCGTTCATGGCTTATCTAGGCGTGTTGTTGTGCGCCGTGGTCGGACTGTCGGACGACGATCTGGGCCGGCGCCCGCACACTGTTGTCCAGGTCGACGACACGCTCGGTGCGACCGTTCCGCTTCGAAGCTCTTTAGGCGTTCATCGCCGCATGACTTGTCCGCTACAAGGCGCCGCGGCCTAGCAGATTCGTCGACACGCCGATTCGAGACGACGCGGAAAGGTGCGCCGGAGTGCCGTCCGCACGGCGGAAATCGCCCAGCTCACGTCAGTCCCCGAGGAGCACGTCTGATGCGGTGCGATAGAGGCAGCCGCGGCGTGGAAAGTGTGCAGCCAAGGCGGCATCCCTTGCGCTCAGTATCGTTCGACGACAGGAGGGGTCAACGTCGAGGCGCCCAATGGACCGATCGTCTCCTCGAACGCACTTTGCCAGGAACCATCGGCGACCATCTCCTCGATCGCATCATTGATTCTGGCTCGAATCTCGCGGTCGCCCTTTTTCACTCCGATGCCGTACTTCTCGACCGTGAATGTGTCACCGACCACGGCCAATTCGCCGGGGGCAAGGCCGGCGAACCCGGCGAGGATGATGTCATCCGTGGTCACCGCGTCGACGACATCCCTGCGTAACGCATCGACGCACTGCGAATAGGTAGGGAATTCCAACAGCCGAACGTCTTTCGCGTAGTTCTCCTTGACGTACTTCGCTGACGTCGATCCTTCGGCCGAACAAAGCCTTTTGCCGCCTGCCAGTGCGTCGATACTGCTGATGGCAGTATTGTCCGCCTTCACCAGCAGTGCTTGACCAGCCACATAATACGGGCCCGCGAAGTCGACTTTATCCTTGCGATCGGACGTGATCGAGTATGTAGCGACGACGAAGTCCACGGTCCCATCCGTGATCAGCGCCTCGCGCTGAGCGGACGGCGCCTCCTTGAAGGTAATTTTGTCCGGTGGTACCCCGAGCTTCCCGGCCACGTATTTCGCGACCTCGACGTCGAAGCCTCGGTACGAACCGTCGCTCTCACGGACACTAAGGCCGGGCTGATCGAACTTGATGCCGATGGTCAGCCTGCCTTCGCGAGCGTGATCAACAGGCGTGGTGGGTTCATCATGGCCGCACGCCGCGATGGCGACAGCGACGACAACTCCCACACCGAGCCGAACTGCACGATAAATCCTCATCGAACCGCTTCCTTCGCACGATTAAGCCCTACCAGGTCCAAGGCCAACCGTCATCCTCGCGGTGCCGTCCGAACTTGCATACGCAGATGTCCCCACTCCTGGGGAGAGCCGCCGAGGAGTATGCTGGACGCCATCCTATTGGCGGGTTGCAAATAGTGTGCATCCTCACGCGTAGTGCAGTGCCGCGTATGCTGCCGCGAGGCACGGGCAATTCTCTGGGGTGCAATATGTATGCCGCTCGTCGTATAAGATGTCTTCCGCTTCTTCTGGAGTTAATGGCTGTTCGGGCGGTGAATGCCAATAAGGTGTCCATATGACGTTATCGTTCAGTCGGCTGGGAGGTTCGCTATCTGCTGATGAACCGCTTGTTACAGGCCTATCGTTTTCGTAGTACCCCGCAGGATTTCGGATAATTATCGCAGATACAACACCTAGAAGGACGAGGGCTGAAGTCACACCCACGGCGACGTATATCGAGACCGAGATCACGATCGGAGGGTAACTTGCTAGCCCCGGAGTCCTCGAGGGCGGGAATTCGCGCACACGCTGCGGCCGGAGCTGCTGAGGCCCTTGTCGTGGCCGGTGAATACAACGAAGGTCGAGTGCAAGCGCGGCGACGATCACACGCTGCGCATCGAATCGAGTTGGCGAGCCGGGCCGTCCTGACGGCGGATACGCCGGAGCACTGCGATGATTCGACGTGCGAGGCTCAGATTATCGTCCCAACAGTGGGAAGTTCGGCAGCTACATGACTAGGAACTGTGCTCTACTGGACATCCACATCCGACACCTCCAATGCTTGGCGCCGATCGTCACAGTTTGTAGGCGTGGTATGGCTCCTATTCCCGAAATTGGTTTGGTCCTCGGGCGCCTTCTGAAGGCTACTGACGATGCCGCACATGTGATCGCGCAAGAACATATGCGTGGCGCGGGCTTCAGGCTGGCCGAAGTGAGTGACGACTTCCTGGAGCGAGACCGAATAAACGGCGGGACGACGAAATGGGACGCGTCGGAGCCGTGGGGTCGATCATCGGAAGCTCCGCCGCCTATACGCGGTGTGCCGATTCGCGGTCTCGACCGCAATGGCAGGGAGATCGCATTCTGGTCGGGAGATGTTCGAACGGCTGCACTCCATCATGGAATGGGTGATCTAGCTGGCATTTCATACGCACCGACGCGAGGCGCGGCGGCTTTCCTGAGTCGATCTCGGTGGCGTGACAAGCTCGATTTCCATGGCACCTTTTCCCGCCGTCGCAATTTAGTAGAAGATGAATTCGGCGTTGCATCCGCTTGGCCATCGGATCGGGCGATACTCGTGCATGCTGTTGCTGATCCGGAGAACCAGGTATTCCATATCAACGTTGACGCGCCTGCTTTCGACGTGTTCGAGCACGACTACGACAGTGGCACGCTTATGACTGTTCTGCCGGAAGCCTTCGCCGAGCTGGTGGTCAACGATCCTGTTGTTCGCCGGCTGGCGAATATCGAGCCAAGGCTTCCTATGGTCGTGCTTGCGGGCGACTTGAGAACCGAGAGCAGTACGATTGGAACCCGTTTTGCTGAAGCTCTGCAAGGAACGGAAGGTTTCGAGCACGACGTGTATTTAAGCCGTGGTGAGCAGATCATCTGGGAACCCGCCTTCAGGGCGCAGCAATCTTGCAGTCGAAGGGACTAGTTCCCCGGCCGACGAGGGTGTGTCCATGTGGGAGTTATACCCAGCACGCGAATCCAACGATGCCTGATCGCAGACACGACCTTGGCAATGATAACGATGGCAATGTTCCGAACGCGGATGCCCGGCAGCTGAAGTGGCCAGCACAGCGAATCGCTGTGCAGCTACTCTCGGTGATGGGAGCACCAAGGCTTCGACGCGTTGCGATTCTGCTATTAGAAGATTTCGGCAATTGGCCGTAAGTGCGAATTGCAAGACCGCCTATCCACGAATCCTGGTGTCACTCGGGGTCGATCTAGGGCAGGTGTATCCATGAATCTCGACGTCACCCCGATCGGCGTGTCCGGTCGTCGGGTGTGTCAGCACGGTGGCGGGTGAAGGTCTTCTGCGGGATCCTGATGTTCTGAACAACGGCAGTGAATCGGTTCAAATCGGCTCGCAGGTCGGTAAGCATGTAGCTGTCCGTGCCGACGACAGCGTGGAGGGACTGCACGGCAACAAGGTCGCTGTCGGTTAGCCAGTTGAACCTGGTGGGCCCTCTGAATCGGCAAACGTTGGTGGACAACGCATCAGGAACATTCTTTCCGCGACCGATGCGCCGGCATGCCGTCCCTTCCCATCACATGGAACAGCTACATGTGTATCGGTCTCAGGCTCAAACACAGCGCAACGAAGACCAATGCGGAGACTGTGTGTCCAACGATGTTCCGGAGTGGCAATCCATCGTCAACTCGCCATCGGAAGGACTCCTCAATGCTGCGGACCGGCTCACGGGGAGCGGGATCGTCGGGGTCTCGGCGGCATACTCCACCACATTCGGCACGGTCGCCGGCGACTTCGTCGTCACCGCGAATGGCTACGCGACCGGCACGATCAAAGACAACTACGGCTGGGACCAAGCGGAATTTTTTGCGTCGCCGACCACGTGCGCGGCGATGTCGACTGGTGGGCGCGACGGGCGCCCGTCAGATCAGTCAGCTCGCAGACAGGTGGATTCGCCTCGACCGGGACATCGACTGGACGAACCCGGACCAAGGCGGCGCGTTCGCGGTCGACATCGTCGACACACTCAGTCCATGGCCTCGCCGATGCCATTCGGGCTATCGCGCCCCTGGCTTCCGTCGATACGTCAGAGATATCCGACGACTACGACATCTTCGGCCAGATAACCGTCATGGCGGGCAAATGGCCCGTCGCGCTGAACGGGAACGCACCGCACGACATAACGGGTATCTGGATGCCACTCGTCGGCGGCACCGTCGACCGATCCGCGGTCCAAGACCTCGCCTCCGACCCGCAATCCGACGATGACGACGTACCCCCTGTGGGACGAAGATGGTAGGCCAACGGGAATCAATGTCTCGATAACCACCCGGTCCGGCCACGCTGGGGCGCTTCAGATCCGAGCCGACCGCGTGCTCGCGGACGACGACCGACTCGCTACCGGGACCCCCGCCCAAGTCGGTCTCACCGAACACGCGAGCCGCGTCGGCGGCCTCCTCCTGGAAACAGCAACAGCACTCGACGACCCCGACAATCCAGGGCAGGCGCTCAATCACATACTTGCCGGCCTCACGGATCTGGAACCGGTAATCGTGACAAAACCACCGGATGTCATTATCGGAGTTGATGTTTCACCGATTCTCACGCCTGCCATTGTTCTGATCAATATACTCACCGCCCGCGTCGCCAACCCCGAAAATTCGTCTCGCGACACGGTGATCTCGACCCTCCGCGATCAACTCGATGCCGCCGCCCGACACGCACCTCCGTCCAACGGCTGAGCCGCGGGGGGGGTAACGGGGTAAACGCCGCTCGCGCGATGACCTCGCGCCCATACAGCTTCCGGTGTGGTCATGGGGCTCGCCTTCGGAGTGTGGGGGCGGACTCGGGGCGTCGGAGGCGGTCTCGTAATTCGCGAACGAGATACCGGTGGGGTCTATTGAGAGATTCTACGCGGGCCCTGCTTCGCGAAAAGCCGCGTCTGACGAAGCGGCACTATTCTGGCAGTTCATTACAGCACCTCTCGACTCGGAGCGGGAGCAGCAGGTAAGAAATCAGATATTTCTTCGCTTTACCTGGCTTATCAAGATGGCAGCGCGCCGTTACAAGGTTGTTCGCGGGGCTACCGAAGAGCTTTCTCAGCGTTCCAATATATCAATGCTCGCAACAATCGAAAGACACACGCCGTCGACCGCGTTCATCCCCCGTGTGTGGGCGAACTTCCGAGGCGTGGCCTATAGATATCTGCTTGAATGCAAATATCCGAATCTCGATCCCGCAACAAGAGAGTCGATCGGTAAGATCGAGCTGCACATGCGCGGCCTCGCCGAAACCGGAACATCTTTGGATGCAGCGAACAATGCAAGTGCCGTCGGTCTCACGCCAAAACAGGTAATCGAAGCCCAACAACTGATTGCGCAGGGAGCGGTGGACTTGGACGCTCCGATAGCTGAGCAGTCCAATCGTCCTTCCAGGCTGGGTTCGCACGACGTGGCGGAAAGCGGATCGCGGCCGACCGAGGATACGGACCTACTGGTGACCGTCGGGGCGATGTTAGCTGGCCTGCCGGAAGCAAGCACTGCGACAAACCTCGTTGTGCTTTGTCATACCGAAGGGCTATCGATCGATGAGGCCGCTACCAATGTGCGGATCCAACCGGGTAAGGCCAAGCAGTTGCTGAGTCGAGCGAGCGATATGCTTCGAAGCCCGCTGGCCGGCGCCCAGGAGCCTTTCATTGCCACAGAATCTGCGGAAACCGCTAACGGCGACGACGATAGTTCCATGTCTCACACTTACCCGTGACCCGGTTGATCTCTGATCAAACTGGCATCCGGCACGGATTGTCCTGGCAATACCCGAGCGGTCGATCAACGCCCAACGGATTAACGAACTGGTCGAGGCCACTGACGAGAACGGTGCCGACGGCTGGGCATCCGGGCGCAAGTTTTCGTTCAAATTGGGGCGTTCAGTGCTTCCCATGAGCGGGAGGCTCGACACTCCTTCCGCCCCATAGGGTAGCCCCGTTGTGTGTTGCGCATAGCGGACTCGGCAGAGCCGGAGGAATGGCATGGAGATCAAGAAGGTTGCGATGGCGGTGACGTTTGCTCTCGCGGCAACGGGTGCGTCGGGGGGAGCCGCGCATGCCATGCCCGCGCCAGTCGGCGTGCATCCGAGTACGGTCAGGGGCTCGGAGCACGACATGACCCTTGAGGCGTCGGCGGCGGCCGATGGAAAGAGCTTGTCGGCTGACCTGTTCGGTGGCACGTTCGTACTGACCGATAACGCTGTCCGTGTCACCGATCATGCGGGCGCCGTCGTCGCTGACTTGCCTTTGATCATCGAATTGGACCAAGGCACCATCGAACTTCGTCCACGGCTGGACGCCACCGGCGCCCACCTCACCGCCGAGCCGATCGGTCACTGGCGACAGACTTCCCCGAAGGACCGCAGTATTCAGAACGGACTCGCTATCGGTGCGTTCACTGGCGCGCTGACCGGCAGCGTCATCGGGCTCGCGATCGGTATCGCGGGTGCGGGTGTGCTTGCCCTGCTTACGCTCCCGCTCGGCCTCCTCGGTGGAGCATTGCTCGGCGGGGCGATCGGTGCCGGGATCGGCGCTACCGTGCCGAATTCGGATACCCCTGACCAGTGGGACTACATCCCCGACCCGAATCCCGATGACCCGCAACCAGACCCATCTCCCAGATATGACCCGTGGAAAGACTGCTCCAGCGTCAACCACTCTTTCGATTGCCGCTAGGTATCAGGCTGGTATCGGGTGTCAGGTCAAGCCGGGCCTGAACGCAACGCGACCGACGTCGGTCGGCCTGTGCGGCTGTTGGTTGTTGCTGGGCTGATCAGCCAGAAAATCCGTAATGCGCTTCCAAATTTCTTCGTGCGGTGCACCGTGCTCGGTCAAATCACCCAGGTCACGCACCTTGTCGATGACGATTCCGATGCGAGTCGCCGCGACCGGGTCTGGCCACCAATGTTCACGGCCTACGCCGAGCACCGCGACCAGCAAGTCACCGGGATATAAATCGCCTTCGGCAAGCGGATTGCCTCGCAGCTGTTGCAACGCGCGTGACAAGAGGACATCCACGCCTTCGTTCTGCTGTAGAAGGCATCGAACACCTTCCTCCGTCAGACCTCCGATCGGTTTGCGCCGCAGCTCATGCACTCTGCGCATCAGATCGGTTGCATCTGCGGGCATCGCGGGCCATGCGTCGTCTTTGAGCTGCTCCAACGACAGATCCTCGCCGGCATCCGCGCATACTGTCCATCGGCCGGCTTCATGCCGGAAGAATAGAGTGGTGACATTGTGGGGTGAATGAGTGAGCTGCGCGAAGGCAATATCTCCAAAGACGTGGACGTCCGAAACTCCGAGGGCCAGCGCACCGATCGGCTCAACAATCGGTAGGTCAAAGTCCGGATCAGACAAACTGTCCACGAACTGCTCGGCTTCCGCGGCGCACATCAATGCAGCCATCTCGCGAGGGATCCCTCGCTCCACCGACGCCCGGAACTGCTTGATCAGCTCTAAAATCAGCGACTCATCATCGACCGAAGACTCCATTCTGGCATCCTGCCTTACCGATGTCAGCGTGCCTTGTCCGCTATGGGAAGACATAGTGGCTGAGGTGACCGCCGGCGATGTTGCCGAAGCTGTTGTCCAGCCCCGAGCACACGGTGCGGGCATGCTGTCGTGCAGGCATGAGCTGTTGGTGTACCAGCCGTCCTGATCCCAATGCCCGGCCATTCGTTGAAGATGTAGATATGATGGCGGAGGCGGGGTCGCTGACAATCGCAGCGAGCCTGCAATCGTTGTGACCGCGAGTCCGATGTCGACATTGATAGATGTCTAGCTGTACTGACCTGAGAGGTTGGTGACGCGGCTGGCTGGTGGGTGGCCTGCGAGTGCGGTGTGGCCGCGGTGGTGATTGTAGGTGTGGAGCCAGGTGGTGAAGGCTGTGCATCGTTCGGTGTCGCTGCGGTAGAGCTGTGCGTAGGCCCATTCCTCGGCCAGGGTGCGGTGGAATCTTTCGACTTTGCCGTTGGTTTGAGGCCGGTAGGGTCTGGTGCGTTTGTGCACGACCGAGCCGAGCGCCTGGGCGAAGGTGCGTGAGCGATAGCAGGATCCATTGTCGATCAACACTTTTCGGGTGTTTTGCCGTTGGTTGCGAACCATGCCTGAGCGCGGGTCCAGGATGCGGCCGCGGTGTCTTGGCGTTCATCGGCCAGGATTTCGCTGTAGGCCAGCCGGGAATGATCGTCGAGGGCGGTGTGCAGGTAGTGGTAGCCGCGCACGGGATTGCGCTGATCACGCCACTGGTTTTGTCGGCTTGGAAGTTCTTTCGGCCTTGCTGGCGACCGAGTTTGCGCCAGCTGCCACCGTCGGGGATCTTCCCGAGTTTCTTGACATCGAGGTGGATCAGATCACCGGGGTGCTCGTGTTCGTAGCGGCGGATCGGTGCGCCGCTCGCTCGGTCGAGCCACCGCAACCTAGTAAGCCGGTAACGCGAGAAGACCCGATGCACGGTAGAAGGATTCAACCCGAGCAGGTAGGCGATGCGCGCCGGGCCCCACCGGCGCAGGACCCGGACTTTGATGATGCGGCGTTCGGTGCGGGTCGGGGTCCGGGCCGGGCTGTGGTGGGGCCGGGAGGACCGGTCGGCCATCGCGGCCGCGCCCTGGTCTCGGTAGCGGTCGGCCTATCTTTTGGCGGTGCTGTGGCAGACCTGGAGTCTTTCCGCGGCCCGTCGCAGCGGCCAGCCGTTATCGACGACACAACGAGCAAGACGTAACCGGCCCAACTCCGAGAGCGGGGCATTACGGTGAGACACGAAGACCTCCGGCAGGTGAATGAGTTCCTAGACAGCTCTCACTTCACTCGGAGGTCTTCGCTATGTCAGCTCACCACGCCGTCACCAACGTCCATGGTCAGTACATCAAGCTCAGCAGGGTTGGGCGCGGCTGTCATCGGCCAGTGCGGCCAGCACCGCGGCGAAGGTGTGATGGTCTGCGAGCATCCCACTGTGATTCGCGATATCGGTCGGGCAGCCGTCTTGCAGCCAGATGTTGCGGTTGTCGCCGGTGGGTGCGGCGAGCAACGCGGTCTCCTGCGGGGTGATGATTTCGTCGGCGCGGGAGGCGAGCGCCGTGTACCGGACACCGGGCACGGTCTCGCCTCCCGCGTTCAGCCGGTTCAGCAGCGGTGACCCAACCACCTGCTGCTGTCCCGGAGTTCCGAAGACCTGGGCCGCGATCTGCGCGTTCTCCAGGCCGAGCGAGGCCAGATCCGGATAGTTCGTCCGGAGTCCGGCCCAGGTCGATCCGCGATACGGGGTACCGAGGGTGATCACCTGCGTGACCGCGTCCGCGCCCTGGGCGCGCAGGTACTGCCGGATCACCGTGCCGCCGGTGGAGTGACCGACCAGTGCCACCTGCCGCGCGCCGGTGGCGTTGCGCACCGCCTGCACGACCTCGGTCAACTCGGCGGCCATGCGATCGATGTCGGCGACGCCGTAGATGGTGCGACCGAGCATCGCGGCGCCGACCGGACCGACACCTGTTGTGCTGGATCCGGATTGGCCACTGACCAGATCGCGGAAGCTGGGTGCCTCGCCGATATTCGCCGCGTAAACGCAATATCCCTCGGCTTCCAGCCTCTGCGCGAGCAGCGAGAAGCTGCGAACCGCGTCGGTGCCGGAGCCGTGAACGAGCACCACCGGATGCGGTCGCCCCTGGGATGGCTTGCACGCTGTGTCGTTCGCGGCACGCATCGGTGGAAGATTCGGTGTAGCCGCCGCTATCGGCATGTTCAGTGCGACTGCACAGCCAGTGGCCATGACGAGACCAGTGATGCGCGCAGCCCGATGCAGCCCGGCGATTCGCCCGGGCTTTTTCCAAAACCACATTTAAATTCCCAATGGAGTGGCCAGCGTTGGCCAAGATTTCTTGAATGCTTCTTCCCAATAGCCCCACGAATGAGTGCCGTCCGGGTGAATGTCGTACGTAGCTGGAATGCCCAGGCTGTTCAGTCTGTTTTGCATATTGCGCGAGCAATAATTGGTGGCTGCTTCAATGGCGCCGCCTTTGATGAGCTGCGCCGCAAAGCCATCGACACCAGGCAAGGAATACTTACCGTCCAGCTCGTCATATCTCCCAGGAATTCCGCCACCACTGGAGATGTAGATAGATTTCCCGCGTAGCCCCTCTGCCTGAATGTAGGGATCATTGGCGACCCAGCGCGGATCGCCGGGCGGTCCGTACATGTTTGCCATGGTCGCCAAGCCCCATGTTTCGACAGTAAGATGCAGGAACTCTTGGCCGATCGGATCACTGATTTGTGCGCATCCGCTGTATGCGGCAACGCTGGAGTACAGATTGCCGGTGGTCGCGGCAAGCGCAAGTGTAGTAGTACCAGCCATGGAGAAACCCGCGAGTGCGTTGCGACCGTTACTCGCTAGGTATTCATTGACGATCGGCGGGAGTTCCTGGGTCAGAAAGGTTTTCCACTTCTGCCGCCCGAGTCGCTCGTCGTCGGCGACCCAGTCCGCGTAGTAGCTGAACTGTCCGCCGATTGGCGATACAACGTGCACGTTTTTCGGCGAAAGGTACTCCATTACATCGGTTTCGGTCGCCCACGTCACACCGTCCTCGCCACCGCCCGCCCCCTGTAGTAGATACAGGACAGGGCGCGGCGTGCTGGTATCGAGTGCACGCTGTGTCTCGACCTGGATATCACGAGACATCGCCACAGAATGAATTGTCAGCGTCGCTTTGCGCGTATCGATCTGCCGCACCGCGACAATTGAAGATTTCGTTGGCTCGGGATGCGCGTGCGCTGGCATCACCAGTGAAGTTGCCGTACCGACCGTGACAGTGAGCATGTACAGACAACGGCCGCGTCTAACCTTCATCGTCTCCCTTAGTTCCCCGTCGCAAAGTCGTCCGCCCGCAAGGTTAGGACAACGGCTTGGCGCGGTCGTTCCCATAATTGGGGAGGCTGAGGCTTTGAATTCTGGGCGGCGGCAAAATACCTGCGTGGAGCTATGTATCCTGACCCTCTGCAGGCGTATCGGCTATGAACTGTCGCTCTTCATGTGGCCAGACGCTAAAGTCGAGCTGAGGGCTCCGCTTGCATTGTCTTCTCGCGCGCGGGCGGACTTCATCGCTGTCGCCACGGAGCATCCGCATAGCTGCATGGACCTGGGGCGCACCAAAACGCTCGGTGGTCAGTGGTCTGCTGAACGCCGCTGGCAGTCAACGTGTTTCGGTGTAGCGGGCTGCCGCGTGGGTAGCGCTCCTGCTCGATGCCTATGCTCCCCGGTGGCTCGCTTCCATCAGAAGCTTCGTCGGTCCGGATCGAGCTCGCAGCACTGATCCCGTTGTCGGCCAGGAGATTGCGACTCATCTACAGTGCCGATGTCCGCCCCAACTGTGGCACGAGGTGTGTCCCATCGGCCGCTATTTCGCGAGTCACCGGCCGGCGCAGCGATCGCGCACTTACCGCGGTGATACTACTCAGGAATTTGCACTGCGGTAGGTGCCCGGCGTGTACCCGACGACGGCGGCGAAGTCTCGGGTGAAGTGAGCCTGGTCGGCATAGCCGAGGTCTGCGCTGAGCTGGGCCAGTGACGTGGCGCCAGTGTCGATCAGCATCGCTGCCTCTTGTAAACGGAATCTCTGGATAACCCATTTTGGCGAGACTCCGATATGGGTTCGAAAGAGTTGCTGTAGATATCGCTTGCCGATGTTGAAGCGCTGCGTGATGGAGTCGACTGTGGTGAGTGTCCGGTCCGTCTCGATCGCATCGATGATCGAGTTCACAAATAGAACTCGTTCTGGAACTGAGCGGACGTGGGCGCGGATCACCGCTTCGGCTCGCGCGACCGACACGGGGAGAGTGATATCGAGAATGTCGGCCGATACGACGCGCTCTGTCAGATCTCTGACGGGTATGGAGCTGAACAGCCCGAACGCAGCCGGGCGCAATGTGATCCCAAAGATCTCGCCGGCTCCGGTCAGCCGGCGGTGGTACTTACCTCGGGCAACACCATGAACCCGGCCGACGCCACCTTCTACAACCAGCTGGATACAAGGTGGCGGCAGTACGTCGATATTATGCCCGCGACCAGCGGAGAGATCCCAGCGCACGTGCCAGAAGTGGCTAACGACATCGGTCAGATCCGGGGGAGATGGACTCATCCGTTCGTGATATGCGCCGTCCCCGGCGCCGGGGTGCAGCAGTCCGGTCATAACGACATTATGCGCGTTTGTTCAAGACTGCGCTGATGAGGCTTCGTACTGTCGAGGACATGACTATTGCACGCGGCACAATCCAAGCCGAAACCTGGAATCAGACGCCGTTCTCACAAATTGATGACACGGTCGCGTTGACGACGATCAGCGGCACGGATCGCTACGTTGGTGACATCGAAGGGACCGCTTCGATGTCCGGCGTGACCTTCGGGGGTGCCGAGGATTCGGGCGTCTTCTATAGTCTTCAGCGCATGGAATGTGTGATTAGTGGGCGAAAGGGCACGTTTGTCGTCTTGCTGACCGGCACGTTCGATCCGTCTAGTTACGGAGCGGAAGCCCGGGTTATCCCGAACTCTGGCACTGGCGAGCTCAAAGGCATCAGCGGGACCGGCAGGTTGGAGCCCTCAAGCGATGGGTACACATATACCCTCGACTACACTATTTAGATCCTTTCCCTGGTCCCCGGACTTATTACGCGGTGCATCGAGGTCACCGTGTATGGTCCGGGACTTGGCTTCGTCCAGTCTGCGTCGCGAATCGTGGTTCGTGGCCCCAACCGTGATGGCGTCACGTGACGTAATAAAGGTGTTCTGATGCGATGGTCGGGATCTGGACCGTTTGGCTGATGATCGTCACTGCTGGTTGCCTCAGCGCGATAATGCGCGCCGGGCTGCCCTACGGCCGACTCGAAACCTGGCGGTAAAGCGTAGGTTTACCGCCAGTGGGAAGAGTTCTGCGTGCCACCCGCAATGACGGACTACGTTGAGGAGGTTCCTCGGAACGGGAAAGCGTGGACAGTCTTCAACTATTTATCTGCCCATTGCCAGAGGTGAGGATGCCAGCGATGCAAGACCGTAGTGTTCGACTGCACCTGTCGCCCCTACTGCTCGCCGTTGCCACGTTATTGGTGGCAGCCGGGGTCGCGGTAGGCGGCAAGATGTACCTTAACCGGTCTGCCGATCTCAAGCATCATGTCGACGGAACCTCTGCCTGGATTCCGCACGCCTTTTTGTTTTCATTGGCGGTCGTCGGAATCATCGTGATAATTCTTCAGCGTGGCGCGGCTGCTGCTGTTCGCCTGCTGCTGGCGCCGCTGAGTGTCAGCGCTGTTCAAAGACTGACAGTGACGGTGCGTTCTGCGCTCCGGCACCCGACCGCGTTGTTGCGGATAGTGGGTAGCCTGCTCCCTATTGCCATATTGTTGTATAGCCCGTTTCGTATGGGTATGCAGATCCTTGGCGGCCTCGACCCGAACTTCACCGCCAACGCGTGGGGAGGGCCGGGTTATCTGGGTGCAATGGCGTGTCATTATCTCGACGGGGTGCTGCTGATGGCAGCGGCCGCGTATCTGCTGAACCTACTGCTGATGCGCGCGACGCCTGAGGATGCATAACCGTTGCTACTTGTCGGTGCGTGTCCAATACGGATACCCTCTCGGGCGGTGGATCCTATGTGCACCGGTGGCCCCTCGCGCTCCTGCGCTATTTGCCGCCTTTACACGCTCAGATGAGAGTTGTTCGATCAGCGGTTGCCCTATGCACGTGGACGTATTGCAGTCCGAGCCCGTTAGTGCGCGATGATCTAGCTGGGCATGGTGTTCTGCCGGCTAGTTCACGATCAACCGAAGGGTGTCGCGGAAGAGATCGTCGAGATCTCGGCCGGGTTGGAAATATTCTGTGATGGCGGCTGTAATCGTGGGATGCCGTCGGCCGAAGTCATCGGCGTCGAAGTCGGTGTGCGAAGCAAGGCCAGGTTTGGCGGCCTGTTCTTCGAGGACGTGTCCGATGGTGAATCGCTCGACTGCCAGCACTCTGAGGCGTGCTTCGCGTAGCGGGATATTGCGCTCTACCAACGTTTTCATGGCTAGTTCGGAAATACCTGCCATTCGCAAAGAGAGATGTGCGGCGGAAACGACTCGTGCTCCGTCCGGGTGAGCGAGCAGTGCCTGCCGAAGACGTTCGCCGAGATGGATCAGCCAGTCTTGCCACGGCTCATCCTGTCGTGGTGGTTGCAGCGCGGTGAACTCCTGGGCCAGGATCTCCTCGGCGAGTGCGGTGACGAGTGCGGCCTTGTTCTCGAGGTGCCAGTACAGCGTTGGTGCTTGTATCCCCAGCCGTTGGGCGAGTTTGCGTAGTGTCACGCCGTCTAGGCCGGCTTCGTCCAGTAGCGCAACGGCTTCCGTGACAACTCGCTGCCTGTTCAGCGGCATGTTTACCTCGCGATCAGTTCCTTGTGCAGTCCACTCTAACACTGTTAGTGTGGACGTCTAACAGTGTTAGAGTCTTGAGTGAAGGGAAGAGCGTTATGAAGGCGGCGGTATTACATGAAGTTGGGGGAATTCCGTCCTATCAGGACTTTCCTGACCCGGTCGCTGGCGAGGGTGAGGTCGTTATCGAGGTCAAAGCGGTAGCTGTCGAGAATGTCGACAAGATGATCGCGGCTGGACAGCATTACGCCTCCGAGCGGTATGTGGCACAGTTGCCTGCAATACCAGGTTTCGACGGGGTGGGTGTGCTGCCTGATGGCACTCTCGTCGGCTTCGCGAACCCGATCCAGCCCTACGGAGCGTTGGCGGAGAAGACCGTCGTGCCCAGCGGCAACGTCACAGCGGTGCCCGAGGGTCTGGACCCGGTGGACGCGGTCGTGCTCAGCTCGGCCATGCCGGCGATGAGCCTTCGGTTCGCCGCCCGGTTCGAGCCCGGAGCGACAGTGTTGATTCAAGGTGCCACTGGAGTTGCCGGGCGATTGGCGGTGCGGGTGGCCCGCCTGCTCGGTGCTGGCCGAATCGTCGCAACTGGCCGCGATGATGAAGCGTTGCAAGAGCTGGCTGCTCTGGGGGTGGACAGGGTGATCAACACCGCCGTTCCCGACGATCAACTCGTTCAGGCGTTCATTCAGGCGAAGGGGGACGGTTATGACGCTGTCCTCGACTTCCTCTGGGGTCGGCCAACCGAACTCCTGTTGCGCGCGCTCGTTCCCCGCGAATTCACGACCGCCAAACCCACGATGGTGGTACAGGTGGGCGAATCGGCTGGGCCGGTGGTTTCCGTCGCCTCCGCGAGCCTGCGGACGTCAGGAGTCGAAATTTGCGGTGCGGCAAAAGGCGCCAATCCGGTCTCTATGACGGAGTCCTATCAACAGATAGTCCAGTGGACACGAGCGGGCGAACTAACTTTCGACGTGGCGCCAACCCCGCTGAACGAGATCGAATCGGCCTGGCAGAGAACCGATTGGCGGGGACGCCGCCTCGTCGTACTGCCCTGACAACCGCTACCTGTATGCCGCCGAGATAGTGCGTACCCCAGAGGCTCGGCGTGACTTCTGCGGCGTGGGGCGCCAGATTCGTCAGGCCTGTCGTCGCCCTCGGAAACCGCCTGCGGGCGCCCGGCGATGCGAGGCATGTGACGGGCTCGCATGAAGGTGCCATTCGTCGGTAGCAGTGTTCCGATGGCAGTGCCGAAACCGGCTCGTTTCCGCGTTGAGTTGCGGGTTTGACTGCCCGCGAATTGGGAGCTTCCCAGTGGTGGGAAGCCGATCGTGGTGCGTGATGTGGGCAGTCGGGCAGACTTCATCGTCGGGTGAGATCCTCGTCCCGACCAGAGACAAAGTCGCGGTTCGCTGAGCGAGGACGCGGCCGCGGCGGACAAGTTGCGGTGGCGCCGACGGCCCGTAGATAGGAAGTCGTTCGCGTGGTGGTCGTGCTGTCGACGAGGGAATGTCGGTGTAATCGTGCCTGGGCATCGGTTCCCGGCTCGAGCTTGATAGGTGGAGCTGATGACGACTTACGGTACAGGCGTTCGTCCAGATGCTGCGGTACTACGTGCTTCGGTGGTCGGGCTGCATGACGCGTGTACGGCCGCTGCTGATCCCAGGGTGGCGGCGTTCGCCCCGGGCGTAGCGAATTCCGTACTTACGCCGTTGAACCGATTGCTCGGTGACGAGGCGGATGAGGCGACAGTCCAGCCCCTTTCTGTGAGCGTTGACTCCTCTGTGCTCTGGGCTTTGGCCGAAACAGCCACCCGTTTGTTCGCTGAGGACGGTGCGACCGAGTTCGCTGAGGCCGCGGCTGCGCTGCAAGATCTGGCGTGCCGCTGGGATGAACAACCGGACGAGTCGGTTATCGAGTCGAACCTGGCTCGGCTCGCCGCATTGACCAGCGACCGGGGGGCGTTCATCCGGACCGCGAAGAATGGTCCCTATTTGGTTTTGAATGCGACGGAATTGACCGACGGATTCGGCTGCCCGCTCGCGGTGCGACCACTGCTGGCGCTGTGTCGCTGTGGTGAATCGAACCGCAAACCCTATTGCGACGGTAGTCACCTCGACAGTGGATTCACCGACGAAGTGAGCCCCGATCGGCAACCCGATCGGCGGGATACTTACGTCGGTCAACAAGTGACGATTCACGACAACCGCGGCATATGCCAGCATTCGGGTCTTTGCACAGACCGCCTCGGGACGGTGTTCCGGGCGGGAGCCGAGCCATTCGTCGCACCCAGTGGTGGGCGCATGGACGAAATCATGCGTGCAGTACGCGATTGTCCGTCTGGGGCACTGAGCTTTTCGATGGACGGCGTCGAGGCCCGTGGGTCTGTCGACCATCACGATCGCCGCCCCCAGAGCATCATGGCCACTGTCAACGGTCCGTACCGGATAACGGGAGGTCTCCCGTTGCAGGACGCGGCGGGTGACGATCTGACGCGGGCGCAGGGTGCCTCGCGTGAGCATTACGCACTGTGCCGGTGCGGGAAGTCGCAAAACAAGCCCTTCTGCAGTGGTATGCATTACTACGTCCAGTTCACTGACCCGGTTTTGTCCGAGGACGAGACTCCCAGCATGTTCCGCTGGGCTGGTGGCTTCCCGGCCTTCACGCGTATGACCAAGCTGTTCTACGAGAAATATGTGCCCGAGGATCCGCTGCTGTCGACGGTGTTCTCGAATATGTCGCCTGATCATCCTGAACGAGTTGCCGCATGGCTGGGTGAGGTGTTCGGTGGTCCGACGCGGTACAGCTCGGGGTATGGCGGGTACAAGCGGATGCTGTCCGAGCACATAGGCAAAAAAATAACGGAGGAGATGCGCGCACGATGGGTTGAGCTGCTGCTGCGGGCCGCTAGCGATGCAGAGCTACCGAACGATCCCGAGTTCCGGTCGGTATTCCAGTCCTACATCGAATGGGGGTCGAGACTGGCTGTGGAGAACTCGCAATCCGAATCGCACCCGCCGGAGAACATGCCTATGCCGCATTGGGATTGGAACACCACAGCCGGCCCGCCTGGCATCAGGGTGTCCGCGTTGGCGCCGGTCGAGGAGGTGGCACCGCAGGTCGCCCTGCCGAGTCCGGACGAGACCGTTAGCTTCGATGCGCATATCAAGCCGCTGTTCCGGCCACGCGACCGCAACTCGATGGTGTTCGCATTCGATCTCTGGTCGATCGACGATGTGCGAGTCCATGCCCAGGCGATCTTGGACCAGGTCCGACAGGGTGCTATGCCTTGCGATGGTAAATGGCCGGCGGCTTGGGTCGAAACATTCGAGCTTTGGATCGAAACGGGCACGCCCGAGTAGGAACGGAATCACTGGCTGGAGGTCTTCTCGGCAGGCTTATCGACGCGTATGATCTGCTTAATCGTCAGATTCTGCCGGTATCGGCCGCATCCCCTTTGTTGGCTTTTGCGGCGATCGAGCACCGGGCGGATTGTCTGTTCAGTCATACTCCCGATATCGACATGTAATGTGGAACAACTGTCTACGCTGTGATAAATTGCTGCCTCTGGATTCTCGAGACGTTATCGACCAGCGGGGCAGTCCGGGCCGTTCTGGGAAATATGGATCGCATCGATTGGAGGCATGTTGGATGCATCTTGTCGGTGCGTTATGAGTGTCGTTGGCGACTACTGCTGCCGCGTTGGTTGCTGTTGGCCGTCTGGCCCATTCCAAGTGTCGTTTCGGTGGGGTGGATGCTCGTACTCCAGGATGCGCTCCCGGGTCGGTGAGTGTGGTACGCGTGGATTAGCAGTTGCGTACACACGCTATTGCCATCGCCGTTTGTGGCATGAAACGCTGACGTAGTCACCGCCCTTGCGGCGGTGTATTGACGTAGCCAACGTCATCGTTAACGGCCCGAACCGGCCGTTGGGTCGGTCGGCGACGAGAATCTGCCTGATAGCGGTGATGACGTGCTCGACGATGTCGTCGTGTTCCCAGGAGTGGGAGGACGCCAGGGAGGGGTGAAGAGTATTCATAGACAACGCCCAGGTCTCATCTCTGAAGTACAGAGAAGCAGCTGCGCAGCCTTGGGCGTGCCCAGCTTTACCCTAAGGAGCCACAATGACTGTTGTTACCACCATCGACGTTTATGACATGCCCAATTCGGAGTATCGTGCGGTGCTCGATGAAATGGGGGTCGAGTCCAGGCCGGAGCCTGGCATCTACCTTCATATAACCGCCCAAACCGACTTCGGCTATAGAATCATAGAAATCTGGGAGACGCAGGAGGGCTTCGAGAACTTCGCTCGTCGGCGCATGCTTCCCGCTATGGAAAAGTTGGGCATCGACCGCAAGACCGAGATCACGATCAAACCCCTGCACAATATCTTCGCGCCACGTTTGGAAGAGCTGCCGGCCCTCCTCGACGGGCTGCCTGGCGCTCCTAACTCCTGACCAATCCATCCGCTGGACTCATCCGCTGCGCAAGTCAGCCCTTCTGAATTGCTCTAGGGTGTCGGGAGACCTCTCCGGACACCCTAGAGCGATTCATTCTGGCGGTTCGATCTCAATCGGACGGTAGCCGATCAGGGGTTCGAGCCGATTCGCCGTCGATGGGACCGTCTGCCCGTACCGCGACGGTCAGCGCGACCGCTGTCGCATTCAAGATCATTTCTGATGTGGCAGACACCTGATCACCTATCGAGGTCAACTGCATCGTCACGCACCCAATCAGAGTCGAAAGTTCGTCGGTCGCCTGGTGTGCGTTGCGCCAACAGACAGCATCGCGCCACCACGGATTGTCGGTCGACCAGGCCCAGATGACCTCGCCGACGAGGATGCAGTCACAGGTATGGACATATAAGTGCTGTTCGGCCGAACAGGACGATATTCCATTTCATAAGTACCGTCGGAGTCCAAGTACGTCTGAATGTAGTGTTGGCTTCACGTTCCACGACCAGGAACGGATTGTCCGGATCGGCAGGATCAGCGAGCAGCTCCTCGAGTAACTTCTTGGTCAGATACGGCAAGATAGTTCCGTCACCGACGTTGACGAGGACATCAGCACGCCCACGTGGGTGTATAGGCGGTGGGCCTGGGGGTCCCACACGGCTGGGTCGCGCTTTCGTCAGTTCCAATACCGAACATAGATTGTGAGTAAGGCTCGGCGACCAAGTCGACACGATGACACCCGGAGTATCTGCTGTGGTCTCGACTGACAGAAAGCCATCCTCTGGCGCTGTGGCGATGATTGATTTCGGCGACGGAGTCGCACACGGGTAGTGCGCATCGCAAGGTAAATCTCAACAGCTTGTTCGACTGAAGCCACCTGGTCGGCCGGTATCACAGCAAAGTCATAACTTGTAGCACAACCTACCTGCTGAATCCCTATCGCTATCCGTACCTGCGCGACGGTGACGTGCTGGAGGTCGAGATTGAGATCGGGGGGTATCGGCCGGTCCGGCGTTGCCGCAACGCCGTCACCGTGCCGGCGGCAGCACGACCGTAACCTCCGTCGATCATTGCGTGGCAAGCACTTCCAGTGCCCGATCCACCTCTTCGACGGTGTTGTACAGGTGGAACGAGAAGCGCAGCCCTCCGTTGCGCGCCGACGCGATCACCTCCGCCTCCTCCAGCCGCGGCGCGGCGTCGCCCGCGCCGGGCACGGTGACGATCGGTGACCGGTTCGGCACCGAGGTCAGCCCGATCTCGGCCAGCCCGGCGCGGAAGCGGTCGGCCAGGTCGAGGTTGTGCGCGCCGATCTTCTCGACGGTGAGCTCCTCGATCAGCGAGATGCCCGCACTCGCCGCGATCACGCCGAGCCAGTCGGGCGTGGAATCGAAGCGCCGGGTGGTGGTCGGCAGTTTGGTCGGGTTGTACAGTTCGGCCCATGGATCCGCGGCCGCGTACCAGCCGGGCCCGACCGGGCGCACCGACTCGGTCGCCTCCGGTCCCGCGGCGAAGAAGGCGACGCTGCGCGCGCCGATCAGCCACTTGAACGTGGCGCACACCCAGTAGTCGGCGTCGGCGAAACTCAGCGGCAGCCAGCTCGCCGCCTGGGTCGCGTCCACCAGCAGCCGCGCGCCATGTGCGCGGGTCGCCGCCCGCAGCGTCGGCAGATCGGTCATCCGCCCGTCCGCCGACTGCACCACGCTCACCGCGACCAGCGCGGTCTCCGGCCGCACCTCCTCTGCCAGTCGCTCCAGCGGCACGGTGCGCACCGCGAGATCGCCGCGGTGCAGGAAAGGCATGGTGACCGAGGAGAACTCGCCCTCGGCCACCAGCACCTCGGCACCGGGCGGCAGCGCGACGGCGACCGGGCCGATCAACTGCGAGGCGGCGCTGCCGAGCGCGATATCGTCCGCGGTGGCCCCGGTCAGCAGCCGGGCGTAGGACTCGCGCAGCTTGGGGATCAGGTAATCGTTCGACATCGGAACGCCGCGACCGGCCGCCCATCGGGCGGTCGCGTCGCGACCGGCGGCCAGCGCGCGGGCGGACGGCAGCCCGAACGACGCGGTATTCAGGTAGGTGACTTCGGCTGAGAATTCTTCGGGCGCAAGGGAGAACATACATAGGAGCATCCGCCGCTATTCCGGCTCCGTCTAGCACCAGCTTCCCAAAATTGGACCGCCCGCTGAAGTTCGTCAAATAGTCATCATCGTCGCGGAAATGATCGTTCACCAACGTGGCGTGTGACCTGTGTGGATTCTATCAACGTGGTGTCGCTGGGCGCCGTCCGCAGGCGGGCCAGCCATACGTCGAACACTGCTCAGGTACGAAAAGACGTGTGCAGTAACTGGTTGACCCCAGCCGAGGAACGGCTGGCAACCGCTGCGGCCTCTCGGCCGGCAGAGCAGTCAATCTACCCCATGTGCGTTGGGTGGGCGCTGCGAGTCAGCGGTGCGCGTTGGGTTCGATTGTTAGATCGAGATTTCGCGCCTGACCGTGAAGTCGAGCTGATCTCCGGCTGCGACCAGAAACCCCGCACTGGGGTGTAGGCGACTTGTGCCATACCCGCGGTTGCGTAGTGTCGGCGAGCATGCAGGCCGCCCGTAGTTGTGCATATAGGTGCCCTCGTCCCCCGATCGGATCAGCGATGGCGCTGTGGGCGGATCATTTGTGGACAGGGAGTTTGGTGTACCGAGGCCGATATCGCATGTTCGACAAGGGGGAACGATGTCACGCAGACGAAACCACAGCTCAATCGAACTCGCAGGGCAGGCTCCTCTCGGTAAGGCTGATTGTCGCTGACGTAGGTCGCACACGGCGTCGTCTGCGACCTGTTGTCACTCGTGGGCACACGGAACCGGCTTCTTGCTCGCTTGTTCGATCTAGGGTCGATGTCATGGACGAACTCAAAAAGGAAATCAATGACTACCTCAGTCGTTATGCTGGCGCCTTGACTGACTACGACGCCGCAGTAGGAGCGTCTCTGTGGGGATGCCCGGAATGATCCTCGATGACCGCGACGTGGGGACCATCGAATCGCGGGAAACCATGGCTCAGGCACTTGAGCGGTCTTTTCCGTTGTATCGCAAGCTCGGCCTGGCCTCGGTCCTCGGTCGGGCACGAATTCGTGGACTGTGACCAACTCACCGACAAGATCTTCCTCGTCAAAGTTCGGTGGTTGTTCTGCGATGCCGCCGGCAACCAGTTGACCGACGGCACCAACCACTACATTCTCCGACGCGACGATGACGGCTTGCATGCCTACGCGTGTGTCCCGGTCGATGAGTCGGAAGGGCTGCAAGCCCTCGCTGATGTCCGTGGTGTCGACCTCTCTGCAGAGTGGACATCGGATGACGGTCGAAATCGAAGTGGCGGTGTGTCATGAGCACATAACCCGCCCGCTGCAATCCGATGCCACCGGTCGCACGCGGTCTATCGGGGACCGCCCTGCCTGGAGAGATGCTGTAGAAGCTTCTTTCTCAGGGGCCTCGATTTCCAATCCGTACCGCTTGGCATCTGGCGCCTAACAGTCCCGACAGCGTCTGTTGGCGATGATCCATATCTAGGGCATGGGTCGGCTTCGCTCGATGCTCGTCCTCTTCCAATAGACATACATGACACATAAGGTCGATCGGTAGGGTAATTCCGCAGAATGATGAGTTTTCCAGGATATCATGAAATTCGCGCCGCGCGAGGGTCGAGTGGAATGCAGCGGGAACAAAGGCGGCATGCCATGGTCGGCCCGCGACATATCGGCCTGAAGATCGCGGATCTTACCTCCAACTACGACAGATTCAGTAGTAAGGAATGCAGCCCAGCTTTTTGAGTTCCCTGAGGCGGTCGATTACGCCGTCGACAACCTTTTTAGGCAAACCAACCTCACTCTCATCCAGAACCCCTGCGCCTACCTCGTAGAGACCCGCACGCAGACGCTTGATATCAACCGCGTTGAGACTGTTCATCATCCCCTCACTCAGTGCACGTCCTCGATAATAATGGACGGACTCGCTCCTGATGACAACTGGTCCTTCGTGGAACGACAGGGCATTATCGTAGGCTACCCCGGTCGAATAGTTGAAGTCCCGATCGGTATTCAGGATGAGGTAGTCGAGCACAGCAATCTTCTCCGACTGAGAGTTATGTCCTCCATGCGGAAACAGCGGTCTTGCGTTAAGAGAACGGAATTCCTGAACAGATCCGATCCCGTCTGGCCCGCGTATCATTGCGGTAGGTGGGACCACTCCCAATCCAACGGCCTCGTCGACCCGGTACGCAGCCACCTCTCTCTTGGCATACTCTCCCCGACGGCTAGGAATCGTCGACCTGAGACCGAGCTGCTCACCGGACACGGGCTTGTAAACATTGCGGTTACCATCCGTGGATCGCAAGAGACGCGCCGAATTGCTCACTCCGATCTCTGTTCTTTCACCTGGAAGCGGTGCGACAAGACGACGTGCCGCCATCGCACGCTCCGCTACGCCGGGTCGGTATCTTTGCGGCCGTGACCTTAGAGGGCGTACGTGCCGCGCGTTACGATCTGACTCTGGGCGCGTGCGCTGGCCCATTTGGAAACTGTGATCAACTGCCGACGTTTCCTTGGCCGCTGCACGAGCTGAATCGCGAGCACGTTTAAGCGGATCTGCGGTAATCATTTTCACATCTGGGGCGGCACGGCGAAGGGAATCTCGAATCTGTGTCATAAGATATTTTAAGCTTTCGCGCATTCATTCCTCACGATGTTCGGTGCTGGAATGGTGTCCGGTGGGCCACTCGATAAGCTCCAGCGCTCTGCGCACTGCCACAATCGATAACATCGAATCGTCACACGTCATCGATTCAATGTGGCAGCATGAGCGGGCAACACGCGCGAACTGGAGATCGTCGCTGCTTGAGCTTCGTACCTCCGCAGACCTGGACATGTCTTAGTATTCTGCGATTACAGGCGAGCGGTTCCCAGCAGAGGGAAATCGGCACATGGCCGCGACGCAGCGTCCGCCACGTGCATGGCGATCGCTTCGTCCAGCAGCTCGATTTGTGTCTGAGGCCAACGGATCCTTCTGACTATGGGCTAGGAGCTGTACATGCGATATTTTTTCAAGAAGTGGCGCACGGATGGTTTCAGTGAAGAGTCCCGAAGCCAGGGTCGACTCGAAGCTTGACAAGCACATCAAAGAAGTCGCCGGGGCTACACCAGCATCGGCTCTGTACCGCTTCCGATGGTGATTCCACGTGCTGCCGTGCAGGCATCGGAGTCGCTGAAGCCAGCGAAAGGGGACGGTAAACGGCTCCTCTGTCAAGCCGCGGTCAGGTCGATCAAGTGTTGGTCGGCAAGCATGGCGTGGAAGACGACGTCGAAGGGCCGTCGCTTAGGACTCGGAAGGCTTCCGTTCCTCCGTCTCCGCCGGATTTGCGCCTGGCCATCAGCGCCCGCGCGTCCAGGTGGCAGCGAACTTGAGTTAGGATCATGCGGTGAAGCTGCGTTGAATTGACGATTCCGGTGCGCGACAGTCGGTGTCTGGCACGGTTGGACGACCAGACCGGTAGCGGTGTGGTGCCGTTGTGGCGGGCGAAGTATGTGACCAGGCTCGTCGCGAGCCGGCCGACGAGCCCATCGAACTGGGCGAGGTGCCGCTCGACGCGGTCATAGGCGCTGGTGTGCTCTAGCTTGCCGGGCGGTGTCCGGGCAGGATCGAAC
The DNA here is from genome assembly GCF_042793755.1 of Nocardia sp. NPDC056564. Taxonomy (NCBI): domain Bacteria; kingdom Bacillati; phylum Actinomycetota; class Actinomycetes; order Mycobacteriales; family Nocardiaceae; genus Nocardia; species Nocardia sp. NPDC056564. The sequence goes on from NZ_JBHTUR010000001.1 coordinate 623,260, forward strand.
TCGTGAAGGTTGCCACCGCAGCTGGGTGATGATGCGCGTGCGCTCGGCAACCAGGTCTTCGTGGTGGTCCACCAGAAGCCGGACGTCGCGCTCGCTGCCGTCGAATCGGGCGGGAGTTACCGCATATAGTGTCGCACTATATGCGGTACTCTCGGGGTCGTCCTGGCTCGATGCATCTTTCGGGCGGGATCGACTCGGAAAGCTATGTGCGGTAGTGCTAGGAAATGGCAGATGGGGCGGGTTCAAAGGCCGCCGACGCTGGTGAGTTGTGTGCGGCTGGCGGATGCGGCACGGATCTACTTGGCGACGATCACGGTGCGCAACGCGCGCATGACGTACGCGGCGGCGGTGGATCGGTTGGTGGCCGATTTCGGAGCGGACACGGATGTGTCGCTACTGGATCAGGAGCCGGACCGGGTCAGTGGCTGGTTCACGTTCGTGTGGGCGGGAAGTCGGCCAAAACGTTCAACATCCGGCTGACGGCGCTGGCGTCGGCGTGCGGGTACTGGCGGGCGCAAGGCTGGCTGGTCGGTGACCCGATGGTGCGGTTGCGAGCACGGCCCGCGCCGCCGGATATCAGCAAGGCACTGAGCAGGGATCTGGTCGGGCAGATCCTGGGATCGGATGCGCCGCTGCGGGAGCGGGTGTTGTGGCACCTGCTCTACGAATCCTCGGCGCGTGCCGAGGAGGTGTTGATGCTGGATGTGTCCGATCTCGACACCGCGAACCGGTGTGCGGTGGTGACCCGCAAGGGCGGGGCGCGGGAGCGTATCGCGTGGCAGACCGGGACCGCAAGGTTGTTGCCGCGGATGCTGGGCGGCCGCAAGTCCGGTCCGTTGTTCGTCACTGACCGCAAGGCCCGTCCATCGGTGGCCAGCAACGACGTTGACCCTGCGACGGGGTGGGCGCGGTTGTCCTACCGCCGCGCCGCTGAGTTGTTCGAGGCCCACACCGCCCGCTTCGACGATGGGCCGTACACGCTGCACCAGTTGCGGCATTCGCGTTTGACGCACGCGGCGGAGGAGGGCGCGTCGACGCCGGTTTTGATGAAGCTGTCGGGACATACCTCGGTGCGCAGCCTCGCGAAGTATGCGCGGGTGTCCGACGAGGGGCTGCGGCGTTATCAAGCAGACAGTGACCCTGCCCCGCGTCGGCTGCGGGAGCGGTGATCCAGGGGATGAGATCCGCGCTCGAACTTCGGCCGTGTGTCGACCGGGGTGGTCTGTGGTGAAGGGTTTCTCTTCTGATGAACTGAATGTGCTGTTGCGGCGGTTGCGGGACGACTTGGACGAACCGCTCAGTCGCCAGGTCGGCACTCACCTGTCCGCCGGGTACAAGGGCGACGCTGCTGAGCTCCGCAATGCGATGCGCAAGTTTGAAGGCGCCGATGAGCATGATGGGAAGCAGATCGCGGCGAGCACGAGCGCGCGTGAGATGGAACGGTCATCACACCCCAGCGATGACAGTCACAATGGTCAATATTTTCCCGAGCGGTCGAGCAGACACCACCCCGGCAACGTCGAGAGCATCGAGAGCGGAGTAGGTTCCGGATGCCCGCCACATCCATTTCGTGGACTCTGGTTGGAAAGAAAGGTACCGGCAGACTCGCTTGACCCTTTCGCATCAATCATGGACCTGCCCCATAATGAAGCGGCCGAGATCGCGCACAAGATGGGAAAGAGGATTGAAGGCGCTGATTACGTGGACACTCGCAAGCAAGCCGAAGCCTGGCTGCGATCACACGCTGCGGAGAAAGGAAATCCGACTGCCGACAGTCCACTTTACTTCAAGCTTGTGAGCGAGCAAGGCACATATCCGCCCCCGAAGGATCCGTCGTAATTCGAATTCCCGCCGACTCGATCCCTGCCGAGCGCCTGACGTTCACAGTCGAGGACAGCTTCTTCAACTACCAGATAGTGGCGGGAACGCCTGCCTCCAATACACCTGAGGGGCTCGTGCCGCACGTCATCCATGGTGTGGATGCGGACACTTCGATTGACTTCGATGGAGAACACCGGAATTACCTCAACGCAGTTCACAACGGGCGATACATCGAAGCGCAAGTATGGTCGCGCGATGATCCGATCCTGACGGAGGCGCGAATGCAGTTTCGGGAAGGAATACCCGCGGATCGAACGATAACCGTGGAATCCGCGCCGCAGGGCGGGACGTTACCAGATGGCAGCGTATAACAGGCCGCAACAGGAACCAGTATTGAGCATCCTCGAAGACGCCGATTACCGGGTATTCACGATGTGGGCAGGTCATCCCGGTTGCCACCTACCCGGTGCAACAGCGCCAACTGTTATTCATTCGTCGTCGCGGGCGTCGGGATCGCGCAGCTGCCGGTGGGTGCCGCCGAGATCGGGCAGATGGAAAGCGTAGTGGCCGTCGATGCCGATATGGCTGCGGATGAACGCCGATAACCGTTGCGCGTCCTCATCGCGCACCGGATAGCCTTGCGCGCGAAGCTGATCCAGGGCTCGGTCACAGTAGCGGGTGTTCCACAGAACCACGCAGTTGAGGACCAGCCCGAGCGTGGAGAGCTGATCTTCCATGCCCTCGTAGTAGGTGCGGGTCATCTCGCCTTTCTTCCCGTGGTAGATCCGCCGCGCCAGGTCGTGACGGCCCTCTCCGACCAGGTATCAGTGATTCAAGGGTCCAAAGAGATTTGTGGTATAGGAATGTAAATCTCGGATCTTCGGGCAGAGTGCGGACGTTTCCTCCTTGCCATCCGTTTGTCGGCAGGTGACATACGTGCCCTTTCTTGATTAGGATATTGACACAAAGGCGTAGTGGCCATTGACGTCCTTTTTGAGCACGTGGGCCATTATCTCTTGCGTGCTGCCACATAGGCCGTTATCGACAACTGTGATCGGGCCGCTCAGTACTTTTCGATCGATGTAGGAGACAAAGTTCTCGAATGACCCAGAAATTCGCCCACGCAATAGTTCCCGATCTGCACGCTTCTCCAGGTTTATCCTGAAATCCGGTGCGAGCGGTAGTTTGTCTTTCGCAACCTGTTCGAACCTTCTGGGAAGGTCAGAACCGGCCCGATCGAAAGTCGCGCCGAGTACTTGCGGTATCGCCTTGCAAGTTTGACCGCTCGAATTAAGTAGATCAATAAATACACATTACACCGGTATTCGAACAGGTCCTATTCTTGCTGCGCGATCCGGCTTAGTAATGTCAGACGGCGACGAGCTCTCTGACAGCGTTGACAGATGCCAATCGAGAATCTGCGAGCCGGTCATGAAAACGACGTCGTCGTGGCCGCGGATGTGGGCGAGTGCGTCATCGAGATACTTCATTCGGTGGGGTACTGCCATGATGTAAGGGTGCACGACCAGTGCCATAATGCGAGCCGAGTCGGCAGAGTCTGCGTACAGTTGCTCGAATTGGTCGATGGCGCGCCGTCGGTATTCTGCGGCGGAATGATGTTGTATAAGCATCATCGCCACGTCGTTACACTCCTGAGTATATGGAATGCTGGTGATTTGCCTAGTTCTGGTGCTCAATTGCATCGGTTGGTCGTCAAGCACCCAGTCGCAGACGTACTCGTATCCTTCTTCGGCCAAAAGATCTGGCGTTTCCCACGTTTCGGTCAGTCCCGGCCCGAGCCAGCCGCGAGGCGCACTACCGGTGGCGGCGATAATCGCCTCCGTGGTTGCGCGGATATCGGCGCGTTCATCAGGAACCTTCTGCATGTTCCGTTGCCCGAAGCCATGGCCGATGAATTCCCAGTGCCTTTCGATGGCAGCTTCCGTGATTGATGGATAGCCGGTGATAGCGCTTCCGTTTATCGCGAGTGTCGTCGCGATATCGTGTTTGTCAATCGTTTTGAGGAGCCGCCAGAAACCCACTCGATTTCCATACTCGTGCCAGCACCAGTTCGGGATATCCGGCGTTGGAACACCGCCGGCCGGCGGGCTCAGGACTGTTCGCGGCATAGGTTCTTCGGGTGACCATTCCTCGACATTGACGATCAGCCATACGGCCATGCGATTACCGTTCGGTAGTCGGCGAACTGGGCGGTCTCCGATTGCGCTATAGCTGATACGCTCGTGGGGTAACATGATTCTCCATATTGTTTTGATTGCCGATGATGCTGTTTGAATTGACTTCAGTTGATGGAAATTGTGAGCGTTTGCAGTCCGTCGATGTGGACAGTGACGATGTCGCCCTTGACCAGGGTCCCGACGCCAGCAGGTGTGCCTGTGTAGATCAGATCTCCGGGCTTCAGCACGTACTGTTTCGACAACTGAGCAATGATCTCGGGCACGTGCCAGATCATCAGTCCAAGCGAAGTACTTTGTCGTATATTGCCATTGACTGCTAGCGCGAGCTGGGCGTCATAGCCGCCGTCCCACTGCTGCGCAGGGGTGATCACACCGCATGGTGCAGACTGGTCGAATGACTTTCCGGCTTCCCAAGGGCGCATCTGGGCGCGGCATTCCCGTTGTCGGTCGCGGCGCGTGAGGTCGATGCCGGCTGCGTAGCCGTACACCAGTCCCAGCGCGGATTCGACCGGTACCTCAGCGCCTTCGGCACCGATCGCGACAACGAGCTCACCCTCGTGCTCGAACTCCTGGGTGTCGGGTGGATAGGAAACGGCTGCACCGCAACGCACGAGGGCGTCGGTCGGTTTCTGGAAGAAGAACGGATCGTCGCGTTCATTGCCCTCCTTCATTTCCCTGATGTGGTCTACATAGTTGCGCCCAACGCAGTAGATCCGGCGAACGTAGAATTTCTCGCCAGTGTCGAGAATGCGGACCGACGGTGACGTAATTGGTGGTGGTGGTGTCAGCACGAGCATTTCCTTTCGGTGCGATTGCCATTGGATCTTTCGAGGGCATGCCGAACTCGGATCGTTTCAGCAGAAGCGTGAGCACGGCGCATACTGTGGATAAGCCGGTGATCTGGAGGAGGCCTGCGACGGTCCAGGATGTGGTTCCGACCAGCCGGCTGTAGAGCAGTCCCGCGAACGCGGCAGCGACGTAGATGCAAGTGATGAACAACCCCGACGCGAGACTGGCATGGTGTGCAGCGACGCTTCTGACCATGGACGTTGCCAACGCAACATATAGTCCGCCACTGGCGATGAGGCCGAACAACAACGACCACGCACACTGCCACACAAAGCTTGCCGGGCCGGCAAACAGCATGGCGCCCGACACGGCCTGCGCTATACACAGCACGGAGAGCAGCCGGGCGGGGTTGACGCGGTCGGTCAACCATCCACCGAGCGGAGAAGCGAATGCCGCTAGCCCCGATAAACTCACTGCCAGGCCTGCATTGCTGGCACTGAATCCATGGTGCTCACGCAGAAAGGTCGCGTACATTCCGATGTAGGCGAAGTCGATCAGGCCGAAGAGCGCTGCCATGGCTGCCAAGAGCCAGGTGTTGCGGTTTCGGAGCAACGCGCCACCCGACCATGAACCATCTGGATCGTCGTGGGCCGGCCGGCCCACATCGGTCAGTCTCGGTGATACGACTCCAGCGGCTAGAGCGGCGAGGGCTACGCCGATCACGGCAAAGGCAATCATAGGGGCACGCCATGTGTGGAAGCGCTCCAGCAACGCCACGCCCAATACCGGCCCTACGACAGAGCCGAGCGCGAAGGCCGTGTTGACGGCCCCTATTGCGAGCCCGCGGCGTCGAGGAAAGGCAGTTGATGCCACCGTGAGGATTGCGCCGAGCTGCATTGCCTCGCCGATACCCGACAGGACCCGCCACGCCAGCATGTCGGTGAAACCGATGCTGACGACGGTGAGCAGAGTCGCCACGGAAAACAAAACCGTGCCAGTGACCAAGATGGGCTTACGGCCGAACCGCTGCAGCGCTACACCAAGTGGTATCCCCGTCATTCCCATACCCAGCGCAAATATCGTGGAATGAAGTCCGGCTGCCGACAGGCTGAAGTGATATTCGTCACGGATATCGGTGAGTAGCACCGGAAATATCATCCGATCCATCGCGTTGACCGAATATGCCAGTAGTAGTACTGTGAACATCGACCATGCGGCCGTGTCGTTCAGTGGCCTCGGGCTCGTGTTCTTACGGCTGTCGTTTAACATGCATCGTCCTTCAAATTATTTGGTCAGTACTGCCAGTCGCCAGCAGCCCGAGCACGAGCGACGATGTGATCGCGGCGCGATTGTGCGATCAGTCCGACATTGGACGCAGACGCCTGGGTCAGGTCGCCATCACGTTTGAGCACCCGACCGTCTGCCACAACGGTTCTGATGTTGTCAGTACGGCCGTTGTAGACGAGCGAATCGAACGGATCTCCGGTCGGGAGAAGATTCACATCGTGACCTATCACAATCACGTCCGCACGTTTTCCTACTGATATCGATCCCGTCGTGTCGCCGATCCCGAGGCAGGCTGCGGCGTCAATAGTCGCCATTCGCAGCAGCTGTCGCGCCGTGACATCATCGGATTGTGTCCGGGCCTTTTCGACGGACAACACGGTCCGCAGTGCAGTGAAGACGTCGGCCGTGGTAGGCATCGCCAAAGTATCGATCGAGAAGCTCACAGCAACGCCGGCGGCGAGTAACTCGGAGACAAGCGGAAATCCCATTGTCTGAAGTTCGGTGACGGGGCTCAACGACACCGTGGTGCCCGAGCGAGCAAGTGATTCGATATCTTCGCCGGACGCATGCACTGCGTGCACAATTTGCACGTCGGGCCCGAGGAGACCCTCGTCTGCCAGTCGGGTCAAACCACAATGATTGCAGTTCGGTTCGCGTAGGCAGCGATCGCAATGCATCGTAATAGGCAATCCGGCGTCTCTGGCTGCCTTCCATTCCGCGATATAGACCTCCGACGTGGTCCGGTATGGACCTCGCAACGCCACGCCGAAGGTGATGCGGTTGTCGAGAAGTTCAGGAGTCCAGCGCTCGAGCATGGACCGCATTCCTGCCAGGTCCATCAGCTCGCCTTCTCCGCTGTGGTCGCGCGGGCCGTAGGAGAACCGACCGCGAAGTCCGGCGTCGAGGTGCGCTGCGATGTTGGCATCGACATCATCGATATCGCGGACGTTGTGATCCCAGTTGTGGACGGTTGTGAAACCGGCATCTACCGCCTCGGCGAGCCCGAAGCGCGCAGCCCAATAAAAGTCGTCGACATCGTGGTGAGGCGCCAATGCCCGCTTGACCGAAAAGTAGTCATGGCCTGGCGCAGATCCCACTGTGCCCCGTAGCAATGAATTCCACAGGTGCCAATGGGTATCGATGAAGCCGGGCAACACAAGGTGGTCTTCAGCATCGATGCTAAATGCCGAGGCACAGCTGAGTTCAGACCCGATCTCGACGATTACACCGTCCTCGATGAGGATGTCGGCAGGGCGGGGTTCGTCGTCGTCCATCGCCACGACCAGGCCGCCGCGTATGAGTAAAGTTTGCCGCTGCGGTAGGTCGTCGGCACGTTCGAAAGCCATTTCATTTCCTTATCAACAGGGTTATTCCGGCGATGAAGCCGACAGCGATGACAATGCGACGCAGGGACTTTGCGGAGATCACCTGGGCCATGCCGGCACCGGCGAGCCCACCGAGAAGGCTGAAGATTGCCAGGATGAGCGCCGGCGCCCAAGCGACTGGTGCGTTGAACGCGAAAAACACCGCCGAGACAACGCCGACGATGAGTGACAGACCCGTTTTCGACGCATTCAAGCGATTCAGGGTGTCGTGGCGAAAGACGCCGAGGACCGCCAGCATCATCACGCCCAGACCGGCCGCGAAATAGCCTCCGTACACTGCGACGGCGAACTGAGCGGCGTAGAGACTCAACACTGAAGTCGGCGTTGCGTCCGCCGCCGTAGGGTGTGCACGTTCAACAAGAACACGCCGGATTCGAGGCTGGGCGAGCATCAGGATCGCCGACCCCAAGACGAGCCACCCGACGATCTTCTGAAAGCTCGTGGCAGGCAAGGTCATCAGCAGCACGGACCCCAGCAAAGCGCCGAAGATAGTAGCGACACCCAGGCGTCGCAATTCAGCTGCCTGGTCAGCAAACTCGGTCCGGAAGCCGATGCATCCACCCACATAACCAGGCACCGTGGCGACGGCGTTGGTGACATTGGCGACCAGTGGGTTGTAGCCCAGAGCGACCAGCGCAGGGAACGAGATCAACGAGCCACCACCGGCGACCGTGTTGATCGCTCCGGCGAGAAGTCCCGCGGCCGCGAGTACAGCCCAGTTGGTCCATGTGACACCCAGCACGCTCATGCATTCACTGTATACAATGCATGCTCAAATCGTCAATCGGCGACCGTGGCCTGAACTCCCTGTGTACAGTTGGCCCATGACCCGCGCGACAGCAGCCGATAGCGCCCAATCTGTGTATGCCACGTTGCGCAGTCGGCTGTCAGCCGGACGCTATGCACCAGGCGACCGGTTGGCCGAGGTGGAACTCGCCGAGGAGCTCGGAGTGTCCCGCACTCCGGTCAGGGAAGCGCTGCAACGCTTGAACGCTGATGGGCTGGTTGCGCGGGCTGGTCGCAGTGCGGTAGTCGCCGGCCTGTCCGACAAGGAGCGACGCGACCTGTTCCGTGTGCGTGCCGTGCTCGAGCGGCTGGCGAGCGAGTCCGCAGCGCGCAGGCAACGTGACGGTGAACTCGCCCCCGTGATGTTGAAGGAGCTACGGCGCAAAGCCAAGGCGATCGAGGACGCGGTGGATGCTGGTGACCCCCGAATCATCGCGCAACGGAATTTCGAGTTTCACCGGCACATCGTCGAAGCGGCCGATAATGCGATGCTCGCCGATTTCCTCGGTCGGGTATGGGATCGCATCGCGGTGTCAGCTGTATCCAATCTGGCTGACCCTGCGTGGGCGTCGACCGTATCGGCGCAGCACCAAGCTATCGTCGATGCGATCTTCGCCGGCGACAGTGATGCCGCCGGCGAAGCGATGACACAGCACATACACGCAGCCGCTGATGCGACTGCCGACACGGAGTCATGAAGAGGCTTTGGTGCCGGCCTGCCTCATCTGAGCCTTCTTCTCTCGGTTCCCGCAGGTATTCATCGAGCACCAACGGCGTTTGCCGGCCCTGCTGGTATCAATAAATAAGCCCCGGCACTCGTCTCGTCCGCACGTTCGTACGCGGTCAGCATTGGCGCCTCCGAAAGTACTGATGGCATCTTGTGCGACGACGCTCAGTGCCGCCCGATTCGCCAGGCCGTCGAGGAGTTCCCATCGTGCTCGCCCGTTGTCGAGTACCAGGTCCGCCCCACCGAATCGCGAAAAGCTGTTCAGTGCATCGACGTCCGATGGAAGGAGGGTTGACTGTTCGGCGACGCAGGTGCCCAGTCGGTGAATCGTCTCGCGCAATCTTCGCGCTTTGGCGAGGTCGACCTCGCCCAAGTCGGCGGTCCCGAGATCGAGATCATTGAGGTCCCACCAGCGGCTCAACGACTCAGGGGTATCCAAACGTTCGCGGGTTCTTCCGTATCGATCAGTCAGCGTGGCGGTGAAGCGAAACGCCAAGGACTCATTGTCGAGACGAAATTGTGAATCAGCGATTGGACTCATGAACCTAATTTTCCTTGTCAGGAGATCTCATTCAACTTGAGGATGCGACGCCCTGTGCCTTTGTCGATCAAGGCTTGCCGCACTCTTCGTGCGCGCGACGGAGAGCAACCCGCCCGTGATCGCCAGGTTGGAAAGGAACGAACTCAACTCCGTAGCTCGGTCGTTCGGATCAGTGTGTGACCAGAAGTCGTGACCGACCACGTTCGTGGGCGACAGTGACCCGGCGAGTAGATATGCCGACAGGCGCGGTGCGATGCCGAGTCCCAGCGTTGTGCCGGCAATAACCATGACCGCGGCGTTCGCTCTTACGGCGGTGCGCGATGTCTCGGCCGTGAATCGCGTTGTGGGTAGAACGCGCTCCAACTTCGCGGTCGGGCCCTCCGGATCGCAAAACACCCGCCGCCCCGCGTATATGAACACCATTCCCACCAGCAGACGCTCCACCGAGAGGCGTGTACGAAGCCTGTGCAACCAGCTCACTCGAACCATCCGTCCTCAGCAGGGTTGCGATACTGCATAAATTCTACGACTGCGTCCTCGAAAAGGATGAAACTGATCTTTGCGAATCCGCCTCCGATCTCGAAAGTTTTCATCAATACTTCATGACCTTGGACAGCCTCTTCTATGTCGGTTACACGATAGGCGACATGCGGGCAGTCTCGAACCTGTGCGGGAACGTCAGTGTCCGGCTCGTATCGGAGCCATTCGACATTTGCAGGGTGGGCGCGGGGACTCGTCAGCCATACTTTGGTTTCTTCGATGAACACCTCACCCGTGTGGCGCTCAGTCGTGGGAATGCCGATGTGATCAAATGTGTGGCGTTCGAAAGCCATGATATTTCCTAACATTTGGAGTGTGCCGATGTTCAGGGCTGCTGCAGCTCTGAGGTGAAGCTCGCGAGATACGTTGCTGCCATGTCGTCGTCGCCGCGGCCGGCGTCTACGAGTCGCTCGTACCGATGCAGACCTGCGTTGGTGCAGTCCAACGCGATGCCATGTCGGTCCGCTGCCCGGAGGACGATCTGCGCGTCTTTCACGGAGTTGAGGACGGAGAAGGACGCGGTGTAGTCAGCGTTGACGATGACTTCGGCCTTACCCCGCATGAACGCACAATCGAGTGGTCCGTCGGCCATTGCCTGAAGAAAAAGTCGTGGGTCGACGTCTAGTGCGGTCGCCATCGACAACGCCTCACCGAGAGCGTGCGTCAGACCCGCGACATACGCGTGCGTGGCGATTTTCAGTCTGCTTGCAGTGCCTTGGGCAGAGCTATCCGCGACCCAGAGTGTGCGCGATCCGATGGCGTCGAAGAAGGGCTGCAAACGGTCGCGAAGCGCGCGATCGGCCGCGCACATGACCAGAAGATTTCCCTCGATGGCAGGTTGGCGGGTCCCCTGCACCGGCGCGTCGACGAAGGTGATCGACCGCTCCGCGGCGAAGGAGAGCAACTCGTCCACATCCTCGCCAACGGTACTGGTCTGAATCCAGACTGCAGTTTCGAGCAGCGAGGATGCGGCCTGCCGCATAGCGTCCAGCGCCGCATCGGCGTCAGTGAGCATCGTCAGCACGGCGTCCGCGTCGCGAACCGCGTCCGCGGGTGTACTTGCGATCCGCACGCCGTCCTGTGCGAGCGGCTGGGCCTTGGCGGCAGTGCGGTTCCATGCGCTGACGGCAAAGCCGGCTTTGGCGAGGTTGCGGGCGATTGGTGCCCCCATGATCCCAGTGCCGAGCACCGCCACCCTGGTCTGTTCGCTGTTCATGCTCTTAACCTTCCGTTAGTCGATAGTGAACCAGTTGAACTGGTTCGCTATGGTGTGTCCAGCTGCGGCCCAGCGGTCTCAGCTTGGCGCAATGCCCGTCACTGTCTGGGTAAGGAAACTTCGAGAGCCTGTATTTCTACGATGGCCGCTTTGTTGTTGCGCGATAGTCCGATGTACAGAGTCGCGCCTAATGCGACACCCACGTACCAGCCGAGACTGGCCCAGCCAGGTATGAGGGGTATTACCGACACTGGGACGGCGACCACCATTCCCGCCGCCGCCGCGACGAATGCACGCCAGTTGTACCCGAAGGAGTAGTGGTAGATCGCGTTTGAGTCCTCGGTATACAGGTCGTCGACGCGCAGAATTCTTCTGCGCAGGATGTAGTAGTCGGCGACGATGACACCAAGAAGCGGGCCGAGCATTGCTCCGAGCGTGCCGAGGAAGTAGTTGATCGTTGCCGGGGAGTTGAAGATCTTCCAGGGCATTACAGCGATGGCGAGGACTGATGCTATCAATGCACCCTTTCGGAAGCTTATTCTGGACGGAGCCACATTGGCGAAGTTGAACGCTGGCGACACAAGATTTGCGACGATGTTGACGCCAAGTGTCGCAGCGAAGAACAGCAATGCGCCGATCCCGACGACCCACCTGTTGGAGGTGCGTTCGAGGATCTGAGTGGGTTCGGCGATGAAGACGCCGAAGAGTCGGTATCCAGCGGTTGTCACCGCGACAACTGTGACGGCGAAGATCAGCCCGTTGACGGGCAGGCCGTAGAGGTTCGCGCGCGCCACGTCACGGGCCCTGGGGGCGAAGCGGGTGAAGTCGCAGAAGTTCAACACCATGGGTGCATGGACGACACACATTGCCATGGCAATCTGCAGAATCACCAACAGCGTGCTCCTTATCTCCAACCCGGCTGATCCGAAACTCCAGTCAACGGCTCCGTCGACTTGAAACGTCAATGCCGCAGCCATGACGATCATTACGACCGACACGACAGCGCCCGCCCAGTTCTGCACGAGACGGATCGTTTCCATGCCGTGCTCAGCGATGAACAGCTGAAGACCCCACGTGAACAGAAAGCAGAGCCAACCCAGCAGGGATAGCCCAGCGAAGTTCCACCGCCCAAGTGCGGTTTCCCCCGAAGGGAATGCCAGTAGCACGATAATCATAACCGCATGTGAGGCCAGGAAGGTTTGAATGCCGTACCAGGCGACCGCGGCAACTGACCGTATCAATGCAGGAAAGTTCGCCCCGAAGACGCCGAAGCTTGCTCGAGCAATGACCGGCAACGGGATGCCGTACCGGTGCCCTGGCTCGGCCATCAATTGCGTTGCACCCCACAGTATTAACAGTCCGATGAACACGCCCACCAGGGCCTGCCAGGCCGGCAGGCCTAACAGTAGAAAACCTGCCGCTGCCGTGTATACGCCGAGATTGTGCATACAGGCGAACCAGATGGACGTGATGCTGTAAGTCCCCCAGGGCCTGAGGGTCGAAGGACGGAGGTCTTCATTCCACAGTCGATGCGATCGTCTTGCCATCTGAGTTCTTCCTGACTCGGCGTTGGAACCACTTTAACCGGTTCCAACCATAGTCGCTGTGATGGCCATCACGCAAGGTGGGCTCAAGGCAATCCGACCTCCAGGCCAGTCAGGGACTCTTTTGTGCGGATCTGGACGCGTGAGAAACGACGTCCACAGATTCAGACCGAGAACGTGTGCGCTCTGTCGAGGATGTTCAACTGGCGGTGGTGTTGCTGGTGTCGACTCTCCGCGTGGTTGGTCATCACAGCAGGTGAGCACCGCTCAAGGCTTATGGGCGCGCGCCTGCCTCGCGAGTTCGATGATTTGGTCACACCGGTGCGGATTGTTGAGCTCGTCAGGGCACAACTCGTAGCGATCGCCCCATCAACGGCCAGCCTTGTTGTCCCACACGTGGTATCCGCCTGGGGCGCAACCAACCACTGCCACGCACCGTCGTCGAGCCGAGGTATCGAGAAGCTACTCAACTAAACCAGGTGCCGCTTGCTGGTTTAATCCACCCAAGCGGGTGGTGGTAGGGAAGTTTGGATTGATGGACACTGGGACGGGTAGTTGTACCTGCTCGGGAGGGAGATGGGCGTGGGTGAGCTGTCTGGATTTCGTCGGTGGGTAGCAACAATGCGTCGGATAGCAGGGTGCGCGCCTGATAGGCAGATGGACAGGCGGGGCGACCTCGCGACGATCGCGATGGCGCCGCGTCGATTGCCTGTATTCGGGCATCTGGTTCCGCTGGTGCGGGATCCGTTGGGGTTCGTGGCGTCACTGCCCGAGCACGGTGACCTGGTCAGGATTGGGCTTGGACCGATGACCGCGGTGGTCGTCTGCGATCTTGAACTGACCCGACAGGTGTTGCTTAACGACCGTATCTTCGACAAGGGCGGGCCGGAATTCGACAGCGGTCGAGAGATGATCGGCGAGGGATTGGCAACGTGTCCCCATGCGAAGCATCGACGGCAACGGCGTTTGCTGCAGCCAGCGTTCAGTTCGAAACGCATCGCCGCGTATGTGCCGGTTATGGCAGAGAAGATCTCCGAACTCGTCGATTCCTGGCAGGACGGGCAGGTCGTCGATGTAAAAGCAGACCTGCACACCTTTGCCGGACGCGTGATCGCGTCGACGTTGTTCGACGGGGCGATCTCGGATGCGACGCAGGAGCGGATACTCCACGATGTAGAAACCGTTTTCGCTGGTGTCTTGCGGCAGATGATGATGCCCGAGTGGCTGCGTCGGTTGCCGATTCTAGGCAACCGGGCTACCGAGACGGCTGCGAAGGAAATGCGCACTATCCTCAGCGAGCTGGTCGCGACGCGGCGCGCGGAGCGGGTTGATCGCGGAGATTTGTTCTCGGCGTTGGTATTTGCCCGCGACAGTGAGGAGGGCGGGCAGTTGAGCGACGACGAGATTGTCGACCAGGTGCTCGCGTTCTTTTTCGGTGGCACCGACACAAGTGCGGCGACACTGGCGTGGGCGCTGATCCTGTTGGACCAGCATCCCGACTTCGCCGCTCGTGTGCACTCTGAGGTCGATGCGGTTCTTGCTGGCCGATCCGCCGGTTACGAGGATGTGTCGAGGCTGCAGTTCACCGGTCAAGTGATTGCCGAAGTATTGCGTCTGCGCCCGCCCGCTTGGCTGCAGACTCGGACGGTGACCGAAGACACCAAGCTCGGAGATCACGTCCTGGTTGCTGGTACGACCGTGATCTACAGCTCGTACGCGATTCAACACCGTGCGGATCTGTATCTCGACCCGGAGCGGTTCAACCCTGACCGATTCGATCCGGGTCTCTCCACGCCAGCCCCGCGTAGCGCGTGGTTGCCGTTTGCCACGGGCGCCCGCAAATGTATTGGTGACCACTTCGGCGTGACGGAGGCGACGTTGGCCTTAGCAACCGTCGCCGCTCGCTGGCGGATGCAGATTGTTCCAGGTACGGACATCAGGCCTACGTTGGCGGTTGTGCCGCAACCTCGGCAACTGCGGATGCGTGCGACAGCACGTGTACCAGGGGCCATCCGATCGGAAGGAACCACCCGGGTCATCTGACTCCGACCTGTCGCAGGCCTATCGTGGCCGAAGGCGCTAACCCGACCCCGTAGTCATCGGAGCTATCGCGCTCAATGTTCCGACTCTGTTCCGTGCGTGCATGTTTTCATGCTTGTCGCGATGGTTTCGGCCTGCTCTGTGATATAGTCTCCGGTTCGCCGCACGACGCACATGGAGGAGGCCGCGGCGTTGGAACCAGTCGATCGATGACAACCACAGATACAGAGAAGTCGCGGACTTCCCGGGACCTACGCGCCCTGGCGTGAGACGAATCGGATTGACGCGACTGGAATCCGATGCTGAGGACGTTGCGTCCTGCTAGGAGGTCTTGGGTAGATTGCAAATATTTGAGACAGTTGCAGCAGCAGTGATGCATTGGCTATCTGAATCGCGGTGTGCGATGCGGTTGCTGAGCGATGAGGGACTTCCAGTAGGGGCTGTTCCAGGGCTTGACACGGAAGGGGGCATTCCAGCATGAGCGAGAAGTCGGGCGGCCGTGGCAGTAACGGGGTCGGTCCTGCTGACGTGTACGCCCTGGAGCTGCCTTCAACTCTGCGGCAAATCCGTGATCATCGGAGGTTGTCGCGGGCAACGGCGTACAAACGTAGTGGTGTCTCGCCCAGCTACATCTCCCAACTTGAGCATGGGTTATCGCAGCCGAGTCAGAAGAAGCTGAACAGTCTCATCGCCGGCTACAAACTGAATGACGACCAGGCGCGCTACCTGCGCGAACTTCGCTCCCGGTCGGTAGACATCAGGCCGGACGAGGAACTGAGGAAACGAGTGGCTTCTCAGGCGGGGTTTTCTGCGCATTTGGACGATTTGCAGAAACGGGGAATGCCGGGTGCCTATCTCAACCCGCTCTTCACCGTGCTGATGTGCAATGACCTGCTCCGGTCGGTATTCCCGGCTATCGACGAAGCGGGCTCAATTCTAGTGTGGATGTTCACCCCGGTCGCGAAGGAAGTGCATGCCAATTGGGAGGTCGAAGCTGCTCGTGCAATCGCTGCGGCAAAACCCGTTCTCGCTCGGCACCGTGAGAGCGATCAGGCCCAAGCGCTCCTGCGAAGACTCCGGCGCAACAGCGACTTTCGTCGCATATGGGCCAGTAATATCGACATCAGTTACGGTCGTGACAGTACCGATCTGGAGTACTTCCGCATTCCGGGATCCGATGAACTTGTGGCGTACAGCCTGACGATGTCGGCCGTGCCCGAAACCTCTGACTTGATGCTGCTGAATGTTGTTGCAAAGCAGGGTAAGTGCCTCCCGGAGTGGCAAGCGACGTAGAATGAACACATTCCGCAGTAAGAGGGCGTGACGGCTGGCCGCCGACGGCGTCTCTTTGCGAAAGGGCGAGTTTTGGGCAATCCTGGATGCTTGAGCTTGGTCAATTCCTCTTAGAGCGAGGGGATTTCGACTACGATAGGCCGAGCCCGGGGTGGCGTGCCTGTAGTGCGGATCGGCGATGACATGGCGGGAGATTGTGCGCGAGAAGCCAACGCGGTCTGTGGCTGTGGCGAGAGGGGCATCGACGGCGGGCTTTCTGCAGGGTCTCTCGCTATAATGAGCTCTGAACAGGCTGCCAATCCGCGTCGGACCTGTAGTTCAAGAGATGTGTTGCGCTGCATCGGCTTTGGGGAATCCGACATAGAGCATTACGTTGCGAGACTCGTTGGAGTGGCTGAAGTTGTAGTCGATGACTGCCTTACTGCCCGGATCGCGAAGATGTAGCAGATCGTTGGTGTCACGGCCATATGAGATGTGAATGTTCGCGGCCCACCGGTTTCGATACTCTTTGTTGTTCCTCAGATGTCGCAGGAAGTCTTGGGCTTGTCCGGCGTCGCGGTAGCGGCCAAGGGTGGCTTTGTTGCTTGCTATGCAGTGATCGGCTTCGCGCTCCCAATCGACAACCACCTCCTTCGCCGCCGAGCTGAACAGCCAAATCGGATAGGATTTCAGATCTTCGATGCCCGGCATCGCTGACCGAAATAGATTGTTACAAGCCAAGATTGAGGCGAACGGATCGACGTAGGCGCCGAGCACGCCCAGTGATTCAAGGTCGTTCAGGTGGGCCATATGCGCGGCATTTGTGGCTACCCGGTGGCAAAGTTCATGCGAGGGTTCCAGCTGTTCGGTCGGCGCGCGAAGCTCACGTAGGTGCCTGGCTTGTGCGGTGTCGAGATTGTAACCCTCGATGATCTGGTCGAGAACTTCTATGCTGGGCATGACTCCCTGCATCTCGATCCTGAACAGGTACGACGTGCTTAGGCCGAGGCGCTTGCGCACGGTATCCCGTGACAGATCCCGATATTCGCGGATATGCCGACAAGTGGCTCCCAGGCTGGGGATGCTGGGCTTTCGCCAGGGCTTGTCGGGGCGAAGGTTTTGATCCCAGCTCATGCGAAGTCCCCTGTTCGGTGTCTTCCGCCGTGGGCGGATAGCGATACGCCATTAGATTGCCCCCTCGTGGCTGGTTCGTTCTTACCAGATTGGCCACAACCCGGCAAGAACTGTCATGTGGAAGTTGGCAGAGTTTCGCTGCCGCAAGGTATCTGGAGGCGTGATCTCTACAGCATGGATCTGGCCCCGTCTCAGGTTTCGGAAGAAGTATCGTTTAACGGTCTCAGTGTCAAAGTGCCACCAAAAGTCCTGGTAGGCTATGGTTTTGCAATTTGACACTGCAACCGTTAGCGAAAATGAGATGGGTCCAAGGCCTGGTCATCCAGGCGCTCGCGGAGTTTGGATAAGGGTGCTCATCCGAACCGATTGAGAGGAAGTTGAATTGGACCCCTTCATGATTCTGGGTTGGGTCAACGCTGGATTTTCTTTGCTGAGCAGCGGATTGTCCTTTGCTCATCAAGCGCTGGCATTGATCCTTCCTTTCATCTGACACACGCCCTGAGAAGCGGTGCCTCCCGGGAGCATTCGCGACTGGGAGGTGCGGGTGACGCCATTGCGTCACATTCGCCTACTAATCCCCATTCCAACCTTCAGGACGAAGGGTCATTCGTTATGCCCAGATCAAGGAAACGCTCGAGTCTCCGCCGCGGCAGTGCCCATCACGGCAAGGGCCTACCGATTCGCCGGAACGCTCTGACTAACAACAGCATTCGCGGCAGTCGAGTGATCCTGGCAAGTGCGGTGCCGCTCGCGATGGTCCTCGCGGTCGCGGGTCCAGCTGGTGCGGTGACCGCGCCAGCAGTGATTGCCGATCAGCCGGGTGTGACCAGTCCGTCACAACCGGGGACAACCGCCCCACCGCCGCCTCCTCCGCCAGCTGTGGCGCCGGAACCGACGACGCCTGCACCCCCGGTGTACTACTCGCAGCCCGCAGAGGTGCGCAATGGGACCTCCGCCCGGCCGGCTCCGCCGGTCGACGAGCCGGTGGAACCCATCCGGATCGAAGAACTTCATCTCCCCGAACCGGTTGCGCCCGTGGCGCCAATCGAGGCTCCGGAGAACACGATTCGGATCGGGCAATGGCAGACCCCGCGCCAGGACTGGCTTCCCCCGGACTGCGCGGACACCATCAACGCCACTGCCGCCGACGCCGAGGCACAGCTCGCGACCGCGCTGGACTCGATCGGCATCGAGGCCGGACGTTCGGACCGTGTCGGCGGCGCGACGCTGGCCGGCGCGGGTATCGGCGGCGTGGCAGGCGCGGCGATCGCCGGTGTCCCGGTCGCCGCCGCGGGCGCGGTGGTCGGCGGACTGATCGGCGGCACGATCGGCGGTATCGCCGGAGCCGCCCTGGGCACCGTCATCCCCGTACCGGTCATCGGCACAGTCACTTCCGGAGTCGCCGGCACCGCCCTCGGTGCTGCGGCCGGTGCCGCGGCCGGAGCGGCAGTCGTCGGCATCCCGGCCGCCGCCGTCGGTGCGGTCGCCGGAGGCACGGTCGGCGCGGGTTTCGGAGCAGGGGTGGGAGTTGGGCAACCATGACCACCCGTGCGATGAAGAAGCGCAGTACGGCGTGGGCAGTGGCGGTGGTGGCAGTTATCGGAGCTTCCGCCGCGATGACCGCGGCGGCGAGTTCGGCGGTGCCGATCGGGCCGGGATGCCCTACCCTATACGTGCTGGGAGTCCAAGGGACCGGTCAATCCTCACCAGGTGCGGATCCTTTGGCCGACACCGGAATGCTCGGCTCGCTGCTGGCTCCGGTTCTGGCCGCTGTCCCGGATCTGGTGCAGCGCAGCTATATCGGCTATCCCGCAGGTTTCGGCGGTGCTGTCCCCGGCGGTGGGTCGTCACCGTATGCGGTGTCGGTCGCCGAGGCCCGCCGCCAGCTCGACGCGGCAGTGACCCAGATCGCCGAGACCTGCCCGGCAACGATGATCGCCGGAATCGGATACTCCCAAGGCGCCCAGGCGATATCGAGCTTCGCCGCCGACGTCGGCGCCGGCGCGGGGCCGATCGCGCCGGAGCGCATCGCGGGCATCGCGTTGTACTCGAGCCCTGATCGAGCCCCGGACGCCCCGACCTTTCCTGGCCGTCCCGGCCAGATCACACCGGACCCGGCGCCAGGCACCAGCGGTGGAGCGGTCTCGGGCGTGCAGATCACCAACCCGCCCGCCGGTGGCGCCGGAATCGCCGACGGCCACACCAACTACGGCGCGCTGACCGGTCGCGTCGCCGACATCTGCACCGACGGCGACCTGGCCTGCTCGGCACCGGACCGGGCGACGCTGCTGCGGGTCGGCGCGGAAGTCGCCGCCCAGGCCGATCTGCGCGACCCCGTCACGGCCCTGGGCTCGCTGCAAGCGGTGTTCTCCGCGGCACTCGGTGATGCCTGGACCACGGTCGTCCTCACCGATTTTCAGGTCGGTGGCGGCAATGTCGACTACGTCCCGCAGTTGTCGCTGGCAGACCGGTTGATCGAAGCCGCCGACCCCCGCCTGTCCGCACCGACTGAACGCGGTGCTGCCGAGGCACGGTGGACCGAGATCACCGCCACCATCGCGGCGAATCCGATCGCGTTGATCCTCAAACTCGCCGGTCAACTATCCACAGCCTGGGGACAACTCGTCGCCGACAACGCCGACCTGGTCAACCCCGCGGTCTGGCTGCGCTACGCCGACACAGTTGCCCGCCACACCGGCTACGCCGCCAGCGGCCAACTCAACTCGGGCATCGCCTGGATGATCGCCCTCGCCCACGACATCGCCGGGAGCCGATGATGAGCACACCGAACATGCGCGACGAGTTCTACAGCGGCAGAGTCGGATTCGAGCATCTGCCCGGAACGATCCTGCGTCGACGAGAAGTAGACCTGGCGGGACTCGAGGGCGCCGGTAGCGCCTGGCAGATCGTCTACGCCACCCGCACCGGCTTCGGCGCGCCGCTGCCGGCCTCCGGGATCGTCATCACCCCGTCGACCACGGAGATAGCCGGGGCCGGTCCAACGCTGTTGTATTGCCCGCGTTTTCATGGACTGGCTGGGCCGTGCGCGCCATCGCAGCTGCTGGTGCGTGGCGAGGAGCCCGAGGCCGGATTCATCACCGCCGGGCTACAGCGCGGATGGACCGTGGCGGTACCGGACGGTCCGGGCTTGGGCATGACCGATCTGGGCCCCTACCAGTTCCTGGCCGGTCACGCGGGCGCGCGAGCGGTGCTGGACCTGGCGCGCGCGGTCCGTGATATGCCGGAGCTGGAGGCGACCGAGAGCCCCTGTGCGGTGTGGGGATTCGGTGATGGCGGGCGTACGGCGATCTGGACCGGGGAGGCCCACGTCGACTATGCCGCAGAGCTGGATCTGCGCGGCGTGGCCGCCGGTGCCGTGGTCGCCGACCCCGGCGCGCTGATCTCCGAGATCGACGGTGGCCCGTGGGCGGGGCTCGCCCTGGCTGGCTTGATTGGGCTCGGGCGCGCCTACCGGCACCTGCCGGTCGACCACATCCTGCTCGAATCAGGGCGCGAGGTCATCAAGCGGGCCTCGAAGCTGGACGCGGCCGATATCCAGGCCGACTACCGCCATCAACCGCTGGGCCGATGGTGCGAACGACCCGATCCCTGGAACGACGCGATGTGGCGGTACGTATTGGCCAACGAGCAGAGCGCTCGCGTGGCACCACGAGTGCCAGTGCACCTCTACCACGGCATCGATGACGCCCTTGTCCCCGTCGCAATGGGCCGGAAACTCTACGCCGCCTACCGCAAACTCGGTGTCGACCTGAGCTGCCGCGAGTACCACAACAGCCACCTCGGGACCGCGGCCGACGGCGCCGGCGAAGCGATCTCCCGCCTGGCCAGCTACCTGCAACGACGGCCCGCACGAGCCGACGGAGTCACGACGCCCGCGTCCGCGGCACCTAAGACCACCTGAATCGCCTGCCCGCGCCCACTGCAACCCCCTCGGCGAGGGTGCGGGCAGGCCCCTCGCCAACCCCTCCAAGGAGGTGAAACGCCATGCACAGCACCGTGAACCTCACGACCGTCACGTCCACACGAGTGCGCGTGATCGCGACAGCGTTGATGGTGTTCGCTGTATCCGGTCTCGGGACGAGCGCGGTCACCGCAGCACCGGATACGAGCGTGCCGATCGGCCCGAAGTGCCCTGCCCTCTACGTGTTCGGGGTCCAGGGGGGTGATGAGTCGAGCCCGGATGCGCAACTCAGCAGCGACAGCGGCGCGCTGGGTCAAATGTTCGCACCCCTCGCGGCGAAGGCCGGGGACTCGGTACAACGCTCCTACATCCCCTTCGGCCGCGACGGCAACGGCACCGACCTGACCTACGACGACGCGGTCACCGCGGCAGCACAACGGCTCGACAACGCGGCCGCCGAACTCGTGCGCCGCTGTCCGGCCACCAAACTCGCCGCCGCCGGCTACGGCCAGGGCGCACCGGCAGTGTCGCGATTCGCCCAGCACGTCGGCACCGGTTCCGCCCCGATCGCCCCCGACCAGGTCGCGGGAATCGCGCTGCTGGCCAACCCCACTCGCTCCGCGAACACACCAGTACTGCCCGGCCGGCCCCACGCTACCGAGCCCGCCGCCCCACCCGGTAGTGCGGGGCAGCAGACGGCGACCGTCGCGCTGAACAACCCCGCACTGACCGGTGCCGGTATCACCGCCGCACCACCGTCGAGTTATGGGGCGCTGACCGGCCGGATCGCCGATCTGTGCGTGGCAGGCGACGCGACCTGCGACGCCCCCATCGGTGGGCCGCTGGCGACGACGGTGGCCAATATCGCGGCCCGCTCGGATCTGCGCGACCCGATCGCGGCGATTTCCACTGTCGCCGAGGCATTGTCGGCGACAGCGTTCACCACCGCGGTCGATGTGATCAACGAAGACCTCCACGGCACCAGTCTCGACCAGCTGTCCTACGAGCCCGGCAAACCGCTCGGTCAGCGCCTGGCCGAAGCATCCCAGCCCAACGCCACACCACCAGGCCCGCACGACGCGCTGGCGGCGCTGATGAAACTGGGCACCATCGGGCTCAACGCGGTGATCTCGGTCGCGCAGAAGGTGATCACCCCTCAAACCATCGCCGAACTCGCGGTCGTCGGCATGGCCAACCCGTGGGCCGCGGTCGCGGCCCTGGGCGCGAAAGTCGCCGACGCGGTCGTCGAGCTCGTGCCGCCCCAAACCGCGAGCCGCTGGATCAACGCCGCGTTCGAGGCGATCACCAGCACCGTCACCGACCAGCGAGAGCTCTACAGCGTGGCCAGTTCGGCCCAATACAGCTCCACCACCGGCCGCCACGGTTCCTACCAGAGCACACCGGCCACCCCGACCGGCAGCTCACCGCTGACCGCGACCGCCGAATGGTTCACCGCCCTGGCCCACGACCTCGCCCGGACCACACCAGCGCTCACCACCCCGCAACCCCAGACCAACACCACCACCGCGCCAGCGACGACCAGTGGTGGTCGTTAAACCCCTTCGGGCGCAACGGATCAGCCGACGACCCCACCTTCTTCCCGTCGCCTGATTCTCCCCGGCACCGCGCCCGGAGGGCCCCAATCTCACAATCGCGCCACTGTGTGAAGGAGGCGAACGCCATGCCCAGCACCCATACCCCAGACGACCCCCAGATCGAACACGGCTGGGGATGGTTGCAACCGACACAACCCGCAGCCGTACAACCGATCTCGCCCACCCTCGCCGATGGCGAAGACACCCCTACCGGGTCGGAATGGCAGTGGATCAACCCCGACGCCGAACCACCGGCACCGGAGCCCGAATCGCCGAACCGGGTGCGGCACTGGTGGATAGGGCTCGCGCTCACCGCCGTGCTGAGTACCGCCGGTGCCGGCATCTGGGTCGGCAGCCATGCCGGAGAACCGGGCACGGCCACCATTCAGCCTACAGCGACCGCCGCACCGCCGAGCTCCGCGGCGGCCGCACTCGGCAACGCGTGCACCGGGTTGTCCGGGACGACGGTCACCGACACCGCCGGCGACACCGCCAGCCTCACGGGAGTGATCGCGGCGTTCGAACACGCCTACTACGTCCTACGCGACGCCGCGGCCGCACTCGCCGTGGTGGCGCCTACGGCAGGACTGACCCTCGAGGGCCTCGCGGCGGGAATCACCTCGATCCCGCCCGGCACCACGCACTGCGTCGCGATCACCCCGATCGCCGACAGCACCGCCGCCGAGGTGCACCTGGCCGAACGCCACCCCGACGGCTCACGCATGGACTACCTGCAACTGATCAACGCCGGGGCCGGCGAGCACGGCACCGTGATCACCAACATCCAGAAGCGGGGCTGAACCGATGTACCCCGCGCCCCTGCAACTCCACCGGCACACCCCGGCACGAGGTCGGCTGGATCCGGCCACGATCGTCGGCCCCACACCCGAACGCAGGGCGCCGGTCCGCGAATCTGCGCTGCCCACCACCGCCGAACATCCACCGCTGTTCGCGGTACTCGGCGCGCACGGCGGCGCGGGTGCGTCGACCTTGGCCCGCTGGTGGGCTCCAGCGGCCGACACCGGCCCGGCCTGGCCCGGCTCACCCCGCACCACCCAACGCGTGCTCATCGCCGCCCGGCTCTGCATCCCCGGCCTCACCGCCGCCGCGGAACGCCTACGCGAATGGCACGCCGGATCCGCCCCGCCGGGAGTCACCGTGATCGGGCTGGTGCTGACCCCGGCCCGGCCCGGCGCGGTCCCCGCCGCGGTGCGCCGCTACCGCGGCGTCGTCGCGGAGCTGGCGCAGGAGGTCTACACCATCAGCTGGCACGACGAACTCGTCGTCCTCGACCTCGCCGAACTCGCCCGATACAGCCCATTCGATCCCGCCCCCGCGCGCCGCAAAACCCGGCTCACCGAAGCAGTGCCGCTCGACGTGCACCGAGCCGGCACACGCATCATCAGCCGCCTCGCAGCCAGTCGCGCTGCCACACAACAGGATTCGGAGGATCAACCATGAGTACCGCGCACACGATCAGTGAGGCGCTCACCCTGTTCGCAGACATCACGATCACACCGCGCAACCCGCCGGAAATGGACAAGTTCGTCAACCTCGTGAACTACCTGGCCTGGTTCGTGTCCCTCGCCGGGATCGCGGCGGTGATCTACGGCGGCGGCAAATTCGGCTGGGAACGCTTTCACGGCGGCGCTGTCGAATCACCCAAGATCATTTTGGGCGCACTCTTCGGCGGCATCGTCGCCACCAGCGCCGGGCCGATCATGAACGCCGTCGTGACCGGAGGCGGATAACCCCATGCGCGCCTCCCGGATCCATCCCCACCTCCGCACAGACATCTTCGGCGACCGGGTCAACGCGATTCCCCCGCCGCCCACTCGCCCCGAGGTTCCCGCATGATCCCTACCCTTGATGACCACGCTTTCGCGGTCACGGCGCACGACGGGCTCCGGCTTTCAGCCATACGCACAGGCGCGGCCTCGGCACCGGCGGCGGTGGTCTACGTCCACGGCATGCTCACCAACGCCGGCTACTGGCTGCCGTTGATCTCACACTTGCATCGCCACCTCGACGGCGGCATCGCCCAGATCCGCTACGACCAGCGCGGCCACGGCCACTCCGACCGCGTCGGCCCGCACACCCGGCTGAGCCTGCGGACGCTGGCCGAGGACCTCGACCGGGTCCTGGACCACGTACACGGGTCCCTCGTGCTGGTAGCCCATTCGGTGGCCTCACTCCTGATACACGAATGGGTCAGCCGTGACCCACGCCGGGCACGCGATCTGGCTGGGATCGTCCTGTTCAGTGGATGTGGCGAGTTCCCTTACGCGCCAGCGACATCGCATGAAGTAATACCTGAACCTCACCAGCGGCTCGGGCGCCACACGATGTGCGAACAGCTAGGCCGCTACCTCTATACGGCACCGCAGCGCGGCCGATGGAGCCGCAGACGTCCGCGAACACCTG
The DNA here is from genome assembly GCF_042793755.1 of Nocardia sp. NPDC056564. Classification (NCBI taxonomy): domain Bacteria; kingdom Bacillati; phylum Actinomycetota; class Actinomycetes; order Mycobacteriales; family Nocardiaceae; genus Nocardia; species Nocardia sp. NPDC056564. Next base: position 648,481 of record NZ_JBHTUR010000001.1, read on the forward strand.
CTCTGGCCGAGACCATTCAGCGACTGCACGAGCCGATCGAGACAACGATGGCGGATCTGGCCGCCTACCCGCGTGGCATTTTGAGCGCCGAGGCCATCAACGCTTTCCGCGGCATCCCGACCTGGGTGCAGACCGGGCAACTCGATCCCGTCGTCGCGCCGCGCTGGTCGCGCCAACTGGCCGAACAGATCTGGGCCGAGTACGACACCGTCCCCGGCGCCGGGCACTCGCTCCCGCACGTCCATCCCGACCGCGCCAGCCAACCGATCCTGGCAGCACTGGAAGTCGCCTACCGGAACCATCGGCTCACCGGCGGTGTCTCGTGACCGCCAAACAGCTTCCCCCTCAAGTGCTTTCGCCTCTGGTCGAGCTCCTGGGCTACCTCGCCTGGTTCGTCTTACTGATCTGTATCGCCCGGGCGATCTGGGCCGGCGGGCAACTAGCGATCCGGCTGTATCGCGAGGAATCGATCGAAGGACTGATCGGCTCGCTCGCCGGGGCAGCCCTGGTGGGAACCGCGAGCTCGCTCGCCATCCACGTCCTGCCGACCTGACCGAACACTGGAGAACTCACCCGTGAAATCTTCCCGCACAACCAGATTCGTCGCAGTGGCGATCCTGACCCTCACCGGTCCTGTCGCGGCAGCCGGTCTGCTGGCCTGCGGCAACACCGACCCCGCTGACTCCACGGACCCCGCGATCTCCACGACCGTTCTCACCGCCGCACCGACCGCGCTGCGATGGACGACCTTCCAAGGCGTCGAGTTGCCCGTCGGCAGCGAGGGCCCGCACCAGATCGACGGCGCGGTCGCCACAGCATTCGATCGGCGGCCCGCAGGTGCGGCCCTGGCCGCGATTCACGCCACGGTCCGGATGTCGATCGCCACCGACAACCAATGGCCCCTGGTCGGGCAACGCATGCTCGCCGCCGGCCCCGGCCGTGATGCCTGGGCTACCGCCCGCGCCCAGATCTCGATCACCGCACCCACCACGAGCGGGGCACCAAAAGTCTTGGGCTACAGCATCAGCCAGTACAGCCCTGATGCCGCCGACGTCGAGGTCTACAGCCTGTACCCCGACAACTCCGTCACCGCTAACCACACCCAGGTGATCTGGCACGGCGAGGACTGGCGCCTACAGCTACCCGCAAACCCCACCTCCAGCCCGGTCACCGCCCTGACCGCACCCCCGGCCGAGATGGTCGCGCTCGCACCGCGATAGGAGAGCACCGTCGATGAAATCGTTCCGCCTGCTGATCATCCTGCTCACCAGCATCACCGCCCTCGTCGTCGCGGCGTTCGCCTGGACCCTGACCCGCGCCGACGACACCGCGCACACGCCCGCAGATCCTGGCACCACCACGATGCCGACCGAGCGGACCTTCCCCGACCCGCCGCAGAGTCTGCCGGTAACCCGGCCACCGACGACCGATCTGTTCGGCACGCGCCTGGAAGTACCCGCAGAGGAATCCGGGGTCGCGCTCAAACAAGAACCGGGCACGCGCCCCGACCCAGCGCGCCCGGGCTACCTCAGCGCGGCACCGGCCCGTATGCAGTGGCAGCGCGGATGGGGCGGAGCGGCGTTGCCTGTCTCCGGCAGCGACGGACCGGCACGGATAGTCCACGGTGTCGCACAGGATTTCGCCCACACTCCGCAAGGCGCGGCGCTGGCCGCTCTCGACGCCCTCGGGCGGGCGCTGGCAGCGCCCGAGGGAACCTGGCAGCAGGTCGTAGCGCAGCGCTACTACGGTGGCGGACCCGCACTGGTGAACCGGTTCGCGCGCTCCCGCGAGAACACCCCCGCCGCGGCCCGATATGTCGTTGTTCCGGACGGCGTGCGTGTACGGCCCGGATACCGCGACGACCTGGCCGTCGTGGAGCTCGCCAACCGGACGACAGGCGGCTACCGGATCACGACCTGGCCCATGGCCTGGATCGACGGGGACTGGCGTGTGCGCGTACCCGAGGACATCGAAACCCTTTGGGGCCCAGGAATACCGACCCCGACGCTGGACGAGGGGTTCGGGCCGTGGAAAGGCCAGCCATGAACAACGTCGCGCGCACCGGCCCACCGATCCACACCCAGCTTCCCGGCATCTGCGACCTGCCCGGCGGACCACAGCAAGCCTGCGAATACCTCGGAAACGCCGCCTCCGACGTGGCGAATTCGGCCTTCGACGATCTGGTCAGCAAGCTCGGCAATGGTATGGCCTGGGCATTGCGGATGGTGATGACGTGGTGGACCACGACGCCTTCACCGCAACTGACGAACAGTGATGGGAGTCCAGGTCCCGTTTTGGCGGGGATCAGGGACTACACCAGTGGATTGCAGGTCCTTCTCCTGACCGGCGGGCTGCTGTTCGCGGCCGCGCGGTTGGCTCTGGCCAAGCGTGGCGGGACGGCTGGGGAAGCGCAGGAGTCGTTTCTGACGCTGGGCCGAGCGGTGTTCGCGGGCATGACCTTCGCCGTGGTGATCGCCGCGGGAACCCGTGCCGGAGAACAGTTCTCGACCTGGGTGATCCAAGACGCTACGCGTGGCGATCTCGACGGTGCGATCACCCATCTGGTGGATTTCGATCTGCGACACAACAGCAGCCTGGGATCAGGTCTGTTGCTGGTGCTGTTTCTGCTCGGGACCATCAGCATGCTGGTGCAACTGACGATGATGGTCATCCGCCAGGCGCTGCTGATTCTCGTGGTCGCGGTCCTGCCGATCGCGGCCGCCGCGTCGGGGACTGGTCCGGGCTCTCAAGGCTATAAACGGCTGCTGAGCTGGTCGCTGGCCTTCCTGTTGTGGAAACCGGTTGGCGCGCTGGTGTACGCGATGAGTTTCACCGTCGCCGGGCGCACCCAGGATCCGCAAATGATCCTGCTCGGCCTGATTCTGCTGGTGATGACCGTGGTCGTGCTCCCCGCTCTCATGCGCCTGGTCACCCCCGCGGTGGCCACCCTCGGAGGAGGCGGCGGCGGAGCCGGTGCGGCCCTGGCCGGCGGGCTCGCGGGGGTTGCGATGGCGAGTGTAGGCAGCGGCGGCGGCGCGGAAGGACGCAAAGTCGCCGAAGGCGAGCATTCCCCGGGAGCAGGCGGGGCCGGAGCAGCACCGCCGTCACCACCGCCACCGGGTGGCGACGGTGGAGGAGGCCGGTCGATGTCCGGTGGCTCCGGCGACAGTGGCGGCGCACCGCCCGGCGGCGGTGGACCAGGACTAGGTAGCGGCACCCCGTCCGGAGGTGGTGCGACACCGGCGAATCCGCCCGGCGGAGCCAAGCCCTCGGGTGTGGCGGCGACCGGTGGTGCTGGGGAGGCGGCCGCGACCGGGGCAACGGGGGCAGGGATGGTCGGCGCCGCGGTGAGCGCCGCTGGGCAGCAGACAGTCTCCGCGGCCGAGAGCCAGATCCGGGAGGCGACCGAGAGCGGTGGGCTGGACCCGGATTCGCTGGGCCCGGGGGAGGTGCGGCGATGACCCCACGGATGTACGGCCGCTGGGAACGCCCGCGCAGCGCAGGCTTTTTCGGGCTCACCTGGGGTGTATCGATGCTCGGACTCGGGCTGATCATCGCCGTCATGCTCGGGTTCATGATCACCCGATCGCTGAGTGCGGCCGCCGCGATGATCGTGATCGCCGCGCTGGTATTCACGCCGCTGGCCGTCGTGCGCAATGGGCGGACGGGATGGGAAATCGTGCTGCTCCGAGTGCAATTCGCCACCGCACGCGCCCGCGGCGAGCACATCTACCGTGCGGGACGGTTCTCCCGCATTCCTGGCGTCGCCAAACTGCCGGGGGTGATGGCGGATTCGCGCCTGTCGGAATACGAGACCGCGGGCGGGAAGCGGTTCGCCATGATCCATATCCGCCGCACCGACCACTACACCGTCGTGCTGCGTGTGGTGCCGCGCGGTAAGGAGCTGGTGGATCAGTCCCAAATCGACTCCTGGATAGAGGGATACGGGCAGTTCCTCGCCGCGCAAGGACGCGGCGGAGAAGTCGTGGCCGTGACCTCGGTCCTGGACAACGTCGTCGAAACCCGCCTGCGCCAGGCACGCGAGGTCACCCGGCTCATCCGGCCGAACGCCCCGCGCTTCGCGAAAGCGGTGATGCGCGAGGCCGCCGCCGACACCGGCGGGGTCGGCGTACGCATCGAAGCCCGGGTCGCGATCACCTACCGCGCGATCGGCAAGGGACGTATCCGCCGCGATGAGGCCGAGCAGGCCCGCGAAATCGGCCAGCGCCTGCAAGGGGTGCTGTCCCAGCTCGCGCGGGCCGGACTACCGGCGACTCCATTGCAAGCGTGGGAAGTCCTTGCGCTGGTGCGCACCCGATACGATCTGGCCTCCCAACGCGATTGCGAGGCCGCGGGCCCCGACATCACCAGCACCCAATCCTGGGCGAGCGCCGGGCCGATCGCTCACCACAACCGGTGGGATCACTACGTCCACGACGGCGCCCGCTCGATCACCTGGGAGATGGACGCCGCACCACGCGGGGCGGTGATGGAGACCGTGCTCGAGGAACTGCTGCGCCCGCGCGCCGACGTTCCCCGCAAACGTGTGGCCGTGGTCTACCGGTTGCACTCGGCCGCCGAAGCATCCACGCTGGTGGACTCCGATTTCCGCGACGCGGTTGCCGCCCAGCAGACCGAACGCGGCATCGCCTCGGCCTCGGCCGGTATCCGCGTCGGCAACACCAAAGCCGCCCGGGAAGAACAAGCCCGCGGTGCCGGCCTCACCCGATTCGGTGCGCTGGTCACCGTCACCGACCACCTCGACGGTGACCTGCCCGGCATCGAAGCCTCCATGAAATCAATGGCCTCCGCGGCACGTCTAGGGGTGCGCCGCTGCTACGGCAGCCAGGACAGCGCCTTCGCCGCCAGCCTCGGCATCGGGCTGATCCTGCCCGAACACACCAGCGTCTCCAAACGGGTGTCGGCATGAGAAAAGTCAAGCAGTCCACCAATTCCCGATCTGCTCGTACCGAGCTGGTTGCCGGTGTGCGGGTGCTCAGTCCCGGGGCGCGCACCGCAACCGAGGCGGCTGCCGCCAGTCCCGGTCTCCGCGGATGGCGGGCACGGATGGCGATATCGACCGATGATCACCGCCGGTCCACCGCAGCGCGTCGCGTGGACAGCTCGGGCGGCGATGGCTTCGACCGATCGCTGGCCGAGTTGTCCGATCGCGGATACAGCGGGATCGGCGGCGGCCGCGCCTCGGTCGTCACCGCGACTCCGGAATGGCGCGGCACCACCGTCCAAGTCGCCGGCTTGTGGCCGTGGGCGGTCGGCGCGAGCGCGCCCACCGTCGGTACACCGGTCGGGATCCACTACATCACCGGCGGCCCAGTGCATTTCGACCCCATGTCGTGGTTTCTCAAGGGGTTCCTGACAGCACCGATCTGCTTTGTCCTGGCGCTCAACGGTTTCGGTAAATCCAGTCTGATCCGGCGCATGGTCACCGGTGCAGTCGCCGCAGGACGGACAACGTTGTGCCTGGGTGATACCAAACCCGACTACCGCGACCTGGTGCTCGAGCTCGGCGGGCAGGTCATCGACGTCGGTTACGGCCACGGCATCCTCAACCCCCTCGATGTCGGTGCCCTCGGTGCCGTCCTCACCCAGCTCAGCGACCCCGACCAGCGTCGTCGGATCGCCGCGCGCGTGGAAGCCGGACAGGTCAACATCGTCGCGGGTCTGATCGAACTCGTCCGCGGCGCGCGCGTGGCCGACTACGAGGAAGTCCTGCTCGCGGCCGGGTTGCGTGAACTCTACAGCGACACAACCACACTCAGCCGCGCACAGCCTCCGGTCCTGTCTGACCTGCTCACAGTCATCTCCGAGGGCGGGGACCGGCTGCGCGAGTTCGTCGAGGAAGACGACGAAATCAGTTACCGGGCCGCCACGAAAACACTGCGCCGTTCCCTGCGGGCACTGGTGGAAGGGCCGTTCGGCGCGATATTCAACGGCCAGACCACCACTCGCCTCGATCTGGACAGCCCGGCGATCTGCATGGATGTCTCGCGGATCCCCGAAGGCGACACCAAACTCCTGGCCGCGGTGCTGATGGTGTGCTGGAGCGACGGATTCGGCGCCGTCGCCGCCGCCCACGCCCTCGCCGACGCCGGCCAAGCACCGCCGCGTGCCTTCGAGATCGTCATGGACGAGATCTGGCGCGTCCTCGGCGTCGGGGAATTCATGGTCGACAGAGTCGACGCGCTGACCCGCCTACACCGGAAGGAAGCGGTCGCGCTGACCATGTGCTCCCACACGGTCAAAGACCTCTCCGCGTTCGATTCTCCTGCCGCACAGGCGAAAGCGCTCGGCTTCTTCGAACGCGCCCGCGCGAAACTGATCGGCCCGGTCGGCCCCGAAGAGATCAACCGCATCCGCGGCGCGATCGGTATCACCGAAACCGAGAAACTCCTGGTCACCTCCTGGGCAGCACCACGCCCACCCAGCGACGACGACCTCGACCCCACCCGGCGTGAAACACCGCCCGGCACAGGATGCTTCCTGCTCAAGACCGGCGAATCCAACGAACCCGGCATCCCGTTCCGCATGGTATTCACCCCCACCGAACGCGCCAGCGACGTGCACAACACCAACCGCCGCTTCGACAACCTCCCCGGAACAGCGCACGACATCGCACCAGGTGTAGGTTCCCATGATTTGTGACGGTTGTCCCAACTATTTGTCGGTGATCTGTCGTTTCCGACAGATCGGTGGGAATCAGGTTCGCCTGAGCGTCGTTGTCGACAAGGCCCGGCAGCGGCACCCCCGATCGGCCCTTGTCAGTGGCGTGCCAGTCGCGCAGCCAACAACATCAACACTGGACGAGTCCATGTCAAGGCGAGCTCCAGAGGACATCCTCGACCGCGGCGGGATCAGTAAATGCCAGGACAGATTCGTCCAGCCGATGAAATACCAGCCCACCTCTACTCGTCTCGTCGATCTCGCCTGCAATCAGCAGGAGCGGCCGTTGGCCGATCTGGAGGTGGACCTCAGCCAAGACAGCGTCGACCTCGTCAACAAAGACTGTCACTTGATCGACATGACCGGTTGGCAGCTCGGTCAACGATCGCCGTCGGTAGATCCCCTCCCAAAGCTCTTCGTCTCGGACGTACTCCTGGTTGGCCCACAAACCGAAACGCGCGTCGTCTTGATACGTGCGCACACTCAACACGCTGCCATTGCGAAAAGATGCCCGCAATCCCCACAACTGCAGACAAGGCACCTCTGGGTCCTCGAACTGGGGACCGCTACCCCCCACGTCTTCCCGCAATGCCATCTCCACACCGACCCACGACTCGACACTCATGCCGCGCAACGACGCAAACTCCCGCGACCTCTCGGCCAACCAGTTCTCCCTCGGCATACCGTCACACTAACCGCCGCGTCGGCAGATCCTCTCCCACGTTTGGCACTAGCTCGTCCATCCCGTCGCCCCACCCAGCGGTGGGAAGAGGCGCTGCGGAGCAACACACGATTCCTCCCAGGTTGCCGGCGCCCGCTCACGACTGCGCTGGAATTGGTTGGAGTGCTAACAGAGGGCGCAAGCGGCCCGGTTGAGGTAGCGGTGCTGGAGCGGAGCTTGGCACGATCAGCGCCGCCGAGTTCGGTCCAGTCTGCGGTCTTGCATTTACTGCGGCGATCGCTGTTGTCGACAGATCTGACGCGCAGTTCGAGTGGCGCGACTGTGGTGTTATCGATCGGTAGTGACGATGTGTGGGTTACCGCGTTCGATGGCCACACGGTGGTTGCCGGCTATGCCGACGGTCGTGGTTCCCCAACCAATGCATCGAAACGCGCAACGCCGTCGTCGTCAAGCCGATACGGCGCGGCGACAACCCTAAGCCAGTCCAGTCTGTCTGTTCTGGACATCGAATGCCACTTGGGATGTGTCACAAGATACTTCGAGATCTGGTCGTCGAGCCCCGCCGCGCGCGACAAGGCATACCAGCTACGCCAGCTCGTAGCTTTTCCGGCATATCCTGCGGCGTTGCAGCCATCGACAATAGCCGCGAGCATCGCCTCCAGGGCACTCGCCATAACGGGGCTCCCCATGAAGGTCTCCGCATCCGGGTCGCCGCTGAACTTGAACTTCACCATCGCCTGGAACGCGGTCTCGATTTCCAGGAGTGAGTCAAACCGGACTGTCTCCATCGTCAGGCCGCCTACTCCTCTGGCTGCGGGCGTTTGGACTTGCGGATGCAGAACGACAGTAGCCGATCGCACCTACGAGCTCCGGACCGCTGCGCACTTGAACGACGCACAGAGTCGACGGCCTCGTACCGCTCCGCCCGGATTGTCCTCGGATCGCCGCGAATCCAAGAAAACGACAAACCGGTGGGAATAAGGCGGCGACATACCTATGGGAAACGCATGGTTCACGCACTTAGCGATCAGCAAGGACGACAACTATGGCCGGAATCCACAGCCAGGTGAAACACCGCGCGAGGACGACCATGGCCGCTGAACACGATCGCCTAGCAACGCAACTGTTCCTGCGACGGGGCCAATTCCGTGCACAGGACCCGACCTATGCCACGGTACGAGTCGATGCAGTCGAACGTGAATGGATGTCAGCCCTAGGAGCGATCAACTACCTAGCCGGCATGGCGGCGCACCTTCGCGACCAGTCGGGTTCTCGCACCGACGCTGATAAGCATCTGATTGAAGACCTCGACTGGTGCGCGCTTCGGATAGAACGTGACGCCGCGGCGATGAAGGTTCCGCCGGTCTGGACCAAACACGCACGACGTCTCGGTGAGCACGGCAAACTGCTGGCGCGCGATTCGCTGTTGCCGACACCGTGGAGCGATCACCGGGCACGGCTGGTGCGCAGTATCAGTGCCGACATCGAGCGGCTGACGATCATGGCCTCCGCGTGCCTTGTCCATTCCCATCGCAGCAGTGCGGTTGGTGGGCTCGATGAGTTTTTAGTCCCCGATCAGTTGGGGAAGAACCTGACAGCGATCTGGACAAGGGCAGCTTCGACCGCCGACGCGATCGGCGCCAGCAACGACGAGTGCGAGCGGTTGTGGCAGGTGAGTCCGCAGCGGTGGCACACAGTCCTCGAACAGCAGCTCAGTAGCGATCGAGAGGCGTTCGACCGGTCCTGGTCGGTATATACCGACCCCTACATCGCCGCTGATGTCGACAGCTTTCTCCAGAACCTGCCGATGTATGCCGCGCTCGCCTCACCGACTGGTTCCCCGGACAAGACCGGTTGCGCAGTTCCGCCCCCGGACCCGTTGATGTGGTTGGCAGGTGCTCATCGTGCACTCGAACACGCTCTCGATCCCAGTCCCACCGATCCCCGGAGGACACACCACGCCACCGTAGAGGACCCCGAGCAGTGGGATCCGCAACCAGACATCTCGTACCCGAACACCAACGATCCTGGGCCGGACCCCTGGGCATGAAACGCATGAATAGTGCTTCCGCACAACCAGTTTGGGGACCAAACCGTGCTCGCGCCAGCAGGCGCGAAGTAGATCCGAGGGGTAGGCAGAGCGCCAGCCGGCCAACCCTATCCCCTGCCGAGCGACCAAATAGCCAGTGTCACAGCACTTTCAGAATGAGAGAGACCTCATGACCGACAATCAGACAGACGCCAACCCCTTCGAGCTCGCGGGGTGGAGGGCGCGGCTGCTGGACCGAATCGAGGATCTGGCTGCCCGCTACGCGTTCGTCCTGCACACGGAGTACCCGGGCTATCGCGAGGGCGACGGGCGCGGTGCCGCGGCGATCGAGGGCTGGCGTGGGCGGTTGCGTGATCTGGAGGACGGCCGCACCGACCTCGAGATCCGCGCCGAGCTGACCGGGGTGGATATCGAGTTGATCGAGCTGGCCCGACTGGGCGGGGAGCAGGGGGAGCGCTGGAACGACCTGGCCGGGCGACCTCCTACGGTGGGACACGACGATCCCGCCCGCGCGCCGCTACTCGATACGATCGCCGAGACCATCTGGACGCTTGAGCACATGGCCGCGGTGGAGGCCGCACGGCAACTAGCCGGTCGCGATCTTGCTCCCGAACCGGCGTCGCAGCAGCAGTACGAGCGCAACATGACCGCGCTCTGGACCCGGGTCAACACCCTGGCCGCGGCGGCGGTGCTCACCGAGGCCGAGCATACCGAGATGTTGCACCGCGATCACGGCAACTGGATCCGGCTGGTGTCACGCACGGTCTATGGCTACACCGATTCCCGACTCGCGGTGCGCTGGCGCGCGTATGCCTGGCCAGGCATCGAATGGGAGGCCACGCGCGTGAGCGCGGAGTTCGTCGGCGCAGATGAGCTCACCGAGCCGAGCAGGCGGGCCCCAGCCCCGGATGCGCTCATCAGCGAAGCGACGCGCGCTCTGCACGTCGACATCGATGAGGCGCGAGCCGATGCGTTCTTCTATGGCGAGGACGTACTCGACCACCTGGACCCGGTACTCGGACGCTCGCCCGAGAGCGCCGGGACGGAGAGTTGGGGCAGTGAGCCCGCCGGCGAATCGCTGTCACGGCCAACGGAATTCGGCACCTCGGCCGATCTCGCGTGATGAGGCCGGCCCGCGATGACCATCCCCATCCTCTGCCGATCCGATGCTGTCCCGGCGGCGCCACCGTCCGGACCGAGCCGAGGTTGTGTCCAGCGGCACCGTGGCGATCGAGCCTTGGCAGCCGTTCACAAGATGCTGACCCGCGACATAGCGGCGAGGAAGCGGGCGACGCTCGTGAACGTGCTGACCCACGCCATGTTTCGGCAGTCATCTGATGCGCGGTGCCGCCCGCGATGGCACGAGCCGGCGGTGACCGTCGATGGATTCCTCGTCGAAAGTTGTTGCCGCGACGGCGTTATCGGTGCCGATCGCGCTGCTGTTGCTGCTGCTGGTGATCCTCGGCGTCGACCCCGCGATGTCGTGCGGGACCGCACTGCCGGCAAGCAACGCCGCCGGTGTGAGCGGGCCGACGGGGCAGAGTGTGGCCGGTCTGACCGAACGCCAGCTGCAACTGGCGCGCAATGGGGTCGCGATCGGTCTGCAGCGCAGGATGGGCGAATCGGTGATCATCGCCGAACTGGCTGCCCAGGCCACCGAGTCGACCTTCCGGAATCTGGCCAACCCGGTCGTGCCGGAGTCGCTGCGATACAACAACGACGGCCTCGGCTACGACCACGATTCGGTGGGACCGCACCAGATGCGCGCCAGCGTCTGGGGTGCGGTCGGTATCGAACGGCTGATGGACCCGGTGTATCAGATCAATTGGTTCTACGACCGCGCGGTCAAACTCGGTGCCGCCGCCCAGCAGATGTCACCAGCGGAGGTCGCGCAAGCCATCGAGGTATCTGCTCCGAATGCGTATGCGGCGCAGCTAGATCTGGCCCGGCGACTCTATGGGATGTTCGCTGGCCTCGACACCACGTCGATCCCGCTCACCGACGCTGGGGCCGCACCGCGTGGGTGTGGTGCGAGCGGCTCGGGGACCGCGGTGCCGGCGGAAGCCAGCGCGTTCGGGCGCGCGGTGATCGAGTACGCCGAGCGCTGGAAAGGCACACCGTATGTGTGGGGTGGCGGGGATACCACCGGCCCGACCGGCGGCGGGTTCGATTGCAGCGGGCTCACCCTGTATGCCATCTATCAGGCATCCGGTGGTCAGATCCGGCTACCGCATTACACCCAAGCCCAGCAAGACCACCCGACCGCGCGGCCGGTGCCGCTCGGCAGCCAGCAGCCCGGCGACCTGATCTTCTTCACCGCGCCAGGGGATTCCGACTCTCACCACGTGGGGATCTACTACGGGCGCGACCAGCAAGGCCGCGACCTGCTGCTACACGCTCCTCAAACCGGCCAAACAGTCACGATCACACCGTTATCGGCCTGGGACGGCGAACACCTGGACATACGCCGCTACCAGCCACCGGCCAGTCGATCCTGAACGCGCCGGACCGATCTCACCTCCACGATCGTGGGCCCTTGCGGCCTGCCCATCTCGCGGGCGCGGCCTTCGGATTGGGCACGGCGGTGGGCATCTGCGCCCGGCGGATGGATCCCTGCCCAGGTAGGTGGGGGCGGTGAGCGACCCGACCGGCGTAGCGATCGCTGAACAGCCGCTGTGGCCGGGGCGACGGCCCAGGGCTGCCCCTCACCGGCCACTGCGCCGATCCAAGGACTCGACCCATAAGCACCGCATACGGCCAGCTTTGTGCTGCCGGACACCCCGAAAAGGACCCCTCCCATGACGACGATCGACACCACAACCTGGCCGGAAGACCACGCGGCCGCAGCGTTGCCCACGCCTCGTACTGCTGAACTCCTCGCGTCGCTGACAGCGACGGTGTTCGGCGACGGCGACTACCGGAATCAGGCGCGGATCCGCGACGTGATCGCCGCCCTGGGAGATATGCCGGGCAACGGGGAAACCCAAGCCGAGGAAGCGCGCTATTGCTATCTGCTGCTCGAACGCGTCATCGGCGAGCTGGGCGGATCGGCACGCACGATCGCCGCCGACGAGGGCACCTCTTATGCGGTGTTCGACTGGGCCGCGGCGCTGGCTCCACGGCTGATGGTGCTGCTGCCAGGCCATCTCAAACTCGCCATCGCCGCGATCGAAAATCTCGGTGACGGCCGTTCCCCATTCCAGCAGCGGTGCCTGCGCGATCTGGACACCGCCGCGGCCACCGGAGTCGGACTCGTGACCGAACTCGACCACGGCAGCGACGCGATCCACCTCGAAACCACGGCCACCTGGCTACCCGGGCAGCGGGCCTTTCGCCTCGATACTCCGACAGCCGGGGCGGTGAAGTTCATGCCCAATACCGCTGCCGCGGTGCCGCGCTGCGTGGTCGTGTACGCCCGCCTGATCGCCGACGGCGCCGACGAGGGCGTCTGGCCGTTTCTGATGCGGCTGCGCACCGCCGAGGGGCCGGTCGATGGCGTCGAGGTCAAGGCCTTGCCGGACAACGGATACGGGCTGTGGATGGACAACGCCATGACCCGATTCCAGGGCGCGGGCCTGCCGGAGTCGGCCCTGCTCGGCGGGGACGTCGCCGGCTTCGACGCCCAAGGCCGGTTTCACTGCGCGCTGACCGAACGGCAGCGCTTCGCGCGCACGACCAGCCCGCTGCACTCGGCACGATTGTGCACCGCCGGGGCGGCGGTCGCCGCAGCGCGCGCCGGGCTAGCGCTGGCTGTCGGCTACGCCCGCCACCGTCGCGTCGGTCCCGAGGGGGCGGCGATGATCTCCCACGACCATGTGGCCGGGCAGCTCGCGCACGCCATGTCGGACATGTGGGCGATGACCTGCCTGGTGAACGCCGTTCGCGCCCACTGCGGACGCGAGGGCACCGACGGTGGCGAGGTGGCGCTGTGGGCGATGCTCACCAAACCGGTCGCCTCCTACACGTCCTGGCAGGTGATCGAGATGTGCCGGCAGCGGCTGGCGGCACAGGGCATGCTGCGCGCGAACTACCTCCCCGACTACGTCGCACTCTGCGAAGGGATCTTGACCGCCGAAGGGGAGACCTGGGCGATGCTCGGGGCGGCCGGACGGGCCCTGCACCGAACGGGCATCCCGCACCTGACCGGTATCGATGAACACCCCCACCAATGGTGGTACCGGCTGCTGGTCGCACGCGAGCGAATCCTGGCCGAGGACGCCGACGCGGCGCGCCGATCCGATGGCGCGGCAATAGAACTCGCCACCGCCGTCGCCGTGCGCACGGCTGTGGACTGCATGTGGACCGCCGCCGCGGATGCGAATGAACCTGCCGCGCAACACATCCTGTACGACCTCGCGGCTTTGTACGGAATGCGGTACGTCCGCGAGCACGCGAACTGGTACAACGCGCACGGGTTGCTGGGCCGGGGCCGCGCTGCGGGTCTGGACCGCACCCTGGCCGCCCGGAGCGCGACCGTGGAACTGCGCCTGCCGATCCTGGCGCGCGCGTTCGCCCTGCCCGAGGAGTTTCCCGCACCGATCGCCGCGGACACCACCTCGCGGTGGATCGGCTTCGCCGGATGGGAACTGCCGATCCGATCGCTATCGAGCCCTCGCGCGGTGCGTGATGACTGATCCCCGCAGCGCCGAAGACGCCGACCTATCTCCTGCGCGTCCTCACCGGGACACCCAGCCCGCCCGGCGCCGGTACGCGCGATCACACGCGTGGACCTCGAACCCCGCCTGCCGCCTGCGGAATCGGGGATGAGGACATGGCGAGGTTCGGGTCAGAGCGAGGCGCGAGCGCAGTCCCCACCGAAATACAGCAGCGGATGCTCAAACAACTCCAGAACGTGACCGCCGACATCTATCGCATGTCCGAGGCCACAGGCCAGGACCGGCGGACTTTGCGCGATCTGCACGCCTGTGCGCGGCTGCTCGAAGAGCAGGCCCGCGAGATCGGCATCCCCGAGCGATGGATCGCGCACGTGCGTACGCGAGGCGCTGCGGGTGTTCGCTGGAGCGCGCGGCAGCAGCTGCCGGCGGGCCGGACCGAAGCGCGTGAACAGCAGCTGGCGCGTCTGCACGCTCAAGTAGACCAACTGTTCGAGATGGCGGCTGTCCAGACGATCTACCGCGACAACCGCGGTTGGATCGAACCGCCGCTCGCGGAGCGTTTCGATGAGTTCCAGCGGTTGCAATGGCTGCGGGTCAGGCTGGTCGCGCGAGCACTCAACGTCACCGGCGCCGAGGTCGGCACGCGCTGGTCCAGCGATGCCCGGCGATGGACGGCGTTGCTGGAGAAAGCCCGCGCGGCCTCAGCGCCGGAGCTGTCGAAACGGTGGAAGTCCTACACGAGCGCGGTCGCGGTAGCCCACGCCCGCACGCGGTATCAGGCGCTGCTGACGGCAGGACTCGACCCTGCCCGCGCACCCGCCCCGCCACATCCGCACGAACTCGCCTCCGCCGCCGAAAAGCATGGCGGCGCACAACCAGCTCGGACCTCACGACGGGCAGCGTTGGATCGACGACCACTGCCGATTGGGAGCGTGGCGCACGGATCGCCGAAGCGGTCGATGCGGCTGCTCCGCAACAGCGCGAGGCGGGTTTGGCCGACACCGACGACCCGGCGGTGACCGCGGCACCGGAGATCTCCCCGCTGAACACGGAGATCGAACCATGAGCGCCATACATCAAAAAGCTTGTTCCACAACGAGATTCACCTTCACACGGTGTGCGGCTAACCGGGCGAACGCCGACACCGATTCCCGTCGACACCTGGAGGTCGAGATGAAATCACGTCGGTCCCCGGCCGCGGATACCATGGTCAGTCCAGAAATGGTCGTCCGTCTGCGGGCCGGGGAACTTCACACCTACACCCGCACCAGCCAATTCGACCGTATCGCGGCCCAGCACCGATTCCACGACGCGGCCAGTTTCGACCGCTACGTGTTCGCGTTGCTCGATATAGGCATCGACTACGACGCGCTGCGCCAGGCCGAAGCCCGATGGGCCGCCGAACGGGCCGGGGGCACGCTGGCGGTGCTGGCCGCCAGAGGGCCACGACTGCGGCTGTTCTCCGCAGCCACCATGATCAGCTTCACCGTCTGCCGCAGCGACGGTCACCTGCTCTGGCACGACCACTTCCGGCGACCGGCCGCCATCGGCACCCCGGCCAGTGCTGCCGAAGCAGCGGCACGGCAAGCGATCTGGCTTGCCTGGCGGGCCCGCATCCACGCCAAAGCGCCCGCAGCGACGCTGCGACTGGTCATGGCCCACAGCTACGACATCACCACGCGCAGACTCCAGCACGCGGCCGAGACCGCGGGACTGCTGCTGGAGCTGTCGATCAGTGGCCGACACAACCCCGCCGCCGAACAGCGAGCCCGCCGCGACATCGTCGGCTGGTCCGAACTCGACCTGCGCTATTTGTTCGACAAAGCCCGGGACTCGGCATGAACAAGCCGATCACCGCAGTCATCGCCGGCGTCGCGGTCACCGCGCTGCTGAGCGGATGCGCCCAGGCTCCGGATGTCGGGGCGCGCACTGTCGCCCAGTGCGGCACCGAGGGCCTGGAACCCGCGACCGGCCGGACCGACGTGTGCTCGGCGGAGTCGGTCCTGCTCGCCGCGGTGGAGACGATTTTCGGCTACCGGCCCAGCAACCAACCCGATCAGCGTGCCGCGTTCCGCGCGGCCGGCGACCTGATCGCACCGGGCTTCGCCGAACAGGCAGAACCGTCGGCGTTGGTGTGGGCCCCGATCAGCGCCGAGCAATGGCAGCGCTGGCGCCGCGACGGCATCGACATCGCCACCCTGGTGCGCCTCACCCGCGACGACCACCCACCCGACACCCCCACCTCGACAGCCCGGGTCCTGGCGGTCGAGCTCCGACCCGCCGACCAGCCACCGATCGGTTTCACCGTCTACGCCCGCGCCGGCCGCACCACGACCTCGGCGGCATGGCAGCTCACGGGATTGGAGGTGATCGCATGAGCGAGGACCCGGTCGAGCAGGGCGGTCGAGCGATGCAGCAGAGCTTCATGCAAGCGATGCAGACCGCGGCGATGGTGTCGGGGTTGTTCGGGCGGCGGGCCGGGGAAGCACGGTCGCAGACGGAGTTCCTCCAGCGAATGCGCGTCGGAGAGAGCAGGGAGCAGCGCTCCGCGTTCGAGCACTGGTTGCGGGTGCAGAAGAACTTGGCGATCAATCCGCTCGAAGTCGCTCTCGCTCAAGCCAAGATCGACGAAGTCGAGCAACGCATCGAAGGGCACAAAGAGGAACTGCGGGCAACGACAGCGAAGATCGACCGCGCCGACAAAGATCTCAAGCGCCGTGAGAAGGCGGACAAGCTCGCCCGCAGTCACAAGAACGAGCTCCACAACCTCGACAAAGAATACAAAAACCTGCTGATCCAAATCCGCCGCCGCGCAGCAGGATTGACCGACACGCTCACCGGCCATAGCGGCAAGGACGGGGTCGCCGGAGCGTCGTCGGCGGCCTACGCCGCAGCGCAGGCCAGCGCAGGACTGTCCGAGGAGAACGCCGAAGCCGGGCAAGCGTTCGACCGGCGTTTTGCCGAGGACACCGGTGTCGACCCCGATGATTTCATCGACGCCGCAGTCGTGCCCGATTCGGAGGTCCCGGTCGAGGATGTGATCGACGCCGAGATCGTCGAGGACTTCGATCCGGCTGCCGGGGCAGAGCAGCCTGGCGCGGCCTCGAGGGTGTTCGTCGTCGACGTCACCGGGCTGGCCGAAACGCTGACGGTGCTCAGCTACCTCGACCACGACTTCGCCAGCGCCGGAGGCACTTCCGCCGCGCCGCTCGCTGATGGGATCAGATTCGAGGCCGCCGTCGCCGACGCAGGTTTACTTCACACCGACTCCACAGTGGAACGAGATCCGGGACCGGGCATCGATTTCGGCCCGCCACTGGCACAGCTCGCCGCGCCGGATCCGGAGTTGGGGCCATGAACCACCCACCGATACCGGCGGCGCGTGACGGCGGGGGGCGCTGACATGCAGACCCCGACCCCACTACAAATGCTGCTGCTCAACGGCATTCAAAACCTGTCCTACGACAACTGGGCCAGGGTCGAGAAGTCCGTCGCGGCAGGTTATGACACGCCTCCGCCGGAGACCGTCGAACAGATCACGATGACTCGTCGCACCCTAACCCAGCTCGAGGACCTGGGATCGCTGGTGGGCTGCCCGCATTCCTGGCTGAATTTCGCGCGCCGGGCCGGCGAACGGGGACAAGCATCGGACGCGCGACGACTGTTCTACAGCCCGGACGAGGTCCCGCGTGGGGTGCTGATCGCGGCCTTGTCTGGGCAAATACGCCAGTTGCAGGACAGCGCAGGCATTCTGGCCGCACACACGCGGCGAAACCCTGGTCTCGACCGTGGTGAGCGTGCGAATTTCCAAACCGTGCTGGGGATGGTGTGGCAGCGCCTGGGGGCGGTGTCACACGAACTGCATGTGACCGATCGCGAACGCGGCCAGGTGTGGTCGCGCCACGGCGGCCGGCACTGGGCCAATGTCGTCGCCCAGGAGATGACAAATCACAACGACGAGCAGGTGAGCGCACGCTTCCACACCGTCGCTGATGCGAACATCTCGCTGGTAGCGGCGCCGCTGATCGTGTGCCTGCGGTCCGGAATAGCCCTGGACGACATCACCAAACAGATGCCGGACTCCCCGGATCGGATGGTCGAGCTGGTCGGCGTCGCCCTCGATGCCATGCCGCGCGACCCCCAAGGGCTCGCCGTCCACGACGCGGTCGCCGCCACCACGCTGAACCAGGACTCCGGCACCGAGCACATACCCGACGAATCCGCCTGGGGCGGTCCAGGACTGGCTGCGCCACAGGTTCAGGACTACGGGAGCGAGCCATGACCGGCCGCGAACGGTTCCCCACTCACGTCATTGTCACCATCATTTCCCGATCGGAGCGTCACCGATGACTCAATCACTACCCGGGGCACACGATCTGCCCAGCTGGAAGCTGCGGTTGCTCGAGAGGATCCAGAACACGGCCGCCGAGCGTGCCAAAGCATCCGAGCATGGCTTCCCGAAATTTGAACGAGGCGACGGCACGGGGGATCTCAGGATTCAGACCTGGCGCACTCATCTGCTGGTACTCGCCTCCGATCTGCACGAACTCGAGCGGCACGCGCGCGCGATGGGGGTGCCGGAGGCCGCGATCGAAGCGGTCCGCGAGGCAGGGGAGTGGGGCTTGCGGTGGGGCGAGAGCGTGCACTCACCCCCGCTGACGCGCCATAGCGAACCTGTGCGCTCGTTCATGGTCGACGGGATCGCCAACGATGTCTGGGAGATCGAGCACATGGCGGTGATCGGAGTCGAACACGAGCTGCGCAACCACACTCGTCGATTCCCCCACGATCCCGAGGCGACGGCACAATTCGACCGGAACATGGCCGCGTTGTGGGAACGGGCGGCTACCAGCGCGGCGGTCATCGAGCTGACCGGTGCTGAAGCACAGGAGATCTGGGGGCGCGACGCGCACGGCTGGCGCCACCTGAGCGCGGTGACCGTGCACACCTACAGCGACGTCGACCTCTACGAGCGCTGGCGCACCCTGGCCTGGGGCGGGCGCGAACACACCGTCCGCCGCACCACCGACAACCTCGGCGTCTCGGCCGGCACCGACGGCCCCCGGCCACCGCTGCCGGAAGTCCTCATCGACCGTGCGCGTGAAGCCCTGTCCGCGCGAGCGGATGGTCCCCGCGCCGAAGACCCGGTCGAGGCGGCCTTGGCGGGCACAGTGCAGGCGGGCTGGATCAACGAGCCCGACGGCCATGACGGCCCGGTGCCCCGCGATCCCGGTCACCCGGTCGAGCCCGAGCTGTGAGCGGTGAAGACCATGACCGACCCGATCCCCTCAGCCTGGGACAGAATGCTCGACCAGCTGCGCGGCATTCAGCGCCTGGCCGCAGAGGAAACCCACGTCAGACACCTGTTAACTAACTACCAGAGGAGCGGTGACCCACGCCTGGACGAACAGCGCCGGGCCGAGTTGACCGGCACGCTGGCGGATCTGCAACACCAGCGTGAGCATATCGAGCGGCAAGCTCTGGAGGCTGATGTCCCGCCCGCAGTGATCGACGATGTCCGCAGGGTCGGATTCGGCGGTGCTCGCCCGGTGCCAGGTCTGGACTCATCGACTGGGCCGGCGTCGCGGGACTACTTCGAGAAGTTCTGCCTGGACATGATCGAGATCGAACGGTGGGACCTCGAGCGCATGATGGGCCTGGAAGTCCTGCGTCGTGAGCTCATCGCGGCCGGGCGCTGGAGTTTCGGGCAAAACCCCCTCGCGGTCTGGAAATTCGCCGAGAACACCCACATCCAATACCAGCGGGTCGCCGCGTTGGCGGCGGGGGCGCGGATCACCGCGACCGAGGCCGCCACACTGTGGGGCGGCACCGCGGAGAGTCTTCGTCGCCTGCGCGCAGTCACCGTCGAACACTTCGACGAGATGAGCGTGGTCGCCGAATGGAGCAATTACGCGATGGCAAGTCCCAAACTCCCACGCCCACCGTATGTCTCCGAGGACCTCGATGTCGCCGCAGTGCTGGCCGAGGCGGGCGTGAGTCCACCGAGCCCGCAGCAGATGTTCGACGTGGCCGCGACGGCGTTGCGTGAGAAATTCGTCGACGCCACCGTGGACCCTCCCATCGACGCTGGCCCGACGGCCCTGACGGCAGCGGTCAACGATGCGCTGCCCGATACCACGCCCAGTTGGGGCAGCGAACGCGACGACCCCCAATGCCACCGAGAGATCTCCTACCCAGACCTGGGTCCGGATACCTGATCGCCGACGAACGGAGCCTCCACTACCTGACCGAACAAAACCTGCCTCGCCTGCTTTTCGTCGGCGGCTGGTCACGGGGTACCGACCAGCACGCCGAACCTGATCGCCGGGGACATCCGAAACACCGCTGCCACCTCGTGTTGACGACTCGTGGCACGCACCCTCCGCAGGAGGTCGACGATGTCCACCCACACCAGCCCAATCCCTTTCACGCTCAATCCATCACCGCTCCCTGCTTGTTGTGACTTCCGTGGTGGCGTGGCTGACGTGCGGCCAGCGTCATGAGCTGGCTCGAGCGGCGCAGCGGCCCCAGCAGCCCTGAGTACTACCCCGATGCCGCCGACCCTGACGAAGCCCAACTGCATGCTGACGCGGCACAGTGGCACTACCTGCTTGAGATCGCAGACGATGCCGACACGTCCCAGCACGGCACCGAATTCAGAACTCAGGCCGGCCAGTTAGCCGCCAAATGGAGCCGCCACCACTCGTTGGTCCGCCAGCACCAGTGGATCCGACAGCGCGACGCGTTCGTGCTGTGGCGTGATCACCCCGACAAAGCTGCCCGAGACCTGCGCGAACTCGAGCGTGCCCACGCCGCTGGCGGGGAAGGCGTCGATGAGTTCGGACTGCGGTGCCTGCGCCAAGCCGGTGAACAGACCGGGCGCTTGGAACCAGGCATCACCGGTTCCGAACAAGACAGCGCTAGCTGGCAACCGGTCACCCCGGGCTCCGGCACCACCGTCGACGCGAGCACGGACCGCGGCGCCGGCCTGGCGGCCGGGAACGTCGCGGACCCGACACCATCGCCACGAAACGCGCTCGACCGCGCGTTGGGAGTCCCACAGCGGCTACTGAACGTCGACGAGGTCGGCGCGATCATCGCCGGCATCGACCGCGCTCCCGAGACCGCCGAAGTACGTGGCACCTCCGACGCCCAGGCGGCCACCGCGACAACAGCTCATGGGCGCGAGGCGCCGGCAGCCGAGCACTCCACACCCCCTCCGCGACAGCGCCAGGCGCTAAAGGTGCTCCAGAACCTGCATGCCGAGCACACCCGCACCGCCGAGAGCTTCAGCGACCTGGGCGATCGAATGACGAGCATCAACGCCAAAGTCGAAGCACTGGAAGCGATCAGAGCGCAATTCCGGCCGGCGAAAGCGGCCGCGATCCGCTGGGGTGCTCCGACCGAGGTGATCAACAAAGTCGTCCAGGCCGGACAGAACGGCACCTACTGGCATGACGGGCCCGGCGATCCCCGCCTGGCGGCTATCACGACCGGGACACATGTCGACCACCCGCCAGACCACCACGACATGCCCGGCGCACCAGACCCGCCAGCATTCGCTCTGAACACCTCGAACGGCGGTGTCGCGATCGGCCAGGCCGTCGACGCGGCGGCACCTGCCACCGAAAACAGCGACTGGCACATCCCCGAGAGCCCCGAGCCGAGTCGGCCCTCCCCACCGCCTGAGGCCACCAAAGACGTGGGTCTGTGAAAACCCATGCCAGTCAACGTCGTTCATCCACAAAGGAGTAATTGATCATGATCGCGACCCGGGAGACCCGGCGCCGGACCAAACGCGGGATCGGCGAGGAGACCGCGCTGCTGCTGGTGTTCGCAGTGCTGGTCATCGCCGTATTGGGGGTGTGGGCGGCGCTGTGTGTGGGGTGTTGGTGGGCCGGGGTGCCGGTTGTTCGCCATCCGGCGTCCGCGCTGCTGGGAGTGGTGTCGGGGCGGCAAGCCTGGCCGTGGCAAGCCACCGTGATAGCGGTCCTGTTCCTCGGTGTCGGCGCCGGTGCAGGGTGGGGGTGCTGGCGGATGCTGCACGCGGGCAGCGAGATCGACGCGGCGGCGCGCACCATGCAGCGACCGCGAGAGATCCGGCTGGGGCGGGTGCGCGATAACGCGATCGCCAACCAGCGGCTGCTGCGCGACGCCGCTCCGGAGATCCGGGCACTCAAAGGTCCGCCGCTGGGCACGACCGTGATCGGAGGAGTGGGGCTGTATGTGCCCGCCGAACTCGGCGTGACCATCACCGCGGGTACCCGCACGGGCAAGACGATGGCGTGGGCGATCCCGGCGGTGCTGTCTGCGTGGGGTCCGTGCCTGGCGACATCGAACAAGCCAGATCTCTACCGGCACACCGTGCTCGGGCGCGAAAAGGCTGGCAGGGTGTGGCTGTGTGACCTGCAAGCGGTCACCGGTCGCGTCGAATGCGGGTTCTGGGTCGACCTGCTCGCCCAAGTCGAGAACCTGCCGGCCGCGCGGAAGCTGGCGAGCTTCTTCGTCTCCGCCGCCGCAGGATCTGCCGCACAAGCGGCGAATGCGAAGGTGGACAGCTATTTCGACGGCGGCGCACAAGAGCTGCTGGCGCTGTATATCTACGCTGCGGCCTGCGTGCAAGGCGACCTGCTCCATGTCGCCGAATGGCTGGGCCGCGACCAAGACCTCACCCCGGCGTTGATCCTGCGCCACTACGGCCACCAGCGCGCCGCCGAGCGGATCGCCGAATCCCAAGCCCTCTACGCACGTCAACGAGACGGCCTCTATGACATGGCCCGGCGGTTCCTCGGATCACTCAGCGATGAGGGCTATGCACGCATGGTCACACCACCGCAGCGTTACCAGCTGCGCGTGCGCGAAGCCCCATCCAAAACCGGCAGCGGCACGACCGTGGTGATCGACCGGACCGAACAGAAGCCCACCCACGACCTGCCGGAATTCCGGCCTCGCGAGTTCGTCACCTCGACCGACACGCTGTACGCGCTGTCGATGGCCGGACCCGACAGCGCCACACCGTTGACCGCGGCGTTGCTCGGGCAGATCTTCGAGGCCGCCCTCATCAGTGCCCGTGCCCGACCCGATGGCCGGTTGCGGGTGCCGTTGCTCGCGGTGCTCG
The DNA here is from genome assembly GCF_042793755.1 of Nocardia sp. NPDC056564. NCBI lineage: Bacteria > Bacillati > Actinomycetota > Actinomycetes > Mycobacteriales > Nocardiaceae > Nocardia > Nocardia sp. NPDC056564. The sequence goes on from NZ_JBHTUR010000001.1 coordinate 671,628, forward strand.
ACGAGGCGGCGAATTGTGCGCGCATCGGCGAGCTGCCCTCCTACTACACCTACGCCGGCGGGTGCGGCATCGTCGTGATCACCATCCTGCAAGTGCTCGAGCAAGGCGAAGACCTCTGGGGCGCAAACGGTTTGAAGACCATGCGTGCGCAGAGTATCGAGGTCTACGGCGGCGGCATCGCCGCGGTGGACTACCTCGAACACTGGGCGGCGATGGCCGGACCACACGATGTGGCCGACCGCTCCCGCAGCCACGGCGCCGGCGGCACGAACCGGACACTGACCTGGCGAGGCGAGCCCATCCTCGACACCTCCTTGCTCGCGGCGCTGCCCAAAGACCGCGCCCTGGTGCGGCTGCCGGGCTACGGGCCGGTCGTGGTCCGCAAGAACTGGTGGCAGGACAGCGAATACGCGCCGCTGATCCACGCCTCGCTGGCCCGATTCGAGAAAGCCGCCGCCGCGCCCATCGCCCTACCGCCCACTCCCACAGAACTCGACGACGGGGAAGACCTATGAGCAGCAGCACCAGCACCGGATCGTCGGCGAAAGCACCGTGCTACAGCCACTTCGGCGCTTTCGCCGAGGACTGGTTGTGGCCCTACGTCACCGTGCGCCTGGCCGAGGCGAACCGGGAAAACACTTACATCTGGTGCCCGCAATGGTGGGCGCATCGGGCCGTCGCGGTCCGCATCGCGCACCTGCACACCGCGTTCGAAGGCCAACGCCGCTCCGGTGCGGGCACCAGCTTGAGCACATGGCTGCTCTCGGTAGACAGTCACCTGCGCACGATCATGGATGCCGCCAACGGCCCGCTCTACCGCTGCACCCGCCTGACCCATGTGAGCACCCCGTCGCTGCCGTTCGACCCGGTGCCGGCGGGCTGGTTCGGGCCGACCCCCACACCGGCACCGACGCCACCCGGGGAGAAGCCACCCCCGCCGAGGCTGTTCGCCCACTACTCCGACTTCGTGCACGAGTGGCTGCTGCCGGTGACCTCGGTACGGATCGCGTCGAACAACCGGGAAGGCCAGTACAGCTGGTGCCGGCAGTGGTGGCGGCACCGCAACGTCGTGCTGCGCTTCGCCGCGATTCATCGCGCCTTCGAGGCCGCGGTCCGCGCCGATGACCCCGCCGCGATGAGCACATTGTTCTTGCGCCATATCGACATGCACCTGCGCGAGGTCCTCGACGCAGCCAGGGGCCCGCTGTATCGCTGCACCCCCGACCAGCACACCGAATGCCCCGGCCTGCCGAGCGCATCGATCCCCACCGCCTGGTTCGGCCCACCAGGGGCGAAAACACCCACCGAACGACTGGGCTTCGGACCGGACTTCCGCGCCCTCGCCGACGCACCCACCCCAGGACATCCTCATGAGTAAACCGACACCGGCACAACGGAAGGTACTCAAAGCGCTCCAGAATCAGGCCGTCGAGCTCGCCGCCATGACCGACACGGCAAATCAACGCACAGCCGAAACCGGCGAACGGCTGCCACGGCTCTGGTACGAGGATTACCACAGTCGTGCGACGCAGCGAGAAGCACTGGAAAAGGCAGCTTATGCCGGCGGAGTGCCGAAGGCGTGGATTGATCAGGTCCGTGAACGCGGAAGCAACGGCATCGGCTGGCGTGCCAATCTTTCCCTGCCGCCTGCCGAACCCCTCGATCTAGACCGAGTCCTGGGCGATCTGGTCGCGGACGTGCAGCTCCTCCAGGAATGGACTGTCTTCGACATTGCCCAGCGGATGCGCAGCCCGATACCGGAGCAATCCGTGCCCGGTTTTCTCAAGCGAAATCTGCGGGCACTGCGGGCTCGGACCAACGGAATTGCGAACCTGCTCGGACTTGACGCCGAACTCGGCGAACAGCTGTGGGGTACCCCCGCGGACTGGGCATACCCCGGGGCGAAATGGGTGATGGGACTGTCTGTCGACAGGCCGCCCAACCCGTGGAACAACGCCGCCGACATCGATACCCGCGACTACGCACTGCAAGCCGTCGCGCTCGGTGTCGCCGGCATCGCTGTCGGTACCGCTGACGCCGTGGCGTCGGTCGAAAGTCTGGTTACGGCGATCGACAGCCTACTGCCACGCGTGGTGCGACCGTTCAAGGATGCAACCGGCGGAGCGGAGATCGCCTCTGCCGTCGCGGCTGCCGAATCCGAGTCGCCAGCTATTGAGGTCGTCGAAACCTGGACGGGTTCCTCACTATTCAGCGACAATCCCGAGCCGGATACCTGGAGCTATGACGCTGATCCCGACCGGAAGGTTCCGCAGCCGCAGTTCTCCGAGGCCGAATGGCTCGGGCGATGACCCGACCGCAACGGGAGCTTCGGGTTCGCGATCTACCCGCCCATCAGGCTGCGATCCTGGGCCGGATCCATGAATTAGCCAGTGAGGCAAGGTATCTGCGCGCAGGCGCCTCGACCGGCTACCGCGGTGCGCATTACGAGAACGACGAGTTGAAGCGGCTGTCGGTGGTCGAGCGTGAACGGAAACTGACCGAGGCGCGCGCGTACGGGGACGGTATTCCGCCCAGCTGGGTCGACCACGCACGCCAGCTGGGCCACAACGGTCACGAATGGACCCCCGAGCAGCGCCTGCCCGCCGCGAGCACGCCACCGCGGCGCCGCACCGCCAGCCGGGTTATCACCGACACCCGCCAAATCACGGAAATGGCCGCGGTCCTGGCCGTGCGCGAACACCTGCTGGCCGAGATATCAGGTGCCCTTACTCCGAATCCGGCGGAGGCGCATCAGTTCAGCAGAAACCTCGAGGCGCTGTGGACGCGCGCGGCCCGCACCGCTGACTCGGTCGCCCTCTCGGCCAGTGACCGCGACGAGATCTTCGTTGTCAGCGACGACGAACTGCGTGACCGCGTCAGCGATTTCCTCGGCTACAGCCCCGGTGATCTCGACATGATGTGGCGACGCCACGCAGCGGGCTCGATCGCCGCCAGCGTACGACGCTCCCTCAAGAACCTGCGCCGGGCCAACTCGGACAAGGACGTCACAGCGCCCGATCCGGCGGCTCGGCAACCGCCAGACCCCGCGTCTTTGATCCAACAGGCCCGCCAAGCCCTGACCGCCGTACTGGGCGAGCAATCAGACACCGGAGCCGACATCGACGCCGCGATCACCGCCGCAACGCTCGCCGACGGCGCCGACGTCGTGGACACAGCTGCGGATACCGATCCCGGCTCGACTGCGATCACCGCCGTACCCGACCACGGGCACGATCCCTGACCGCCCGACGGCGCAACGATGCCGCACCCGAACCCGTTGCCCCTCTTCGCATCTCACCCTCTTGGAAGGAACGACCATGAAGCGCCACGTGCATTTCGTCGGCAGCCTGCCCGAAACCCTCATGAGCAGCCCCCGTCAGGGGATGGAATGGATCCTCGACCACACCGGAGGGCAACCACTCACCGCACTGCCCTGCGACTTGGACCCCAACTGGATCATCGCCTACCTGCGCGACTTGCAGACCCGCACCGATGTCCTCGAATTCGACAGCAGCGCAGACGATTACGCCGACTACAACCACATGCCCCCCGGGCGAATCCGTCCCGGTGTCACCCTTGCTCCAGAACACCTCACAATGGGCCGCCTCGACAAAATCGAGCACATCATCGCGGACTACACCGCCCTTCGCCGTGAGCGAACCGAGATCGGCGACGTCAAACTTCAACTCAGCCAACCTAATTCGCTCGACCTGAGTCTGTTCGCACTGGCCGGCGCGGCCACCGCCGATGGGCTGCCGATCCTGAAAGCATTGAGCAACCTCGGCGCGCTCACCACCGCGCTGCGCCATGTGCCGGTGTTCACCGAAGCGATCCTCGACGAGATCGCGACCTTGACCAGAAGCCACGGCCCGATCGTCACCTGGCAAGTCGAATCGCCGGTCGCGCTCCTGGCGGTGGTGAAAGCCACCGAACTGAATGCCGTGAGGATGGTCGCCGGCATGATCGCCCGCCAGCTCGCCGGAGTGTTCACCCGCCTGCACCGGCTCGGCGCGCACAGCAGCCTGCACCTGTGTTACGGCGACTACCGCCACACCGCCATGCTCGAGCCCCGCAGCCTCGGCCCCGCGGTCGCCCTGCTCAACCCCCTGGCCCGGCACCTGCGCCACGACGGCACACCCCTGCCGATGGCCCACATCCCCTGCGCCTACGGGGCAGAACCCGCGCCGCTGGACTCCCAGTTCTACACACCACTGCGACACCTGGACCCGGAATGGACGTTGAGCGCAGGCGTAGTGGCACCCAAAAGCCTGCTCGACTCCATGATCAGCCTGCGCCTGTTCGAACGAGCCGCCAACCGGCCCGCCCACGCCGTCACCACCGCCTGCGGCTTCGGACGATGCACCCCCGCTGGCGCCGAACAAGCCGCCGCCACCATCGCCGCCACCGCCGCGTTTTCCGACCACTGGCTGCCCACCGTTCGCGAACAGCGCCCGCCGGAGTCGACGCAGTCCACGGTCAGACACCAGCGAGTCGGCTGTGAGCGCGGACCGGCGGCACTCCCCACGAGCACCAGTGCCCGAACCCGCAGATTCCGGGAGACACGGCCATGCACCCGCAATGCTGGAGCAACCGCGGCCGTCCTTCGCGTGATGGCCGGCCCAGGAAACCGTCGAGACCCCTGCCGCCCCAATACGGCCAGGTACAGCGGCCGCCCGCTGGGCAAGACCACCACGCACAGACCCTTCCTCAGATCAGGAGATGGCCCCATGACCCTCGGCCTCAACCGGCACGCCTGCGCTGCCCCGATTCGCAGCCACCAACTCGGCGAGTATCGCATCACCTACCTACCAGACGGCGTCGCCCTGCTCGAACCCCGCGCCTGGTTTCCCGGCTCCGAGGACCACCTCTGGACCGAGCACAACCACCTGCTCAATCCCTACGGCTACCTCGTGGCCAGCGTCGGCGCGCTCCTGGTCGAATTCGGCCAGCACGCCATCCTCATCGACGCCGGACTCGGTCCCCTGGCGCTACCGTCGGCGTTCGGTCACCTCCGCGGCGGAATGCTGCTGAAAAGCCTTGAAGCCGTGGGCAAAATCCCACGAGACATCGATCTGATCGCACTGACACACCTGCATCTGGATCATCTCGGCTGGCTATGGCAACGCGCACCACGCCGATCGAAGACACCGTTCGCGCACACCGAGATCCTCATCAGCGCAACGGAATGGACTCACCGTGAACTCGCCGCCACCGACGGTATCGCTGCCGAAATGCTGGAAATCTTTGCACCCCAGGTACATCCCATCAACGACGGCGAGGAAATCTTCCCGGGAGTCGAGGCACTCGCAACTCCTGGACACACCCTCGGACACACGGCCTACCAGATCACCTCGCAGCGGCGCCGGCTCATCGCCTTCGGCGACGCCATGACCTGCCCCATCCAAATCACCCACCCACACCTGACCACCGCCGCCGACGACGACCCCGACAGATCAATCACCACCGCACACCACCTCATCGACGAACTCAGCCACGAAGACACCCTCGGCTTCGGAATCCATTTCGGCGACGTCCAACTCGGCCGCGTCGCCCGCACCACGGACACAGACCGATGGGAAGCCGAGCCGACGTGGTGAGCGGCAAAGAAGGGCGCGCTGCAACTGTTAGCGACGTTCAACCAGATGGGCGCGACGACGGGGAGTCGTTCGACCAGGACGCCACGATCGCCGGGGCGATAGTCGACCTCAAGACCTCAAGGTGAGCGGAAGTCGTACCACGGAGCTCAGCAGGCGGAGATGACCGCCGGAATCCGCGACACCGCCTCCTGCGGTTAGGAGAAAAGCCGGTTCCAGTCTGCCCTGGTCCCGTCGCTCATCGTTGCCACTTACCAGCTGCCCTCTGGCGATATCGACGACCAGCACTGAGGTTTTTCTACACAGTGACGCCGAGCCAGCGCACGAACTCGGCAGTGCTGCCGGTGCTTCGCTTCTCAGCGGCGGCAATCGCATCCGCAGTTTCGCGCACGCTCGGATGGAGCCTTGTTTGTTGTGGAGCGATCTTCCGTGCGACATTTAGTGCCTTGATCGCCTTGTCCGGCTGACCAGTCATCACGAAGCCTCGCGCGATGTCCTGCCACAGGTGCCCGGCCCGAGTCTTAGCAATAGACGCTGGAAGGATCAGCGCCGAGCCTTCCCGGGCCGCCTTTCCCGGATCTCCTGCCTCTAGCTCGACGCCCACTGAATGAATCTCGGTATTCCCTGGGCCGAACAAGGTTTCGTAGGCGCGGGTCTCAAAGCCGAGCCGTGCACCGATCGCTCGGGCCTCGGAAATATGATCGCGCGCAACATCGAGTCGTAGCCCACGAGCTGCGGCGACCGCGCCCGCCAGGTGAGCAGCGCCTAGAACGGAGAGGGCATCCTCGCTGTCGCCCTGCGCCTCGATCAGCGCCTTATCGACCAAAATCAGCGCTAGGTCGATGCTGTGCTGATAGACAAGCAAGCGGGTGCGCATGACCTTCCCCACGGCTGATGCGAGGTGATCCCCGGAACGTGCTGCGGCCCAGTCGTATCGGTCGACCGCGGGGATGGTCAGCGACATGAACCCGAATCGCCGGCACATCCGATCTGCGGCATTGTAGGCGGCGCACAGCAACTCGTACACTGCTGGATCATCAGGGTTGTCGTGCAGTGCTCCGTACATTTGCCGGATCAGCAGCGGCAATCGAGCAAGCGCCTTTCGGCTATTCCCCTTGCGATCCTCGTCGTTGACGGCCTGCATGGTCGCGTTGAGTTCGCCGAGCGGCGGAGCTTGCACACCTTGTACATATTCGCCTTCGCAGAGGATCGCACGTAGTTCGGTGATCCCTTCCAGCGTGCCGTCCTCGTCGAGAGTGTCTCGGTACGGCGTACCCCGCAGAACGTCCTGATCGATGCCGAGTGCCTTCGCGGCAGCTCCAATGAACCCCGGCGATGGCGTCTTCGTACCCTGCTCAACGGCTTGCACCATTTTGAGGCTGTACTCCATCGCTTTGGCTAATTGCCGTTGCGTCTTGCCTGATTTGTGGCGTTCGATGGCGATGCGCTCGCCAATGCCCACCGCTGCCATACGCGATCCCTCGGTCGGAAGTGGCCCCTCGCGCCGTTAAGCGTAACGCCACCTGGGAGTCAATGCCATTAGGACTCCAGTAGTACATGGTGGGACCTCAGTGGGACTCCAGAGCTGTCAACGGTGCGAATCTGAGACTCGCACCCATCGTCGCAGGTCCCGATTTCTAATCGTCCCGGTTGGGCTCTCCCGTCCAGGCTGTCCACGACGTTGAGTGCACTCCAACACACATCACACGTCTGGGGGTATACCCAATGCCCGCTCATCAGATCTCCGCGGTCGCTGTGGCGGCGACCATCGGATTCGTGTTCGCCGTCCGCTACGACGCGGCCTGGCCCTTCGTCGATCCGCTTCCCGACGAGCGACGGTCAACATTCAGGACGGAAGTAGCCCGGCATGGATAACCGTGCGATCCACCCCAGCCATACTGCCGCTCTGGAGTCGCTGTGCCGGTTTTATGCGACCACATGCGGGTTGCCCGCCCGCGTGCTGACCGACCTGGCACGAATAGAGTTTCGGGCCGGGGATATCGGGGCGGTCACGATGCCTGGAAAGATTGGCGCCCGGGTCAAGGCTCGGTTGGAAGTACCGCCCAACAACAGCGTTGCGCCGATCATCTCCCATCCACGCTCGAAGAGGTGGACATTCCTCGTCTGCCCAGACCTGCCTAGCGAGACTGGGCTGTGGCCAGAGTTGTTCCGCCACAACGTATCTATCGTTCCGATCGGCGCCTATATAGCGCTGCCCGCGCTGTCGGCCGATCCTGGTGTGGGATACCGCGAGTGGGTGGACAAGCCCACCGACGGATTCCGCCCACGCGCCACGGAGATCATCGAAGCAGTTCTGTCCTGCGTATCGCTGGTGGGGCGCAGTTCCCAGATGCAGCGATGACGCTATCCGGCGTAGCGATGACCGCGCCCGCGTCCAGCGCGGGGGGTGATGGCCTGCCGACTTGGCATGAGCTGCTGGCGGCGTTCCGCGGGTGGGATGCCGCGTGTTCGAGTGGACATCCGGTCGCGCAATGTGCGTGCGCGTTGGCCCGACTTCATCGCAAACGGTATGTCGGCTATCGGCGGGAACTGTCCGCCCGACGCCGCGCCGCGTTGATAAACGCCATCGACACGTGGGCTGATGCGCACGTCCACCGTTCAGCATCGATCGATGAGTCCTTCGGTGCCTGCATCGACCGGATGGCCGCCGCGGCGGCGACGGCCGAGAGCACGCTGCGGACCTGCCCACCCAACGAGGAGGCGGTCCATGCTGCCTGGACCTCCCTCGCTGTGCTGGCAACCCAATGGGCCGACATCACCTTCGGGGCCGTGTGCCCCTACCGCCGGACACCAGGGAGCTGCCATGACACCCCCTCTGCCTGAGGCGGAGCTGGTTTTGGCGGCCTGCCGGGGATTGACCACCATCATCGAGAACCCGCTGTTGGAGGCAGCCGGTGAGTTGGCCGAGTTGCATCGGATTCGGGAGTGCACTCCGTGGTCGCAGACGATCGAGGACCAGCGCGCTCGGCTGCGGTACCAGATCGATCTGTGGGTCGAGGTGTCGACACCGATACCGGATCCGGCCGCGCGCATCCATACACAGACAGTCGGGGCGGTCGTCGACCAGCTCGCTCAGCTGACCATGGAGGCCTTCGTCGCGCTGGCGCATGCCCCAAGCCCGGTGTTCTACGACGCACAGATGCGGCTGGGGGAGCTGAGCAAGGGCTACCAGGACCTGATCGACGATCTTGCCGAGGGTAAACGCCGGGTACCGAGCGTCGCGGCCGTCCTCAAGCCTCCCTGACCGTGAGCATCGAAACACTGTGGGGGACAGGCACAACCGGATTCTTCGTCGAACAAAGGAGGCGGGAACGACATGTCCGACTATCTAGGCCGCATACGACAAAGGGACGAGCTGATGACTGACAGAGTCCTGCGCGCGATGCTGCTTGCAGCGGTGATGGTGCTGGCCAGCGAAGTCAAACGCTTGCGCGTGCAGGTGGACAGGCTGTGTGTCCCGAGCGTGTCGAACGCCGACCGAGATCGAAACAGCCACCAGCCTTATACGCCCTCTCTGCATTGGAGCAAGCAATGACCGACGTGAACGAGCAGCCCGCCGAGCAGCGGGGTAGACGGGGATTGCGGGTGCTGGTAGTCCGCCACGGCGAGTCGATAGCCAACGTCGAAGACGTGGTGGCAGGCCAACGCACGTGTCGCGGTCTGAGTCCATGGGGCCATGCCCAGGCTGAGGCCGTGGCCGAGTACCTCGCCGTGGAAGAGGCCGGGGCGATCGCCGCGGTCTACAGCACTCATCTGCAACGAGCGGGGCAGACTGCGGAGCGGATCGCGCGCGAGCACGGGCTCACGGTGCCGCGCAAGCTGCCCGCTCCGTATTACGGCACCGCAGAGGGCCAGTCGTGGATAAAGATTTTGACCAGCCATGATCCGCCGATTGCGCTCACCCCTGACCGGCCGATCGCCCCCGACGCCGAGCCGTGGTCGACATGGGTTGCTCGGGTGGGTGCGAACTTCGAGCGGCTCAGTCAGCGCCACCACGGCGGGCAAACCATCGTGCTGGTGTGTCACCGTGAGTCGATTCTCGGGATCGAGCAGTACCTGTACCGGGCGCCCTACTCGCTGGCGAACGTGACCGCGCCGGCCGCCAATTGCTCCATCACCGAATGGCTGCGACGCCCACTCGGGGCAAAGGCGTGGCGGTGGGAACGGGTGCGCCACAACGACATCGAGCACCTGGCCCCGCTCGACTACAAGCGTGCGGCACCGGCTGGCAGGAGCGGACATGACTGGTAGCGGCAACCTGCGTCAGCGTTGGGACACGGTAGTGACGTCGTTGAGCGCGCTGCCTTTCGGGTTGTGGCACACCGGCGTACTGCTGGGTGCCATGGCCGGATTGTGGCAGCTGCGGTGGTTCGACGACTGGCCTGGCGTCCCGAGCGTAGGCGGAAGTAGCGCTCCACCACGTTCCGCAAGCTCCGGCGTCTTGGTCACCATCGACGGGGCAGGGGGCACCGGCAAGTCGAGCACAGTCGCCGAGACAGCCGCGTACCTGCGTGGGATCGGGGTGGCCGTGCACAGCACGCGTCAGCCGAGTCCGAGCGAGTTGGGTTCACACATCCGCTCCGCGACCGACACCGATCGGGGAATGGCGTTAGCGTGCTTGGTCGCCGGCGACCGGCATCATCAGCAGGCCGCCGAGATCGAGCCGGAATTGGTTGCGGGTCGCGTGGTGCTATGCGACCGGTACCTGCCGTCATCGTTGACGCTCCAGGTGCTCGATGGCGTGCCGTCAGCGACGGTGTGGGCGTTGAACGCCGGTGTGCGGGTGCCCGAAATCGCGGTGGTGCTGCGCGCCGATCCGCCAGTGATCACCGAGCGGGTATGTGTCCGCGGCGCGCACAACCGGTTCGAGCAGGCCGGCGACTTCGCCGCCCGTGAGCTGGAGTTGTTCGATTGCGTCGCCGAGGATCTGCGCATGAGGGGCTGGCCGGTCCATGTGATCGACTGCACGCGGCTCTCGCCGCACGAGACTGCCGTTGCTGTCGCCGAGTTGATCCTTCCGCTGCTCGGCAACGTGCCTGCTGACCCGGAAACCGAAGGGAGACATGCATGATCATGACTGACCATCTTGGCTGGCAGTGGACCGAAGACAGGATCGCTTACCGCGCTGTCGCCAGCGGCGACACCGCCGCGTTGATCACGTTCACCTTTACCGCTGACGGCGACGGCATGTTCCATCCGGGCGGCGGTCGGGGCCGGATTCGCACCGACACTGTCGTTCCGTCCTTCTCGCTGGAGGGCCCGGAGGATCTGCTGGCACCTTTGAAGGCGGCTGGCACGGTGGTTCGCGTCGCCAATCCGTCACTGTGGGATGCGCTCGCGACCGCGATCATGCGGCAGGTTATTCAGGCCGGTCACGCTCGCGACCGGTACACGCGGTTCTGTACCGCCTACGGCGAGCCGGTACCCAGCGCTGAACATGAGGTTACAGCGTGGCTGTTTCCCGACCCCGATCGAATTCTCAGACTGTCCGACAGCGATTTCCGGCACGTCGGGGCAGCGTTCCCAATGCCGGTGTTACGCGAGGCCGCCCGCGCATACCTCGACCACGGCGACGAATGGCACGAGGTGGCCGCAGTCGATCTGGTGTCCCTTTTGCAACGCGTGCCACGGATCGGACCGTGGACCGCCAAGGCCGCCATGGCCGACTACACCAACGATTTCGCGCTCTACCCGTACACCGACCACGCAGTCCAAACCTGGGCGCGGGCGCTGAACCCGGCCCGAGACTGGCCCGAGACAGCTTCCGCGTTCGGGGCCGCGTGGGAACAGGTGGCCGGTGACCATGTGTCCGCGTGGACACTTCTGACACTCGCATGGGGGATCAGCCATGGAAAATCCGCTCGCTCCACGTCATGACCTGATCGTGGGGGCCGACCCGCACCACACTCTCGACATGGTGATGATCAACGCGCCACTGCGCGACTATTCGCTCAGGCCGCGCGTGAACGACTTCACCCTGCCAGTGCTGGGCATGGCGTATATCGCTACCTACGCCGCAGCGCAAGGCTACAACATCGGGGTTCTCGACGCCGAAGCCCTCGGCCTCGGAATTCAGCAGGCGATCGACATCGTCAACGCCGCACGGCCACGCTGGGCGGGCATGAATCTGCTGGCACCGACCTACGAGATCTCGGCGACGATCGCGGCTGGCCTCGCCCCCGATATTCGGCTCATGCTCGGCGGGCATCAGGCCAAGGCGATGCCGACGCAGATCCTCACCGACCCACGGATGAGCCGTTGCGCCGCCCTGGTACTCGGCGAGGCCGAAACGCGCGCGGGCGAGCTGCTCGCCGGCCACCGCGCCCGCGCCCAGCTTCCCGCCGTGATGTGGCTGGACCCGGTGCTGAAAACACCGGTGACCGGCGGCATGCCGGGCATGAACCACCATCTGGCCCCACCGGTTAACGAGCTGCCCTTCGTCGACCGCCGGTACCTGTGCCAGGACCCGCATTTCGAGTCCGCCCGCTGGGAGGCGAACATGGTCGGCGCTCGGGGTTGCCCCTACAACTGCTCGTTCTGCGGTGCCGCGGTGTCAGCGAACCCTGACGTCACAATCCGAACCCGCAAGTCCGACAACATCATCGCCGAGATGTGCGAGCTGCGAGACCGTCAAGGCGTGACGGCGTTCCGCTTCGTCGACGATCTGTTTCTCGGCGCACGGCGCGTGATCGACACGATGATGGGCGGATTCACCGCAGAGCGAGTGGGCGAGTGGGCGCGCTGGGACGCCACCGGCCGCATCAACGTCCTCGATCGTGCCAGCGACGCCACGCTGAACACCCTTGCTGCCAACGGATTACGGGAGGTAGCCCTCGGTGTCGAGTCGGGCAACGAGGCGATGTTGGCCTACATCGACAAGCGGATCAGCCCGGACATGGCGGTGCGGGTGGTCGAACGGCTACTCGACCGCGGCATCAGTGTGAAGGGCTATTTCATCCTGGGATTCCCCGGCGAAACCAAGGAGCAGATGGACGACACTGAGGCCTTGGTAGAGCGCCTGTGGGAGGCGACCAACCACCGGCCAGGCCGATTCCGCGCCAGCGTGTTCGAGTTCCGGCCCTACCCTGGCACCCCAGAGTGGGCACGGCTCATAGCCACCGGGCGATACCGACCCGAGCAGCTGCTGGACTACGCGCCGGTGGATCTGACCGCCGGGGGCGTCGATGAAAGCATGTACGGCCGCGACGAGTTCAACTTCTCCGTCGGACTGCAGCTTTCAGACGCACCGATTAGCTACGTCCGCGACAAGCTGAGCTACCTGTCCCGCACCCAGTACGCCCGCCTTCGGGCCTAAACCGCCACCGGTACCCAGCCGTGTTCGCTGAACGCCACCACATCTCCCTCCAGATAGGCGCGGATGCCGACGGCTGGGTACTCGATCACATCCAGCTCGCCTATCTCATCGAGCCCCACCCAACGAAGGCCGCTGCACTTGTCGGGCTCCCGGTTGTAGGCCTGCCCCTGCCACCGTCGCGCGTGCAGAAACAACCCGAGCCGAGGCTCAGGCCCGGACCCCGCGACATGGGCCACGTGGACCACACGCAGGTCGGCCGGATCGATCACCACCCCGACCTCTTCGTAGGCTTCGCGTGCCGCCGCCGCGGTGACCGGCTCAGCCGCGTCAAGCTTGCCCGAAGGAAGATGCCAGCGCCCCGAAAAGGCATCGCTCCCACCCCGCTGCGTCAACAGCAGCCGATCGCCATCGACGAGCAGGATGTGGACGTCGATCAGATGGCGGTCGGGCATCGGGCAGCTCCCTCGAAGCGTCGGTAGTCGGCCGGAAGACTACGCCATTCAGCCTGCTGATGTTCGCGGGGACGCGGGGGGTTGTCCAAATACGTGGCCGCCATTCTGAGCAGCACCGGCCGGTCCGCTGCGGCCGGGTGGAAACTTCGGCCTATCCCAGCCGGTGATACTCAACCATGAAGCCGGCCGGAAACTCGGGGCGGTTCAGTGGAAACCCGAAGTGACCTGCTGAACATCCCGATGCAGAACCCACCAGGTGAGACCTTCTCCGAGATCGAATCCTTTGAGCAACTGAACAACACCACTCCCGTTCACGAAATGTGTGCCGGAACCAGTATTGGACCGGAAGCGACACAAGCCGGGGCAAAGACTGATGAACTCCCACCAGCCAGTGTTCCTACTGGCGGCAAGAGGCTTGCTAGCACGATTGATCAAAGATGAGCTGATGAGTTTCGACCTTCTAGTTCTAGCCATGAGCGACTCCGCCGATGAGGATGCCGCACAGGCAATGGCCGAACGATGCAGCTCCGGTAAAGATCACGTCGAGGGTTCCCCAGACGATCGGATAGTCCAGTTCTATCAATCGCTGCAGACCCAGTTCCCGGACTACCCGCCTTATCCCGAGGACAGCCCCTGGATGTCGATGCCGCTCGACGTCGGCATAGACCACGTGAGCATGTGCCTGAGCTACTCACCGCGAAGCACACAAGCGATCGAAGCGATACTCGAACTCGCCACCGAGTTCGGTCTGGTCGTCTGGGACCCGCAAATCGAAGAGGCCGTTGTGCTTTGAGACTGGAATCTAGTACCGAGCCATCGGAACGACACTAGGCCGGCGCGTCAGGCGCCTGGATCATGAGCTGGGCTTCGGTGTCATCGAGCCATCGCCGGTACCAGACAGCAAAACCCTGGGTGACTCCACAACCGTCAACTAGCGGCGAAAAGCCACCACCATCAGCTCTGTTGTCGCCCCACATCTGCCCCCTTGCCGGGCCACTGACGACAAGCGCCTCGCGATACGCGCAGCCCAAATGGCACAGATAGATCAGTCCGACCGAATGCTCAGGTGCATCGATGACCTGATAGTAGTTGTCCCAGTACGCTTCCTCCGCCTCCTCGTATGCTTCCGCCGACTCGAAGTCCTCGTCCTCAGGAGGCTCGGGGAGCCCGTCTGCGGGGTTGAACGCCGTGATGTGCGGAAAGGGTTGGGCTAACGTGTCCAGCGCGGTGATTTCCGCTCCGTCACCTTCCCACTGCCATCGGCCGTCCTCATGACGGACAGGAAACAGACCCCAAGCCGGTCCTGCCCCGCCTCGACCGACGGTCAACAGAAACGACCGATACTCCTCAGGCGGCACTACCCCCACCTGGCCTTCCAGCTCACCCAGCTCAGCAGAGCTCAGCGGTTCTTCGAGGAAGAATCGATGTCCGAATCCTGCGGCGCCAAAGACCTCATTCGCACCCGAAGCTACGGCCATGCGAGCAATCCGATCTCTCACATCTGACCAGTCGTGTGTCACGGCTGGCCACGCTATCTCCTCGCTCAGTCACGCCCTTCCCAAGAATGGATGCATGCAGGAATGGGGAACAAACACCTGTTGCAGGGGACCGAGCGACCACATGATCGCCGCCTCTCACCCATCACCGCAACCCCAACAGCGGTGTCAAACTTCGCGACCATAAACACCCGCCCGCAACGAGCGGTGTCGAGATTCGGATCATCCGTTGCCCAGATTCGCGATCGAAGCCAAGCCATGTCAGATTCCAGTACCCCGTCCTCCGTCGGCCTAGCTCGCGGGAGTGAAATGTCAAAACGCGCAAGAACTTGAACGGAATCGTCCAACTACTTTTTCGGGCCCACACAGTAGTTCACGGTTGCGGCGACCCGGTGGGCGATGAAGTGCGCCAAATGTCCGGAGGGCCACAGACAATCCGGCTCATGACCAGGCGATCTTTCGACTGAAACATTCGGAGAAGGCCCGTGGGACTGTCGCATCGATTCCGGCGGGCCACACCAGGATGGCCCGCCCCGACCCGCAAGGGCACCGCGATGACACAGACGACCGACCTCCGCCCCCTGCCGGCACAAGCGCCGGCCCCGCCTCCCCAGGTGGTGGAGCAGTATCCGCACCACCCAGGCCCGGCCCGGCCGTCGCGCCGCGGTGGACCTGGCCCTCGACGATGGCTTTCACTGCGGTGACGATGCTGGCGATGATCCTCACCGCCCAGCAGTTCAAGCTCGATACCGGTCTCCGGGAAGCCGCGGCCGTGCAGATCACGGTGATGCTTTCGGCGGTACTCGTCATCGCACCACCGGCACGGCTGCGTGTTCGCCTGTCCGAGCTGCCCCACCGAGCCCACGCTGCCGTGCGCGGCTTCCGCCACGGCGGAAAGGAAACTCCGCTGGAACCGTCGGCACATTCGGCGAACGGATGACGATCACCGATGACCGCTACTGCTGCTGGCCGGTTTCAGTGGTGTCGATCGCCGTCGGCCGGGCCTGGTAGACAGCGAGCAGGTGACTCCGGCGTTTGCTCACGAGATTCATCCACTTTATCGCTGAACCGATACCAGAGGACCGCCAGGCACGGTCGGTGTATCAACCGATGTTCGTGGTCAGGGGTCGAGCACGCTTCCCGCAGATGGGAGCCCGTCAGCAGGACGCGAAGATGGGCATCGTGCATGAGGACGACCAAACCGAGGCGTATATGGCCGAGGACCGCAAGGACATGACCGAGTCCGCGGGCGTCTTTCTGGACAGCTGGCTAGCCAGCATGGGAAGTGCGCTGCGGCAGTGGCGCTGTTCCTACCTGCCCGCAAACTTTTCTTTCGACTTCACCCTCGACTCCCTGGACGCACTGGAACCGGTCGTGCTCGCGCGTTACCCGGACCAGGCGGCCGTTGGCATGGCGGACAACGTGGAGTTCACCACCGCTACGCTGCGATACATCGGTGAAGTCCTGTTGCGTGTCGCGCCGGCCCGCTGGGGCTATCAGGATCGCGCGCATGACGACCGCAACCCCTACCGCGCCCCGGTCATCCGCCCTAACACTCCGGCGGACTTCGAGAACGGTGTGAGCCCAGAATTCTTTCTGCATCAACTGGTCCGAGAGCGAGAACGGGGCACCCTACGTAAATCCGCCGCCCAGCTGCTGGAAACCCTCGCTCTCTTCCAGGAAGCCGCGTGCATGGACCCACCCGCCCCGCGCGATGCCGTCCCTGGCTGGAGTGAATACTTCACGCTCGAGGAGTACAACAGGTTCGTCGCAGCGGTGGACGCTGCTTTGGGTGCGTTCGGCGCCGACGGCCAGACTATCGACGCCGGCTACGTGAGTTTGGCTGCGGGCGATCCGAATCCTGAGGTGCACGATTTCGATATCTCTGGACTGGCCGAGCAGTGCCGAGCAAGCAATATCGAAGACTGGCCGATTCTCTGCTTCTCCGTGATCGACGGTTATGCCATGGATCAGCCGCAGCGGGACTGGCTCACCGGAGTCTCTTTCGCCCAAGTCGAGGATCGACTGCAACCGTGGCTCTCCGATGAACCCAAGCTGTCGTTGTGTGGACTCGACTATCAGGAGCAACCCTTCTCGATTCGGCTCGAAGATGGCAGATACCTCCACTTCCTGGCCGCCGTTCCGGAGCTCGGGGGAGTTCCAGAAATCACGACGTTCGTCCCCAACTCTGCGGTGCGGGCATGGAACATCCCTGTCGAGAAGCTCGCGCAGTGGGGGCATCGACACCTCTGAATCGCGCCAGCACGCATAGATCGCCGCAGCAGGCAACGCTTCGGTAGGTAACCGGACCGCCGAGTGTTACCGCCGGTTGCTGTGCCCGGACATCCCGGTGCCGCCGGAGTCATCTCCTGCCTTACGGAGGCCCGCAGCACCTCCCGCGCCCATTGGCATCGCGGAAAGACCGCCACCTTTCCACAGCGAGTCACACTGGCCCGGCCAGCACATGGCGCGACGACCCCTGCGGTCGATCTGAATTCGCCCACCACTACAGCTCGCTTCTGACACGACCGGTGACCTGACATGCCCACCAGGGCGATCTCAAAGTTCACCGATACGGCTGCCCCGGATCACTACTGAGCGACCTCCAGATCCACCGATACGTGGTCCCAGATTTTACCCTTACGGCCGGCGTGTCGTGCGCGGTACCCACGACTGGCTATGTACGCGTGGCGTGGATGAAGCCGTCCGTGGGGTTCCCGGTCCCCGCGGACGGACGGTTCAGCGGTCGTACTGGTGTGACTGCTGTTTCTCCGCAGATACTCCACGCTGAACAACATCAGGTCCTGACTCCCGGTCGGCGCGGTGAAGTCGGCCATGAACCTGTCGAAGTCAGCCAGATCTTCCCCACAGCGCGTCACCGCACGAATATAGAAAGACAACGCGACCGGCGCAAAGCGGCCCCCAACCCGTGACGGTTCATCTACCGCACACAACATCCGGTCACACTGCTTCAACCGGTCACGTCCCCAGTTGCTAAGCCGAGCGTTGCTTAGTTCTGTTGTGGCGGTTCATGCTTGACTGCGGGTTGTTCAATCCCACCAGTTGAATACTGTTTCGCCGACGGTTTCGGGTTTCCAGTAGCGGATCTGTGCGAGTTCCGCTTCGCCCAGTTCCGAGAGGTCGCACTCGGCCAGCGGCGTTGCCAACTCGGTGGGCGTCAGCACGCGGAACTGGGAGATGCAGCTGATCACCTCGGTGAGCTGAGGGTCGCAGACGAAGACCGGGACGACCTCATCGGGTCCGATCGGTTCGGCCACCGCCACCAACGGCAAAGACAGGTTGCACAGGACAGCCCGTCCGTGATCCCGGTACGCGATCGACACCGCGACGAAGCTGCGGGTCCAGCCGGCGGGTACGGTGCAGGTGACCCACCCGCTGGTCAGCCGGGCGGCCGTGTGGCAGACGCTGCGGAACTCGCGTTGATCGATTTCCGGCAGGACGGCTTGTCCGGCCATCCAGAAACCGGTGACGCCGTAGGGCAGGCGCATAGCCGCCATTGTGCTAGGTCTCCGGAACTGGTTGCGGCGGTTCCTGGTTGGAAGTAGGCGAGGTCGGGAGCACGGAAGAAGTCGGCGACCAGGGCGGGAAGTCTCTGTAGGCGGCGCAGTGCGGAACTGACCTTGGTCTCAAGATCGACGGCGTTGTCGTGGGGTTCGACACAGCTGTATCGAACCAGGTGACGCCAGCCAAACACAGCCGACAATTCTCACTGCTGGTAAGGGCAGCAACACGTCCAGTTGCCGTCTGCCCAACCATCAATACCACGCCTCAGGACTCCGTCCACACAGCACAACACAGCCAGGACCACAATCCTGCAAGCGGTGTCAAAATTCGCAACCACAAACATCCGCCACCAACCGGTGGTGTCAAGATTCGCGATCAGCTGCTGCCCAGATTGGCGATCAAAACCATGTGGTCAAGGGTGACAACGAGGCTTTCGCAACGGCGGTGCCGGTGTCTACGACCAGACCGCCAGGAGTGCCGCGTACGCGGGTATGAACCGGCGAGAAGAGTTAGCTCGACTGTTCGACGGGCGTAGGCGGAGATGCTGAGGCCCGATTTTCGGATCGGGCCTCAGCTATGTCTGAACCTCTATGAGGGTGTTGTCGCTATCGAGGTAAGGCGTTTTCGGTCTACATAACCGGTCGCGGGCTGTCGAGCAAATCGTTGCGCGTTAGACAACCCCAGATCAGCTGAGCATGCTAAAGACCCATGCCATCCTCAGGCTGGTGCGTAAACGGTGCCCCGGCGGTATCGAGCGCATTGTCTTCTTGAGTGGTGGCTTGCTGTGGTTGTTCGTCGGGTCGCCGGTCGGTGCGGCGCTGTTGTTCGGTGCGGAGTCGCGCGATCTGGTCCCGGTAGTCATCGACCTGGTCCTGTCGGTCGGCGTTCGAGTCGGGAGCCGGGACGGGGCGTTGCTCAGTGCGTTCTGGGGGTGGGCTGGCCAGCACTCGGTCCCAGTGGTCGGGTGTGCCGGCGTAGAGGGTGGCCTCTCGTTGTGCGGTGCGGGCGGTGGTGCGCGCCGTTTCTCGCGTTCGGATGGCGTTAGCCTGCTGGGTCAGCAGGGCCTCGACGTGGGCTTGTAGGTCGCGGCGTGCGCTGCGGCGGTATCCAGGGACGGCGTCCAAACGTGCCCGGGCATTGTCGATTTCGGTGTTGAGGGCGTGCAGGTCGCGCACAGCTTGTTCGAGTGCTTTCTCGGCTGTGCGGGCGGTGCGGATCGCTTCCTGCGCGGTGTGGTGGCGGTGAAGCATGTCCGCGGACTCGGTGTCGACGTCGTGCGATTCTGGGGCAGGGCCGTAAAGCGCGGCGTCGTCATCGACGAGAGATATACGGAATTCGAGGTCGGCGATCTGACGCTGAATCTGGGTGTCGTCGAGCAAGGCAAGCGGGTTCTGCTCTACCGGGTCGGGGGAGGTGTCGGGTTGTGTGGGCTCGGGTGGGAGGTGGTTTTCGGCCCAGGAGCTGATGGCGAGGCGTTCGGCGAGGGTGCGGGCGGCGTGCCAATCGCGGCGTAATAGACCTCGCAGCTTTTCGGGTGGGTGGGTGGCGGCGAGGTGGTGGCAGCGTGCGTGGATGTGGCCTTTGGGGTGGTGGTCGGGGATCGGTGCCGCGTTGTTGTCGCGGCATTCTCCGCAGAGGCCGTCGTCGCTTCGGCGGGGAGGTTTGGGGAGGGTGTCGTTGACGGCGCGCTCGATCCCGCAGGTCACGCACGGCAGTGCTCGGGTGGCGCGGAGGGCGAACCGGTCGTAGTCCGGGTCGCCTTCGGGATAGTGGGGTTGGTGGGGGAGAAGATCTCGATGTTCCTTGGCGACGTAGTAGTGATGGACGACGCCGCGGGGTATCGGCCATTGTTGCTGGTCTTTACCGTGGCCGGGGTCGTCGTCGACGTCGCCGCGGGTGTTGAGGTAGTCCTGGTGTTGGTGGGCGGCAACGACTTCGGCGTCGGAGGCGAGCGGCCGGGTCCGGGTCGGGTCGGTGTGGCCGTCATGGTCGTGGGCGGGGACGTCGCGGTGGTCGCGCGGTGCCCGGTGTGTGGGGTGCAGGACCGTTGGCCGGTACGTGTGGGGGTCGTGGGCGGGGGTGCAGGCGTTGATGAGGTCGCGGTGTTCGGGGTATCGGCTTGCCGCCCACTGCAAGCGGGCTACGGCGTTGGTGAACGGATACCGGTGCAGGATGGTGGCGATGCGTTCGATGATGTCGCGTTGTTCGTCGGTCAGCTCGCGGGTGAACGCGGCGAAGGCGTGGCGGGCCGCTCGCGTGTTGCCGGATCCGAGCAGCGCCGCGACGCCGGCGATCTGGTCTGACATCGCCGCTGGCGTATCGGCGGCTGGCGAAGGCATCGGTGGCCCGCCGGGTGGGTGTTCGGTGGTGTGGTCGGGGTGCGCCGGGGTTGGTGTTGGGTCGGGTGGGTTGTCGTGTGGGTTCATGGTCGAGTCCGCGATGTTGGTGGGTTGGGGGTCGGGGTGGTCGTGGCGGAGGGCGTCGATACGCCAGGCCAGGGCGAGGGCGAGTTGGTCGGGGCGTAGTGCGGGTGCGTCCTCGGGTTGGGCGCTGAGGATGAGTTCGTAGGCGGTGCTGAGCAGGTCCTGGGGTGTCCAGTCGTGGCAGAGGGTGCGGTCGATCGCGGCGACGAGGCGCGGCCAGGCTGGGTCGGCGATGACCTGTTCGGCGGTGGGTTGGCCGAGGACGGTGTGCAGGTCGGGGATCCAGTCCGGGCGCAGGGTGTGACCGGTGGGGGTGTCGAGGGCGGAGGGTTCGAGGTCCAGGCGTGACCAGAGCGCGGCGGCGGGCATCTCGTCGGGTAGCGGCCGGGTGGGTGCGGCGGTGGCGAGGCGGGTGGCGATGTCGATGCCTGCGCGGGAGGCGACTTCGATTTTGTCGGCGATGATCGGCCACCACGGGTCGGCCACGATGCGCGCCTCGATGCGTTCGGCGGCCGGTGCCCATCTGTTGGCTGGGTTGTGCTGGTCGCCGAGTGCTGTGGTCACGCGGGTGTCGAGCAGTCTCTGGTGTTCGCGTTCGAGGACGCTGTAGCGGGGGCGCCCGGTCGGGCGCATGTCGCGGTCATCGACGTTGAGCGAGGCGCGCCAGATCGCGAGTTCTTCGACCAACGAGGGAGCCACAGCGATGAGCGGTCGCGCCCACCGCTGTGCGGTCGCGGGTGTCCAGGTGCGGGCGTCGGTGCGGATCTGGTGGGCGAGGTCGGTGACGATCTGCGCGCGAGCGACGAGCTGGGTGCTGTCGTGGTCGCGCCGAAGTCCGTCGGGTATCCCGGCAGCCCATGGCAACGGTCCGGGGCCGGCGGAGTGCTTGCCGGTGGCATCCAGGCGCCAGTCCAGCACGGCGGCAACGTCATCGGCGGTGTCGAGTTCGCGGGCGTTGGCGGCGTCACGCAGTGCGGTGATCGGGTCGCGGCCCGACAGCGCGATGGTGGCCAGGTGCTGGCGCAGGACCGGGTAGGCGGGGCAGTCGGTGAGGTGGGCGACGACGGTGTCGGCGGCGGCGTCGAGACGTTCGAGAGCGTCGGGGCCGAGGGTGTTTTCGGCGGAGAGGCCGATCGCGTCGAGGTAGATATCGAGTGCGCGCGCGAGGCGTTGATACGGATCCAGTGCGTCGCGCAGCATGGTGTGCGCCGATTTCTGGACGCCGTCGCGGCCGAGGACGCGGCACAGGATCTCCACCGCGGTGCGCGGATAGACCGCCGGTTCGGACCAGAACGAGCCTTCCGACCCGTCCAACGCGGTCGGCACATACACGTGATTGGCATAGATTCCGCGGGTGAGCGCGACGTAGAGCTGTGGAAGCGACTCGGCGCCGGTGAGCGCGACATGACAGGTGTCGGCGGTGATTCCCTGTGCGGAATCGATCGTTGTCGCGTAGCCGAGGCGCACATGTTCGCCGACATAGTCCGCCGGAAGCCACACACTCTCGCCGATTTCGGCACCGGATCGTTGATGGACGGCGGTGAGACTTCCGTCCTCGTGCACGGCGGTGACGGTCCAGGCATAGCCGTTGCGCACCCAATCGCGTGCCCCTAGACGCAGGCGTGGATTGTTGCGGCGCGTGCGGATCGTGTCCCCGACCGAGGCCAGGTTGTCATCGATCAGAAGGACGCACGCACCGGGCTCGGTGCCGCCGCGGGCGAGGCGCTCTGCGCGCGCTCGTGCGTTGAGTTCGCTGACCACAGTGTGGTTGGCGGCGAGCATAATGGTGTCGCGGCCGGTGAGATGATCGGCGCTCCAGGCGGTGAACGCGTCGTCATGGGTGGCGCCGTGGTGGCCGGCGTGGACGCGGCCGTTGTCCAGATACCAGCCCAGCGCGGTCGGATCACCCTCGCGCAGCTGCAAACTCGCCGTGGCTTCGGCGGTCAAATGGAAACGGACGACGTGGGTCAGGGTGAGCGCGGGGTCGGGTGCGGCGGCGTCCATGTCGGCGTCGACACCGCCGGCTTCGATCGCCGAGAGCTGGCGTGGGTCGCCGAGGCAGCGGATCGTGGCGCCGCGACCGGCCAGAAACTCGAGCAGGCGAAGACGTTTGCGGTTGCCGATTTTGACGTGCTCGTCCACGATCACCAACGTCTCGGCGCCGATATCGAGGATCCATTGCGGCAACGGCGGCGGAAATTCGCGATCGAGCGCGGCGTTGTCGAGCCCGGGTGTGTGGTTGGCCAGGACGTCGAGGACCTTGTCGACGGTCTCCACGCGCACGTGGATCGACTCACCGA
Organism: Nocardia sp. NPDC056564; assembly: GCF_042793755.1. NCBI lineage: Bacteria > Bacillati > Actinomycetota > Actinomycetes > Mycobacteriales > Nocardiaceae > Nocardia > Nocardia sp. NPDC056564. The sequence goes on from NZ_JBHTUR010000001.1 coordinate 694,754, forward strand.
GCACCGCTGCCGCCGCGGCGGTCGGGGCAAGTCCGATGACCTGCCCGCCGTCGCGCTGCCAGGCATCGGCCAGCACCGCCATCGCGGTGGTTTTGCCTGATCCGGCGGGCGCGTTGGTCGTGCGGACCCGCAACGGTGATCGGGCGAACCCCTCGATCACGCTGATCTGCCCGGTATTGAGCGCGCGCTCAGGGTTGGCCGTGTTGTAGTCGCGCACCGCAGCCTCGACGATGTCGGGCCGAAGCTGGCGTGCGCCGGGCTGAGTCGCCATCTCGATCAGCCGCGCCTCGACCCTCAACGTGTCCGCGCAGGTGTAGCGCTGCGACAACGCCGAGCAGTAGACACTGGCGCCATCGCGACGCCGCAACACTGTCGGGACCGTACGGAGTTCGGGGTGATCGGTCAGGTCCGGATCGTCCAAAGCGACGGCAAGCGCCGGAGAAATGGTCTCGGCCAAGACCGCCTCGGCGACGCGTTCCCACTCCTCGCCGGCTACCTGCCCGCGGAGTTGGCGTTCGATCTCCGCCCGCAGATTCGCCACCTGCCAGGTCGCGCGATGCTCGGACACCACCTCGACCACCCGTTGGGCGGTGTGGGTGATCCACTGGTCGGTGATCCTCGGACGGGGAATCCGGATCGGATTCAACGCCGCGCTCACCATGCGCGCCAACGCGTCCCGGCCACCGAGCAGCTGGCCAGCTTCGGTCCGCCAGGTGCGGCGTTGCTCGGCGAGCGAGCGAAACAGGTGCTTGGCCGGGCGGGTTTGCAGCGTGGCGGTCTCGGCCAGGTCGAACATTTCCGTCGGCGTCGGCTCCCGCCCGTGACGGGTTTGGAACCGCGCGGCCAGCTGCCCGAGCCGGGTGGTGATCGCGGTATCGCGTCGCGACCACGCGCTGATCAACTCCGCGGGGATACCGACGATCTCTCGGATCGGGCGCTTGGCAGGGTCCTGGCCGGCACGTTCGGCGAACTCCACTCCGACCATTTGCTCGAGATGATGCTCGAGGCGAGTGTTGTAGATCTCCGAAACCGTCACCAGTACCGCGTAGATCGTGGCGCCGTCGAGGGTGCGCCACTTGCCCTCGAGCGTGCGCACCCGATTGGCGATCACCGCGTGAGTGTGCAGGTCCGGATCCCCCGCGCGACTATCCCGATGCGTGAAAACCGCGGCCACCACGCCTTCGACATCGACCTGCCGGACACCGTTGCGGCCGAGCCTGGTGAAGATCCCGTGCCGCTCCAGCCACCGCAACGCATCCCCGACCGCGGCGTGGTGGGCGGCCTCGATCTTCTCCGATACCGCCCGCGGTGCCACTGCCCACAACGCCGATACCGACTTCACCGGCGAGAAAGTGATGTCGAAACCCGCGACCGCGGTGGTGTTCGGACGCGAGTTCCGCGCCACCCACCCCGACAATTCCCGCGCATCAACCGGCGGCCGACCGTACTCCTCGACGAACATTTCGAACGCGATATGTGTTCGAATCCGCGCGCGATCCGACTCGGAAATAGCGTCATCGGGATGACATCCGTGCGCTTTATTGTGCTCGGTGAACGCACGGGCACACTGCTTTCTGTACTCGGAAACATCGGCATAAACCCGGAAAGGGCTACCTAAACGACTCGCCTGCCGGGCCGCGCGGAGGGCATCTTTGTGCTTGGCACCGAGGCGGATCTGCTCGCTGTAGACACGGTCCTCGATCGCGTCGGCGTTCGGATGAAGGCCCAGTCCGAACAGGGATTTCATCTGATCTTCGGTGACTTCGTCGCTCGTGTCGAGCCCTAACGCCGCCAGACCGGAGCCGTGCCAGCGACCCGGAGCTTCCCCGTGCGCGGAGTAGTAGTCAGCGAGGCTGGAACGGCCACGAGAGGAGACATCGTTCGCGGCGACATTACGGACGTAATATTGATACCCATTGCCTGCCACGACTTTATGAATTGTCGCGGTCATACCTCCAGCAAGCACCTGCTATTCGAATTAGTCCAGGCGTCGGACCCATCTCGATAGTGTCAAATCCATCAAACTCCCTGGTCGTTATCAAATCGTTATCCTAGATGCAAGAGGTCTGCTTGAGAAAATGGGGAGAGGTGAGAGGTGGGTGAGGTGAGAGCAGCGGAGAGGGTGATGGAGATGGGGACTGAGCAGTGAGGAAGAGGTCGATGGTGGGGTGGGGCTGAGGAGGGTAGTGCGGGGTGGAAGAGCTGAGACTGAGGTAGAGCGTCAGTCCCAGCTCAGCTCAGCTCAGCTCGGAGTCGGATCCGGATCGGGTCATACGCGGGTGCGGATACGGTCCCAGCCGAAGTGCTGGCAGGCGTAGGCGCGGCGTCCGATGACGACGACGTCGCCGATCTTGAGTGATCGGAGGCCGTGGGCGGCCCAGTGGTGATCGAGATGGTCGTAGCCGGGGGCGGGGCAGTCGTTGATGGCGAGGAAGACGCTGTCGAGGATGGCCTGGTCGGTGGTGGCGGGGGCGAGGGCAGGTAAGCGGTGTCGGTACACGAGGGTGAGGGGATCGCCGGGGTGGTATCCGCGTTCGATCGCGCTGCGGTCCTGGTTGAGGTGGACGCTGATGCGTGGGCAGTGTGTTGCTCGGAGCGGGGGCGTGATGCGAGCGATGATGCGGGTGAGTTTGGACCGGGACATGCGGTGCTTCTGAGTGGGGAGGAGGGGTTGGTGGCCGGTCCGCCGCGGGATGTTGTCACCACGGCGGACCGGGATCGGGGTTGTACGTCGAAGTCCAGTCGGGGCTGGTTTGTCGGCGCTCGGCGATCAGAAACGTCGAGAGACCGGGTTGCTACGAGCGTTGATCCAGATCGAACGGGCGCGGTCGGGGACAGCAGTGCGGGCAATGGGATTGACAGTGGGTCGGCACGACGGCGAACCAGAGGACGAGGACGATCCACGCCCAGTTTTCGGACACGAAGTGGTTCATTCCGTGGTCTCCCATGAGTGCTGGACTTCGGGGAGCTGGGCAGCGAGAGGTGCCCGGTCCGCCGTGGCGTGACGCGGCCACGGCGAACCGGGATCGGCGTTGTTCAGGCGGCGGTAGTGCCTCGGCGCTGGGCGATCTCGGCACGGCAGGAGGTGCAGAGGCTGTCGGCGTGTACGACGCCGGGTGTGGTGCATCGGTCGCAGCGGCCGATTCGTTGTCCGGCTCCGAGGGCCGCGGGCTGTCGCCGCCGCCGGGCGGGTGTGCGTGGCGCGGAGCGCGTGGTGATGGGCTGCTCGAGGTACATCGCCATCCAGCGGGTGATGATGCGCCAGGTGAGCCCGGTGTTCGCGGCGGCGGCACGGATACGGTCGAGCAGGGCGCGAGCCTGTCGAGGATGGGTGGCCGTGATGTAGGCGCAGCGGGAGTGGACGAACTCCTGCAATCCCCAGGGAACCGGCAGCGGCGCGATGCCTGGCTGGCCGTCATCGCGGCAGTCGCGGCACAGGCCGTCGTCGCTGACCCGCTGACCGTCGACGAGGTGGACCACTCGAAGGTCGCTGTCGCAGCGGTCGATCCAGCAGCCGACACACGGCCAACCGTGGTAGGGGTTCATCGCGGCGAGGTCGTAATCCAGCCCCGAGCCCTGCCAGGTGTCCTCGGCGACGTCGAGTTCGGTGTAGGGCAGGAACTCGTCGTAGTCGCTCGGCACGGCCAGGCCGGTTCGCTTGCGCGCGAACTCCTTCTGGTCGGCGGGAGTGATCCGCTTGGGCAAGTTGGTCCAGCGACGGCGAGGACCTCGGCGGCGATCACCGCGCGCCCGGTCAGTGGTGTCCTCGCCCAGCAGGCTGTGAGCGGCGTCGTCGAGAGCGGCGTAGCGTCCCTGCCGTGCGCTGCCTGCGCGGATGACCGGTGAGGGGGGTGCGAGCAGATCGCGGTCGCGTTCGGTGTAGTTCTCGGAGACGTAGAGGAAATAGCTGCGATCCCAGAGCGCGGTCTGGACGTGAGCCCACATCATGTGCGCGGGCTTGCGCGGGTTCGGTACCGGGGCAGCGAGATCGGTGTCGGTCTCGATCGCGAACATTCGATCAGCGGCGTAAGCGGCGAACTGAATATCTTGGCGGCGTCGCCACGCGTGCACGTGGTGATCGTGAAGACCGCGCCGCCCGGCGGTATGGATCGGTCGGCGGGCCTGGCGGTGGGCGATCGCTTCAGGGGTGAAACGCGCGTCATCGGTGTCTCGCGAGGGTGTCGCGGTGAGGCGGTCGGAGCGGCGATACTCGCGCATGGAGCGTCTGACCCATTCGGCGGCCTCGATCGATACTTCGCTTGGGTCCGGCATGGCCGGGCGGTAGAGGTCGGGATTGCTATCGGCGGTGAGGTGGATGACCATGTGGCGCACCTCGGGCCGGTTCTTGGCGATCCAGCCCAGCTCGTGGGCCGCCTGGCGGAAGGGCTTGCGGGACAGGATCGTCGCGGCCTCCTCGAGGAAGGCACGCTCCTGCGGTGAAGCCAGGGTCAGCGCGGCGGCGAACTCGTCACGCGCTCGATCCGGGTCGACCTCGAGCAGATACTCGATCTGGGCCAGGGCACTGGCGAACGGTGTCACGGCAGCCGGATCGGCAATTTCGGCGACGCATGTAGCAGCAGTCATCACGATTTCCTGTCTGTCCGAGAAATGGGCCTGCCCCGTGCCGGGCACGCGCGCATGGCACGACCCCCGGCACGGGGCTGGGCGGCTGGTCGACTGACCGGCCTGAGTGCGACCGACCAGTGACAGACCCCGACGCGGCGGAGGGAACGCGCCGAGACGGGCGGCAGCGAATTTCTGCGCAGGACGCGGTGAATGGTGCTCGGCTGGTGCGCCGCGCCGAGAAATTCGGTGACGTCCGGGCGCGGGCCCGTAGCCGTGGCGGGGGCTGGCACTGGTAGCACTCGTCAGGCCGGGCAGTCGACCAGACGGTCAGTCCTCACCACACGCACAACCGCCGGGTTCAGAACCCTGGCTCGTCAGTGGGCGAGGCCCCGCCCCAACCGTTGCCTTCGCGCCACGGATCCTGACCCGTCTGGGCACCGACGCCTGCACCGACGAGTTGGCCGGAACGATCCGGTGCCGCAGCAGGTTCCGTCGCAGATGTCGTGGATCAGGAAGAGACACGGGTGACTTTGGCCGTGGCGTAGCGCAGCGTGGGACCGATCTCATCGACCTCGAGTTCGAGGCTGCTGCGCTTGTTGCCCTCAGCGTCGGTCCAGGAGCGTGGCTTGAGCCGCCCTGACACGAGTACCCGAGAACCACGCGTCAGCGACTCGGAGACGTTCTCCGCGGCAGCGCGCCAGATGTTGCAGCGCATGAATAGTGCTGGGCCGTCCTTCCACTCGTTCGCGTTGCGGTCGAACACCCGCGGTGTCGAGGCGACGGTGAAATTCGCTACTGCCACACTCGCTATCGCAACTGCCGTAGGTTCCTTGTCGTCTCGTCCTTCCTGTTCAAGTGATCGTCCAGGCCAGCGCGGGTTCGTTTGCGCTAGATCGAAGTTCGATGGTTCGTCGGAATTCCTGAAGGTTCTCTGGTATCTATGACCGGTGATCTTGGCCAGTGAACCCGCGGTGCCGGGGTGGTGAGGCTTGCTGCGGTTCGTGCGTCAGCAGCGGAGCGACGGTTGGTGTCGCCGCAGGAGCTCGATGACTTCGAGCAGGAACTCGTGGATCAATACGCGTTGGCGTTCGCGGCCGCCGGGGTGACCGATGACCATATCGCGCAGGAACGTTCAGTGATCTTCGCGTTCATCAGGTTCCTTGGCCGGTATGTGTGGACGGCTCAGCCGCAGGATGTGGATCGGTTTCTGGAGCCGCAGCGTCGGGAGCGTGCCCGCAGCACGGTGCATGGCAAGGCTGGCACTGTGGCGCGGTTCTTCGAGTTCCTGATCAGTCGCTATCAGGGTGAGATTCATTCGCTGACCGGTCATGTGGTGGTTCAGCCCGTGGATGAGTTCAACCGTCCAGCCAAAGCCGATTACGGCGGCGTGATCCGGGTGCCGCCGGCCGAGGATGAGGTGGACGCGTTGTTCCGTCGGTGGCGTGAGGCGTTGCCGGAGGCAAGGAAGTTCCTGCCCGCTGCTCGTGACTATCTGGCTGCGTCGTTGTGGCGTCGAGTTGGTTTGCGGATCGGTGAGACGGTCCGCCTCGATATCCGTGACTGGCGACAGGATTTGGGGCAGCACGGCAAGCTGCATGTTCGATTCGGCAAGGGCAGTATGGGCCGCGGCCCCAAGCCGAGGCTGGTGCCGACGATCAACTCCTCCGGTGATCTGCTGGAGTGGTGGCTGACCGACATTCGACATCAGTTCGGGGATGACTGGATGGATGCGGATGCGCCGCTGCTGCCCAGCGAGCGTCGGGACCGGAGCAGCGGCCGCTGCCTGCGCGTGGGTGACGACGGACTGCGTAGCGGACTGGCTGGGGCGGTGAGCCTGTGGCTGCCCGAGTGGGAGGGTCGGCTGACTCCCCACGGCCTGCGGCACTTCTGCGCATCGTCGTTGTATTCGCGCGGCATGGATTTGAAGGCCATTGGAGAACTCCTCGGCCACGAATGGTTGTCCACGACAACCCGATACATCCATGTCCATGACGACCACGTCGAGACCGCCTGGGCCAGCGCCAACGATCGTGTCGCTGCCCGACTGATCACCGGAACGGAGTGAGCGCATGCGCTGGAACATGCGAATGAAAGCTGCCGAACAAGGCATCTGGAAATCGACCGAGATGCGCCGCCGACTGGTCGAGGCCGGCTTGGAGATCAGCGCCGGGAAGATGTCGGCGCTGTGGACCGGCACTCCGACCACGATCCGGCTCGACGACCTCGATGTGATCTGCCACGTGCTGGGCTGTGAGGCAAACGATCTGCTGATCCGCGAACCAGACAAGGTCGCCGCCCGTCGACCCCGCAAGGCAGCCGACAACAGCACGGGCATAGCGACGATCACTCCACGCCTCGGACGCAACCGGACACTGCCACCGGCATGACACCGCCCCGAACCTGTATCGGCTGCGCGGATCGTCCCGTCGCCACTCCCCAAGACCAGCACTGCTATCAGTGCATGCCCGGCGGGCCTTTCAGACCGCTGCCCTGCCGCAAATGTGGGTCGACCCACGACTACTACTCCGGCGGGCTGTGTCAACGCTGTCATCGGTTCGCTCCGCAGGTGATCGACAGCTGCCGAGATTGCCTCGGCTGGGGTGTCACCCGGCATACGACCTGGTCGTGTGAGGCCTGCCGTGGGTTGCGGCGACGATTCCCGGTTGCGATGCCGTGTGACTCGTGTCGCCGTGTGATCGCGGTGAACGCCGAAGGGTTCTGCCGATTGTGCTGGCGGCAGGTGGCGGGCAAACGCCCCCACGGCAATGGGCCCAGCGTGCTGGACGCCAACCGTCACGGCCAGCAGCTGTTCCTGGTGGATCTGTTCCGCGAGAAACGACGACCGGCTCGCCCGATCACCCGCGACCGGCCGAGCCATATCGACTATCCGGTCGCTTACCGGCAACTCACCGTGGTGGATCTGCCACGAGACTTGGTGCGAGTACGCGAGTTCGGGTTCACCGATCCGCCTGACGCCGGGATTGCTCAGCACCTCGACGAGGTCGCGTGCGAGCATGCCCGCAAGCACGGGTGGAGCAAAACCAGGTTGGTCGACGCCCGCAAGGGAATCCGGATCCTGCTGTCATTGCAAGACACTCCCGGCGCGACGATCACCACCAGCGAGGTCGCTCAACTCGACCAGATTTCACTTGCGCTGCAACCGATCCGGGAGGTCCTCGCGACAGCGGGTTTGCTCGATGACGACCGCGAACCCAGCGTTGTCGCGTGGTTCGCCCGCCAGATCGAAGGCCTTCCCGATCAGATGCGCAATGAACTGTCGACCTGGTTCAAGATCCTGCGCCGGGGCAGCACGACGCCGCCGCGATCCAAGCCTCGCGCAGAAGGGACCGTGCGCGGCCAGATCCGTCACGCCATGCCGGCAGTGCATGGCTGGGCCGCTGCCGGACACGAAACGCTGCGGGAGATAACCCGTGACCACATCAAGCAGGCGCTACCCGCCAGCGGCACCCCACGTTCGCTGGTCGGCCAATCTCTGCGGTCGCTGTTCCGGGTGCTCAAAGCCCGACGCTTGGTGTTCTCCAACCCGACCACACACTTCCGCACCGGCCGACCGGAAACCCGTGTGCCACTACCGGTCCCAGTAACCCGGCTGCAAGAAGCCCTGATCTCCGAGAACCCGGCTCGCGCGGTCATCGCCGGACTCGTCGGATTCCACGCACTTCGCAGTGCCCAACTTCGATCACTATTACTGACCGACGTCCGCGACGGGCGCCTGCATCTGCCGGATCGAACCGTGCTGCTGGCGCCACCAGTGCGGCAGCGCCTGGCGGCGTGGCTCGACTACCGCGCGCAACGATGGCCCGACACCGTGAACCCCCATCTCCTGATCAATACGAAGTCCGGTGTGCGAACAGGACCGGTGAGTAGCACGTGGATCAACACGACTCTCGGCATGGCTTGTCAAGCCATTCGTGAGGACCGGATCCTCTATGAGGCCATTGCCACCGGCGGCGATATCCGCCGACTGTGCGACCTGTTCGGGCTCAGTGTCAAAGGCGCCGAACGCTATACCGATACCCTCCACCACCGCGACCTCGATGGGGAGAGTATCGGCTCGGCGTGACGGTGCTCAGAACGGCGGTTCACCCGCCCCTCCGAATCCGGATGTCGCGAAAGCAGGCTCACCGGATTGCATTGCGCCCCAAGGGGCGTCGCCACCTGCGTTGCCGGTCGAGCCGCTGCTGTTTGTGTTGCTGCGGTTGACCCTCGAGACTTTCGCGGTCGCGTACTTCAGCGACGGGCCGACCTCGTCGACATCGAGCTCGACCACCTGACGCTTTTCGCCCTCGCGAGTTTCGTAAGACCTCTGCTTCAAGCGTCCGGTCACGATCACACGTGAGCCCCGCTCCAAGCTCTCCGCGGCGTTTTCCGCAGCCTCTCGCCAGATGTTGCACCGCAAGAACAGCGCGTCGGCGTCTTTCCATTCATTAGTAGTGCGGTCGAACACACGAGGAGTCGAAGCGACGGTGAAGTTCGCCACCGCGACGCCTGCGGGCGTGAATCTGAGCTCTGGCGCGGCTGTCAGATTGCCTTTGACAGTAATGACCGTGTCTCCGGACATGATGATCCTCCAAGCTTGTAGTGGACAGTGTTCTTCCCGGTTGCGCAGGGCAGTAAGGGATTTGAGGCACACCCGCAGGTTCCCGAACTCACGTGTCGGCCCCGAGGTGCGCCCATCGTTTTGGGTTCGACGACTGGCCCGACGGTCATTCCCAACGGTGACGGCAGGCGTGGCTCGGCCACGGTAGACACTTTCGTGGAGCGAATCGGTCGAGGTCTGTTCATGTGGCAAACGAGCTCTGGCCGTTCTCCGGTAGTGCCTCAGCGGTGAGGTAAACCCCTGCTACCGATCCCGACAGCCCTTGACCATTAGGTGGCGGACCCGCATGAACGCGATCCTTCGGCAGATGCTTGGTGTTGCGAAAAACGCTGGAGCCCAGGTCCGCGACGCCGCGCCGTCCTTGGCTGCGCCGTTCCGGCATAGTGCTTCCGGCATTACCGAAGGCGTGGAGCGTGCAGTCGCCCAAGATGGGGCCGTTCCGCTTCGATACGGTCCTTCTCTGGCTCAGTCTCAGCACCCTCCGGGCAAATGGGATGCAATGGGCGGGCGCAGTTTGCCGTACGAGCCGCTCGAAAGCGGAAACAAGAAACCACCACCACCACCAGAGAAACCAGAGAAGCCGAGGAAGGCGAGGTGTGGCGGGACCTGCGGCATGTGCTGGGGCGGGGACTGCTGCAAGCGATACGCCGACGTTGGTGTGGCGCCATGCCACTAAGACTGTCCTGACCTCAAATCTCGAAGCTGCAGGAGTCCGTGCGTTCCGCATAGACAGGTCCAAGGAGGAAAGTTCCTGCCCAAGTTTAGTTCAGCTTCGAACTCCACATGCGCAGGCTCTCCTTCGCGGTTCATAGGGCAGCAAGGGATTCAGCGACATCCGCGGGTTCCTGAACTGACGGGTCAGATAGCCCTGTAGGAGGCAGTGCACACTTCAGTTCCGCACAACAGACACTTCGGAATTCGTGAACCCACGGGAAACGGGGGTGAATCGGAGCTCTGGATCCGCGGTCAGGTTCCCGATCACGGTCAGTGGTGTATCTCCAGCCATGACTAGTTCTCCTTCGGTAGGTGTTGACGGGCCATCGGAATCGGCCGCCAGCCATCTGGGCGTGATCGGCGTCGTTGTCGTGGAGAGGCGTGAAATCCCGAAGGGCGTCGAGGGAAACGAGCGCTCGGATCCGGGTGCCGACGCAGAGTCGAAGACAGACCCATTGCAAGGAACTTTCGAGGTGCCCGACCCCTGGCAGCGGTCGGCGCGCCACCTCGCTGGCAGCGACGATCGACACCAGCGAGGCGTGCGGTTGGCAGAACGGTGCGGGTCAGGCGGCGAGATCGATGTCGCGGTAGTCGATGTCGCCCGCGGCGGCCTGCTCGACATCGGAGAGGGTGTAGTCGAGTCCGGCGGCGGCCTCGGCCAGGAAGTGCAGATACCGTTCGGTGTCGGCGGTGTGGTTGCGCCACAACGACTTATCGAGGCCGTTCTCGTGCTTGGCGACGATCATCGCGGTGACGATGACCCACGCGCGTGCCGGCGTCGCGGCCCGGATGGCCTTGATCAACGCGTCACGGGTGCCGCCCACTCCGAGCAGGTGCAGGGTCTTGCCCAGATCGTTCATGCCGAGGCGGTTCGCCATCGACTCGGCAACATATCGGGAGGCCGCGGTGTGCGGGGTGCGGCGGCTGAGGAAGTTGAGCAGCACGCCGTCGCGCCGTTCGGCGGCCGCGACTCCTCGGATGTTGAGTTGTTCGACGCGCGCCCGCATCTGACGGGCCTCCGCACGAGCGGCCGCGGCCTGCCTGGCAGCTTCGGCGTTCGCTTCGGCGCGGGCCTGCGCGGCATCCTCGTCATCGGAAGGATCGACTGGGGCGGCGGTGACCGCCAGGACCCGGAAACCGCTGTCGGGCAGCTGATCGGCGGGCAGGTAGCAGAACGGCACCCACCGGTCACGATGCTCGACCAGATCGGCGTGGAGCAGACCCGGAGCCGCGGCGGCGTCGGGGTTGTCCTGGGTGTCCCAGTCCACCGCGTCGGGCTCCACGATCGCGCCGGTGTTCTTCTCGACCAGTTGCCGGTTCTCCTCGCGGTGCAGATACACCACCCACCGGGCGGGTTCGGTGTTGACCAGCTCCGCGGTGACCGGTTCGCCGTCGGCGGTCACCAGGAGTTCGGCCGGAACGAACTGTGCGTCAGGACTGCTCGTGTCGGGCTCGGTCGTGAGGATGCCAAACCCATACGCGCCATAGGGCAGAGCGGCTTCCAGATAGGCGCGTTCGGCGGCGCGCTCGGCCAGGATGAGTTCGACCTCGTGCGCGAACTTCGAACGGGTGCTCTTGTTGAGCCGTTCCACGGCCTCGGTATCGCCGAGGGCTTCGTAGTGACCGATCACCGCGAGTTGATCGAAGCTGAACTGATCGGTCTCCAGCAACGCCTTCGCGGTCGGAGACGCCCCGATTTTCGCGTTGGCCTTCACGGTCTCGCGGGAGGTTTGCAACGCCTTCGCGACACGGGGCACGCTCGCGCCGAGGTCGAGGGCCAGCGCGATGCCGCCGGCATAGTCAGCATCGGTCAGCGGGATCCGGCGCTCGTTGAAGTTGATCTGATCGAAAACCCGCTCGATACGACGCTCGTTCTCGCTGAGCCCGACCGGCGCGGCGACGATGAACACCGGAACCCTCTTCATCTCGAGCGCGAGCGCGATGAGCAGGCGGACCTGGCCGTCCACGGCGTGCACCGAGCCGTCGGCCTCACGGATCGCGTTGATCGGGTCCTTCACCCCGCGTTCCTTGATCGAGGCGACCTGGAGAGGATGGTCCTCGATCCGGAAGCTCTCGCGGACGTTCTCATCGATCACCAGCTCGGCCGGCTCCATCCACGCCGCCTCGATCACGGGCAGATCAGCGGGCGGATCATTGGCTTCGTCCGGATCACTGACGGGCCCGGTGCCGACATCTGTGGCGGTATCTCGGTCGAGTACTGCTGTGGCGGTGCCGGTTTCGGTGTCAGACATTGCTACTCCTTGGAAGACAGACGGCGGGGCAGCCCGCCGATGAAGGTGGGCTGCCCCGCCGAAAATGGCAGTGACGAATACGACCCGGGATCGCGCCCCGGGTTTGATGTCAGGCCGCTGGGGTGGTGGCGCGTCGTGCGGCGACGTTGATCGGGCGCAGCCGCAACACCTCGCCCTCGTCGGGGGACAGCGTCCAGTACTTGCCACGCCAGTCCGGCCGTTGTGTGCGCCAGCGTTCCAGCACGGCGGTGTCCTCGAGGTCGGTGCTCGGCCCGGCGGTGGCGTGGTACTGCCGTTGCAGGTACTGCTCGCGGGTGAGGGTCTCGACAGCAGCGATCTCAGACATGGCTAGGTCCTCCTACGGTCGGCGGGGGTCATGAACTCTCGATGCAGGTGAAGGCAAGCTCGTCGAAGCCTGCGGGGACGGTGTCGGCAACACTGATGTGGTCGCGAGCCCATATACCGACCACGTCGTCGCACTCACCGAAGTCACCCATGCCGAGACCGCAGCCTTCGGCAGTCAGCACGACGAGGGGATGAACCCGGTCGCCGCGGTCGTTGCCCGGGACCGTGGCCTTGTCGACATAGCGGCGTTGGTCGTGGTTGAGGATGTAGCGGCCGACCGGAGTCGTCGGCTGGCAGTGGTCTGGGTCGAAGAGTTGCGGTGCCTTGCGGCAGGCCAAGAAGTAGAGGTTGTCGCTGGAATTCGGCTCCGGGTCGGCGTAGTCACCGGCCCACACGACGCGGGTCGGTTCGATGAGCAAACGCTCGACGCCGGTGACGAGGGCGACGCCGATCCATCCCTGTTCGCACATCTTCGTACCCCTGCTGTGGACGTATCCGGTGATGGTGTCGGATCCGGTGGCGAGAAATACTGGATTGAAATACTGGCCCATGACCTCGGGATTCCTTTCCTGGATGTGTTGATGGACTGCGCGGCACGCCCGAACCTGCGCCATGGCGGCCCTCGGGGTCCGGGCAGCGATCGAGCCGCTCGGATCGTGAGTGAGTCACCGACCGGGGCCGGTGGGCCGTCGTTCTCGGCGGGTTCGTGCGAGGCGATTCGCCCGAGCTACGACGAGGGTGGGTGGGTGTAGGTGAAGAGCAGTTCTTCGAAGCCGCCGGGGACGGTGTCGGCGACGGATATGTGCTCGCGCGCCCAGTCGCCGATAGGGTCGGCGTTGTCGTACCAGCCTTCGGCGGTCAGGACGACGAGGGGATGGACGTGCCAGTCGTGGTTGCTGGCCGCGTTCTTGTCGACGTAGCGGCGTTGGTCATGATTGAGCAGATAGCGGCCGACCGGTCCCTGATCGAGGTGGGGCAGACGGGGAGCATCCATTGCCCGCCAGTGCAGGTTGGTCGGGTCGAGGTGATCGGGTTCCGGGTCGGCGGTCTCGCCGGCCCAGACCACGCGGACCGGTTGGGTGAGTAACCGCTCGACCATTTCGACCGGCCGGGCGTAGTGGTAGCCGAACATCCCGGACTCGCTCATCTTGAGGACTCCGCTGAACATCGTGCCGAGGATCTCGTCGCAGTCCGGTGCGAGGAACATCGCCTCGAAGTACTGCCCCATGACCGAGAACTCCTTTCATCGATGATGCACACAAGCGCGAATCCGATGTCGTCGTGGCCACGGTCGGCTCGGCATCCGCGGACGGCCCGATCAAGTAGAGGACCCGCCGGTGAGGTCAGCAGGCGGGGTGAGGCTGGCGAGGATCTGGGCGGTGCTGGTGACCGGTTCGGCTTCGCCGTCGCGGATCATCGTGTGGCAGCCCGCGGAGGCCGGGGAGCGGCGCGGGCCCGGTACGGCGAACACGGGGCGGGCGAGTTTCATCGCCCATCGCACGGTGTTTCGTGTTCCGCCGTGTATCCCGGACTCGGGGATGACCACAGCGCGCGAGAGCGCAGCGACCAGGCGATTGCGGGCGAGGAATTGATTGCGTGCGGCCGGTGTTCCGGGCGGGTATTGGCTGAGCAGCAATCCGGTGGTGGCGATTTCGGCGAACAAGTTCGTGTGCGCGTGCGGATAGAGGTGATCGAGTCCGCTCGGCAGGACCGCGATCGTGGTGCCGCCGTGGGCCAGGACGGCGCGATGGGCCTCGGCGTCGACACCGAAGGCTCCGCCGCTGATGACGGTCCATCCGCGGTCGGCGAGGTCGCCGGCGATGTCGGCGCTCACTCGGCGGCCGTAGTCGGTGGCGGCGCGAGCACCGACGATGCCGATGGTGTTGTGGGTGGACAGTGCCCTCCGGTTGGTGCCCTGGGTCCACAGCGCTATCGGTGCGGTGGTGTCGAGGTGTTCGGCGTCGAGGTCGGCAAGGCGACGTACGGGCCAGCAAGGATCGTCCGGGGTCATCAGGTAGCCGTCGTTCGCCGCGCTGCGGTCGAGGTCGCGGCGGGCGGCATCGCGCAGATCTCCGCGTATTTCGATGAGGGTGCCGCGGGTGGTGAGCGTGTGCGCGGCCTGCTCGGGCCCGACCTGGCTGATCAACGACCGGACCTGGGACGGGGCGGTCAACGCTGCGCGGGCAAGGGCGGCCCACATCAGTTGCCGCTCATCCGAGATCACCGCCTCACCACCGCGGCGTGAAGGGCAACCGAATGACGCAGGGGTACAGATGTATTCATGGAAGCTCCTCGGTCGGTAGGCGGCATGGGCAAGTACCGTGTCGGCGCGGATCTGCGAAAATCGGATCTCTGCGGCCGACGGTGCGCGTGGTCAGTCGAGGTCGATACCGAGTTCGGTGGCAGTGTCATATCCACGCTGGAACAGGGCGCGGATGTTTTCCGGCGGCACGGAGCAGGTGAGGGCGGTGGAGAGTGTGACCGCGGCGGAATTGGTGGGCTCGTCGGTGCGTGCGATGGCGATGGCGGTGGTGGCCAGTGCGGTGTCGCCGTGGGTGTAGGCGGTGACCGCGAGCAGCATCGCGGCCTGCGTGCGTTCGGGTGCGGGCAGTGCCCGGACCAGTTGGGTCCACATCGGCAGGCATGCGGCGCCGCGCGGACCGGTCGCCAGCGCGTACAAGCAGGCGCGAATCCTCTCCTCACCCAGGATGATCGCTACGCGAGCCAGATCCTGAGCCGCCAACGCCGAATCCGTGCCGGCGACATGGATCCGGGTGAGAACGAATCGCAGCTGCTCACGGTGACGAGCGATCGAGTCGCTGCGCTGCTCGCTGTCGGCGGCAGGGATTTCGGTGCCGTCGGCGCGGATATCGGCCAGCTGTGTTCGGACCTGGCCGGTGAGGTCAGGGTCGGGTTCGAGGCAGTCGGGCAGCGCCCTGATGGGCGGGAGGGGTTGCGTGGCAAGCGGATCAGGGCTGGCGGTGGTGCCGGCGGGCAGAGTTCCGGTGTCACCGTCGAGCAGGCTGGCCCACGGCTGCCCAGCGGTGATGTCGCTGAGGATCCAAGCGTCGAGCAGTCCGGTGCCGACCTCACGTAACCGGTCACCGAGCGCGCGTACCAGCTCGCGGTGGGATTCGCGCGGCACCGGCCGGTTCAGGCGAGGGTCGTCGATGATGACGACCGCGATCAAGTCGGGGTGGTAGTGCTGGCAGAATCGCAGCGCCTGGGCCAGGATCGGTGTGGTCGCGAGGTAGTCGTCGGCCAGCCGGTCACTATCGGTCAGGTAGAGGTCGGGGTCGATCGCCATCCCGCAGCGAATGTAGGTGTCGGGCCAACACCCGAGCAGGTGAATCCCCGCCAACACCACCGACCGTGCGCGCGGCCGGGGAACCGCGGCGACGAGCGTAGCGATGAAGGTGTCGGGGTTCTCGATCGAGGGCATGAAGCCTCCTGGGCCAGAATAGGATTGAGGTAAACGCCGACCTCCGGCCATACCAACCGCACACACGCGGTGCACCACGAGCCAGGGTAGGGTCGGGTGTCGTGGGTCGTGGCGGCGGAGATCGCCGAAGTTCGGGCGGGTCACAAGGCCATCGCCCGCCGGTAGGCGAGCGTGAAATCGACACTGCTGCCCTGACCGAGGATCATCGGCGCGTTGCCGTCGGCACACGGTACCGGCACAGCAACCACGGCTCCCGCGTGCGGGTCGCATTCGCCAAATCGTTTCCATCGCACGCGTTGGTCGCGAGCAGAAACCCGTCGGCCGTAAAAGGCCGGACCGCGGTGTGTGAGATACCGCGCCAGGAGATTTCGACCGAGTCGTGACCACGCTCGTTTGGCGGACTCGTCGCGAACCCAGATCTTGGTAGCGGTAGCATTGAGGACGAATCTGAAGAAAGGCTCTCCCGATCGTGCTCGTACGTTTGCGTGTGAAAATTTCTGTCCTCGACGAACGGCTGTGCCTTGTATGACATCCAGTTGGTGATGCTGGCTTGCTGCTACCCGAGCACACCTGTGCAAGCTGCCAGATCCGGGGGTTGTTGCCTGCCATCAGTTCTTCATATGCCTGGAATCGCGCCACGAATGCGCTCGCGAATCTCTGGTCTAGGTCTTGTATCGGCGGCGCGGCCGAATCTAGGCCGACGTTCCCAATCGCGGTCTGTCACGGTCGGGAGGTCGCGGGCCAATTCTTGCTCGGGATTACCGCAGCAATACTCGAGCCGCTTTCCCTGGCTGGCAACGTGGCAGTGATAAAAGACCCTCGTGTCGGACTATAAATTCAATGGATCGTTCATGGATCAGAGAATTTAGGCAAATATCTTTGAGATTGGGAGACACTATTGAGATGTATGCGCGGACGAATCGGAACGTAATACATGGGTGCTCCTCTGATATTCAACAGTTCGTCGGCGAAACAAAGCGGCTTGATGGACACTTTGTAACACCTTTTATGGACCTTTCTGAACTGGATGATTTAAGAATTGGAATCGTCAGAAGATTCCCTGGCGCAAGCGGCGGAATGGATCGACGACCCGGGCTGAAGTCTAATGGAATTCGGAGATTTGCATCCGATCGGGAAGGTGAGGAGTATGGCGATAGGTTTTTGCTGAACAGATTCCGTAATCTTTCGCCGGCATGTAGGAATCAGGTACTCAGGTATACGAATCTCTCTCATCCATTCAATCTAATCTTGCGGCCGGATGGAATTATTGACCGTTTTGCGCTAGAGCGGAAGCTTGCGCAATTCTATGGAGATATTGGAAGCGGATGGGAATTATACAAGCTGGTAAAGGGCACGATTCCCGAGCTGTCGGACATATGGCAGGCGGCGGAGCGTAAGGATTTGAATCCGATCCAGCGCAGTCTCGTGCGAAGTATATGTGAATCACCAGACCCGTATCGCGAGCTGCAGTCAACGATCAGGATGCGCTCTGGCATGCGCGGGAAGTTCACCTACGCATTTGGACGATGGCCCACATGGCAGGAGGTCGAAGAGCGAATTAATCTTATGGACGAGGCATTGAATAGTCCGATTCCCGAGGGGTTGGAGATCTTACGAAGTCTGGCAGACTCGAATTTTATGCAGAAAGGTGCAAGCCCGTTCGAGCTGGTCGGAACAACATGGCGTGAACCAGGATATACGTCCGGATCTCTGGGAAGGAACCCCACGGGTCCTCCGATAATTAAAGCCGGTGCTCATCTGCATCTTACTGTTCCGGAAGGAACTAAGGGATTGTATGTCGGCCGGGCAAGCGTGTTTCCCGATCAGCGCGAGATAATCTTACAACGGGGGCTCGCATATGAGTTTACCAGCGTAAAGCAAGAAGGGCGGAGTTTACATCTCTATGCCAAGATCGTGGAGTCGGCGAGCGGTTAGCTTACGTTCCTCGGGGCGGCCGGGGCCGGCTTGGGTGGTGACGTCGGCGATCATTCGAATGTAGTCGACGACGGCGTTCTCGATCTCGCCATCCAGATCAGGGTCGTGCGTTGTCACCTTGCCTCCGCCTGCCTATCGCTCAACGTGTCGTGCATAGTGTGCCACCCGGAGTTTGGCGGGCACCAGCAGGATGGCGGTATCGCTGGCTGGTTCTGATCGCCAACGTGGACGTCATCTGATCGTGAATTCGGACACCGCCCATCGGGGAGCGAGGGTTGTGGTCGCGAATTTCTACACCACCGGAGAGGTTGACATCGCTGTGTATGGCTTGCCCCGCCTCAGCCATCTTTGGGAAGGCGGCATGCTCAGGTGACTCGATGTGGTCGATGGCTTGACTGGATGTGCGCTGCGAAGGATGCAACCGGTCGTAAGTGGTGTGGTGAGTTATGACTTTGCTGTGATACCGGCCGCTCGGGTGGCGTCGGTCGAACAAGCTGTTGAGCTCTACGTTGCGATGTGTACGTCTCCGGACGAGACGGCACCATGGCCTGCCGTGTGCGATTTCGTCGCCGAGATCAATCATCGATATGGCGGCGCGGAGGATGGGTTTCTGTTGGTCGAGACCACCGCGGACACTCGGGGTGCCGTCGTGTCGACTTGGTGGCCGAGCTTTACCCGCAATCTCCGTTCGGTATTGGAACTGACGAAAGCACGCGGCCTAGCCGTTTAGGACCCCAAGTCCGGCGCCTCTACGATCCACGAGGGCGTGCTGATGTCCTCGTCACGGTCGGCGACGGAACTATCATGCCGTATCTGACCAAGCACTTACTCGAGGAGCTGCTCGCTGATTTTGCCGATCCGGATAATCCGTTCCTCGTCGTGGAACGTGAAGCGCAACACTACGTTCAGACCTGCGTGTACTCCGAAGGTACCTATGAACTGGAGTATCGTGCGGGATCGGCAGAACAGCATTTCCAAGTACATACCTCTGACCGCCTCCTGGTGGGCGAGGTCATCTGGGCCTGGTCGATCGACAATCCGTGGTGGCGCGATGCGGTTTGCTGGCGTAACGCAAGCCAGGCGACCCAGGAGCTGTCGTCTCTGCATGAGCGCGTGACTACGCGGTTGACCGAGATAGGTGAGCAGTTGGCTGCCGCACCGGAGCCGATCTTGAAAGTATCGGAGGTCGCGCTGACCGTGACTGTGCAGACCGACGGTCCCACCGGTAGTGAATCGGCTTGAACCCTTGATTGGCTACCGCGCGATCGAGGTCGAATTCAGCCGAGGGTCGCTCGGAAGTTCGGGTGAGCAGATGCGCCAGGGAGCAAGCTCATGGAGCGATTGCGTTGACGTGCAGTTATCGCTTCGCGCAGTATCTAATTGCCAACCTTGGTAACCTGGCCGCCGAGACCGCGATTACTGTCCCGGCGCGGATCTGATCGCGGATTTCGACACCACCTTAGAATCCGCTGTGAGCAGCGGAAACAGCCGTGCCACAAAGCGGCACTATGTTGCATCAAATGCAATTCCTCCTAATGTAGGTACGGTGCGCTGGGCGGCATAGGTCAGGCCGTCGGTGATGGTGCGTGTGGCTTCATCGGTGGTGAAGTCGTCGATCCCGACATGCACGGCGGCGGCCTGGAACAGGACGGACTGGGCGTGGGTGTAGTCGAGCAGTCCCGCGCCGACGAGGCGGCCGAGGCTGTTGGCGGCCAGCAGAACCGCGCGATGGCGGGTGCCGGTGTGGGCGTATCGGATACGGGCGCATTGATTCGATATCGCGGCCTCGACGTAGGCACCGCGATGATGGACCGCGGCGTCGGTGTGTGGCCGAAGCGGGGGCGGTGGGTTGAGCAATTCGGTGAGCCACGCTGGTAGGGGAATAGGCGGGCGGTGGTCGAGGAGCTGGTAGTCGCCGTGGAGTAGGGCCGATCCGGCGGCGACGACGTAACCGCCGTTACCCCGGCTGTCGATGTGAGGTCCGAGCCGGGCGATCGTATTGCGCAGCGATGGTGTTCGTGGTGCGCGGTAATACAGATGCAGGCCCCCGTGCGTTATCGCTTGGTTGGGCGTGCTGTCTGGGGCTTTTGCCAGGTGGTGGTGCTGTTTCGATCGCTGGAACGGCTTTTGGATGTGGGGCGGTAGAGGTCCGGGTGGCGACACCCTTGACCGACATATCGCACATATGTTCGAATTGAAGTTGTTGCTACCTGGGTGGGAGGGAACTTGACGTTCGGTGGCTCGGTGGGCGACGCTCGTAGTCCGCACCATCGCTGGGAGCGTGGTGGGACAAACTGCCGATCGCCAAGCTGCCCGCCGCCCCACCGCCGATCGCCTCGAAATCACCGGCAGTAGATGGGGACTCGAGGGCGCCGAAGCCGTCCTGCGCCTATGAGCCCTGATGGGGATCGGGGACTTCCCCGCCTACTGGAACTACCACCTCACCTATGAACATCAACGCGTCCACCCTGGCGACTACCAGCTCGCTGCTTGATCAACAGTCCCGCCCAGCGGAGAGCTGCACCCCGGTAGAAAGGTCGTTGTGTGCGCCTGTCACTTAGTGGGAGCTGCTGATTTGCGCAAACATGGGGGTGTCGGGTCGGTGGTCGCCCGCTGAACCCCTCCCAGTGGTGAGAAGGTGTTACCGCAGTGTGATCGGTAGCGTTGACATCATCTTGAACCGTGTGCTGTAAGGGTGAAGTCGTCGTCATTCGGGATCCCTGCTCAAGATCGGCCCTTTCTATGCGCGTCGGCGGTTGCTGATGTTCAGCCTTTCCGCTCTGCTGGTGCGGGCTGCCCAACGAATCGGTATCGCCGCAGATAAAGCTGCGGAGGTGTATGTCAGGCGCAGTGGTGAGACCGCGGACGGAATTCTGCTGGCTGTGCGGCAGGCCACGACGGCCGACGCCGAGGGCGGAAAATTCTTTCGGTCAATGCCTGACGGCGGTGCGCGATCGGCTGACGCGACGCACTCGGATCTGTCGTTGTCCGGTACGACGGCCAAGGGAAAGCCGGTATCGTTCCAGCCCGAGGATGTGAAGAACGTTCCGCTCAAGGACGCCGATGGGGAAACCATCGGAGTGATGTTCCCGAGCAGACCGGGTGACGACACATCCGGGAAATGGGCGAGCGCTCCGACGAGAAATTCCGACACCACAGTGACTCGTGCCTTCGTCGACCTTGAGGAGACACGAGCCACCAACAACCCCAGCTTCAGCGCCGAAAAACCGGAGACAGCCCCATGGGCGCAGGGCCTGACGCCGAAGCGGCCAGTCTATGCCGAAGCGCATGGCGAAACCGATGTTTTCATGGTAAAGGCCAAACTCGGATCTCGGTTGCTGCCGCGGTGGACAACCGTCACTGTGGATGGTGAGACATACGGCAAGATCTTGGCGACGAATGAACACTTCACGCGGGCGGCCGGGGCAAGCCCCGACGCCCCTGTGGTGCTGGTGTCGTGTCAAGTCGGTGACGAGGCGATGGTCGCACGATCGACGGCGGACTACCTGCACCGCACAGGGGTCACGACAGGCGACGTCTATGCTCCTAAAGGGCTGATCGCCGCGTCCGTCAACAACAATATCTCCGATGTGGGTGTTTCCGATATGTACGTCACGCTGCTGAGGCTTCGCGGTGACGGCACTGCACCCGGCTTCGAAGTCTTCCCAGGACCCGGTGACGGCTAGCCCATGGCAGTCGGATTATTCAGTCCACCACTGAGTGAGGAGCCAAGGTCATGGAGCCCATGCAGGGAGCGATCCGCCAGGACAACTGGTTCGTGCTGGTCGACCCGAACTGGCATGCTGATACCGCCGGGGACAGTCCTCCACCGGAAGTGATGGTCGGTGGTTGGATGCTCGACACCGACGATGCGCTCGGCCCTTTTCACCCCAATCCCCAGTACATGCCGCTGACCGATTCCACGCCTAGCGATCCTGTCGACGCAATCCTTCAGCTTATCGCTCGTGGCGAGGACCGCGCTGGTGAGATCATCCCGGCACTGCAGAACCAGGTGGTGCAGATAGCCTGCGACGACAGTGATCAGCCGGTGATCGGCTCCGCTCCTGATGGAGTGTCGTGTGCTCTGGTGATCACTGCCGAGATTCACAAGCGGCGCTTGTCCGTCCCGCGCTGGTGGCCGGTCGTCGGCAAGATGTTGCCCGAGATCGTGCCGCTAGAAGCCGATATCTTGGTCAACCCGGATGGGGATCGTCAGTTCCGGCTCGCCAATAGCGCTCTGCGTCGCACCGAGCAATGAGGACTCGGCTGTCGGTGACCGGACGATTTGTCTTTCGTAATGTCCGCTGAACTGCGGAAACGAGGTGTGAGCTGTCGCAATTGTGGTTGGCTACTTTGTCGGAGTGAGGATTCGGGGGCGGCGACGGGCTCGTGGATGTCGGAGCTTGAGCGTCGAAAGGCTGGCTGCGGGAGCACCCACCGTCGTTCATGGGTCACAATCCGTGCGGAGGAGCGTGGGTGGGTCGGGGCCAGGCTGATGGCATCTGGCCATTGTTGACTGTTGGTGGCATATCAGGGAACGTTTCTTCAGGACTGTGCGTCGCATTTCTTCATCTCATAATTTCTTTAGCGGCCGTTTTTCGTAGGTTGTTTGGAGTTTGCGTCGGCCTTTTTATGGGCGACTTTATGGCGAAGCCGAGTCCGGATATTTGAGGTCCGCCGGGTTTGTGGCGAGTGTTATGGGCAGGCGGAGGAACACGGCACGGCAATAGGGGCCCGAGTTAGGGGCGTTGGGGGTCGCCTCCACGGAGAGCGAGTTGGCGGCGAAGGTCGAGGTTCTCGCCGTGGGCTTGTGCGAGTGCATCGCGTAGTTCATCGAGTTGACGGCGATATTGCTTTTTTAGCTGTGTGATCTGGTTGGTGAGGGCTAGGACGAGGGAGCTTCGGTATTCGGGGTCGGGGTCGGGGCCGTGCGGGCGGGCTGAGATTGGGCACGCAGCGTTTCGATCCGACTGCGGAGTTCGGGGTGGTTGTAGAGGAAGGCGTGCGATACGCCCGCCTCGCGTCCGACGGCCTGGAAGGTGATCGGTTCTTGGCGTTTGACCAATGTCCGGATGGCTTGTTCGGCGGCGCGGGTCTTGTTGTGGGACTTGTTTTTCGCGGCCGTGGTGAGCACGGCGATGCGCCGGTCGCGGGAGTCGGTCACGGTCGTGTCCTGCGGTGGTGAGTGAGGTCGAGCTCGATGCGAGTCGGGCCGTGCGCGGCAGCGGGAGCCGCGGCGCATCCGCCACCTTCGAGCGCGCGTCCGGGTTGGTCGGGCAGCTTGGCGAGCAACTGTGTCAGCGCGGCCTGTTCGGCTCGACGCTGGGCGAGCCAGACGTTGTCGTCGGGCATGGGCTTGCCGTGGCGATCCTGGAACGCGGTAACAGTGCGGTCGATGAGTGCGTTGGTATCGGTGAGTTGCTGCTGCAGCGTGGTCTGGTGGCTGTGGTCGGTGACGAAGACCGAGCAGGTCAAGCACGCGTTGCCCTTGTCGCAGGTCTGCAGGGGCGGTAGTAGGCACCACCCGTGGGGGAGGATGCGGTCGGCGCGGTCGAACAGGCGCATGCCGTCGTGGTCCTCGCGGGAGAAGCTGACCTGGGTGCCGTCGGCTTTGAACTTGGCGGTGGCCAGAAACGCCTGTTCGGCGTGTTCCTCGCGTTGGGCGATGTAGTGCATCGACATCGTCGGTGTGGCGTGTCCGGCGTAGCGCTGCAGGACTTTGATGGGGAGCCCGAGTTCGGCCAGGCGGGTGAGTTTGGTGTGCCGGAATCTGTGGGTGTGACCGAGGCGGACGGGTCTGCCCTTGCTGTCGCTGATCTGGACGACATCGCTGAATTTGTTCAATGTCCGGTTGTAGGTCCCGGCGGCATACGGTTTTATCCCTGCGAGATTGCTAAATCGTTGAGTGAACAGGTAAGGCAGGACGACACCGGGGAACCGGTCGCGGACCCACTGATGCTGGTCTTCGATGACGGCGGCAACGTCATCGTCGACCAGGATGGTGTCCGGGGCCGTAGCGATCTTGCTTTGGGCGTAGCGGAGCCGGCTGAGCCCGGCGCCGTCGACGGAGTCGGTTGCTGCGGCGGAAGCGGGTGCGAGACAGTCGAATTCGCAGAGGCGGATCTCACTCGAGCGGCGGCCGGTGAGGATCTGCAGCAGGATCATTCGCATGACCTGCGGATCACCGTATCCCTGCGCGGTTTTCGTGGTGCCGTCCCCGCGGGTTATGAGCATGTGCTCGCCTCGGGGCAGCCCGAGCAGCGGCAGTGCCGCGATGATCTGGGCGAGTGCGTGATCATCGACGTAGTGGTCGTCATTGAGTTCGGTGGTGTGGCGGGTGCGGATGAGCTGGCGTCGCCAGGCGTCGCCATGGGTCGCGGTGATCGCTGGCCAGGGTGAAGGGCCCAGGACGGTGCGGGCTTCGACGGGATTGGCGGCGACGAAATCGAAGAGTTCGGCGATCGCCCGCAGATCGTCGTTGACCTGGCGGGGATGAACGGGCTTGCCGGATCGGTGCATGTCGCTGGGCCGGTTCATACGGTTGAGCGGGTCGGCGGCCCATCGGCGGAACGCCGCGGCGTGAGCCGAGGCCGCGGCGGGGTCGGTGAGCACGTCGCGTGGATCGTCGAAGGCGGTGGTGATCCATCGATCGAAGCGGGTCAGTTGACGGGCTTGGCAGATGGTCCCCCAGCGCAGCACCCCAGCTTCGAGTTGGGTACCCAAGTGCCATTTACGGCGGCGCGCAGCCAGGGCTGGGTGAGGTTTGCGGGCGTGATCCGCCCGGCGTGAGGTTCGCGGTCACCGATCGGGATACGGGGGTCGCAGCGTGGAAGCCACGTGTCGAGTTCCCACCAGGGTCCGTCGTGGCAGGCCACGATCAAGGCCAGGTGCGGGATCCTGAACAACCCACGTAGCCTGCCGCGACAGGCTGCGGGCATGGCCGTTTCCAGCGGGTGGCGTAATATCAGCCGAGCAGTGCTTCCGCGGCTTGCCAGTCGATGTCGAGGATCGAGGTGGGCAGGTCACGGCCCCGGGCGGTCCCTAGGCGGTAGGCGAGGCCGAACTGGTTGATGGTCTGCACCGATGTTGGTGTGCCGTCGATGATTTCCTGCCAGTGAGCGATCCACGCCAACTCGGTGTGCAACGGCTCGGGCAGGTCGGTGAGATGGAGGTTGTCGATGTGTGCGCCGGGAGCGTCGAGCCAGCCGGGGATCGCGGGTCCGATGACCGGGCCGCGCCAGGCGGGTGGCAGGTCCGCGCGCAACCGGTCGAGTTGGGTGGCCAGTCGAAGGCCGGTGGGGTGGTCATCGGCCATCGTTCACCTGCCAGGCGGCGGTGTAGGCGCGCCAGTTCGCGGCGGCCCGGAGTGCTTCGTCTTCGCGGACCCATCCGTAGAGATCGAGTGTGGTCTGCACGTGCGCGTGGCCTAATCTGCGTGACACCACCCACTCGGGGGTGCCCGCCAGCAGCAGCGCGGTGGCGTGGCTGTGCCGAAACCAGCGCGGCGTCCACCCGTCGGCGCCGATGCCCTTGCGCCGTAACGCCGTCGTCTTGTCCCGGACGGTGCCCTCTCGCATCGGCGCGAGGAACGGAGGGCGGTCCAGGTTGACCAGCAATGCCGAGTCCGAGGTGACGGTGAATCCCAAATCCGTGGCCCGGCAAGCCAAGTGGGTGACGTAATCGGCAAATAATCGTTCGAGGTCCGCGCCGACATAGACTCGCCGTGGGCGCATCATCTTGACTCGGGCGTCGTTGGCGTTGTCCTCACGGGGGACGATCTCGATGTAGGCGGTGCCGCCGCGGCCCATCACGAAGTCGCTGATCCGCAGACCTAATACCTCACCGAGGCGGCATCCGGTTTCGGCCAGCAATGCGAACAAGAACCGGTCGCGAAGGTTGCCTACCCACTGCTCGGTGACAGGGTCGGCGACCGCGCAGCCGTCGAGGATCCGCTGGATCTGGTCAGGTAGCAGCAGCGGTGGCCGATCGTGGTGACGGTGGTAGCGGACCCGCACCAGCGACGACGGTTGAGGCGCGGAGCGCGCAGCAAGATGGGCCAGCAGCCCGCGTGCCGGGCTCCGGCGCGGAGCTCCACGGAGCAGTCGCCCGGCAACGGGCACCCCGAAAACTGCTTCCTGCCACCGGTAGAACGAGATCAACGCCGCGAGCCTCGCCTCCAGAGTCTGCGGCGACGGACTCCAATCAGGGGCGATGAGACTGTGCTCGACGGTGCGACCGTTGCGTAGCCACGACAAAAACCCCGTCACGGTCGCCACACCGGCCTCGGTCCACCGGTTGGTCTCACCACGCTGTTCGAGGAAGGTCCACCACTGAGCGAGTGCCTGTCAACAACTCCTGAATCCTGGATCTGGCCCAATTTCCGTGAAGCCCGGATCGTATTCGTCAGTTGCTCAGCAGGATTCGCTTCCGAAGCAGGTCTGGGTTCGCGCGTCCGAACATCTGCCGCTTCAACATTTTGATCCGGTTGACGTGGCCTTCGACTGTCCCGCTGCTCCACCGAGTAGTGAGGCCGGCAGTGACCGCGTCCTGATCGCTGCGCAGGCCGCGGACGAACGAGTGCAAGGCGGGGTGGTTGTCGGCAACGACGCCGGTCATCCATTGTTCGAGTTCCCGGCCGCGACGTTCGGTCATGATCGTCGCGAACGCGCGGACATGGCCCGCAAGCGATTTCAGTTCGGGGCTGGTCTGCAGGATCGCGTCGAGCCGACGCTGGTCGTCGGGGTCGATGTTGGCTGGATGGGTCATGAGCCAGGCGGTGACCTTGCGGACCGTTGGCGGCTTCGGAGGAGGTGCTGGAATGTGGGCGGTCGCGCGGAACGGCTGCAGGTAAGCGCGGACCATGCTGGCCTGGCCTCGGTAGCCTCGTGATCGGATCTCTTCGAACAGTCTGGTGGCGTTGGTGCAGCCTTCGTTCCAGCGTTGATGCAGGTAGGGCTTGAATTCGTCGAGCAGACCGGTCCGGTAGCCGGTGCGGTTGTTGACCAGCAATTCCTCCGGGGACTGGGCTCGGGCGAACCGGCGAACCGTGCCGCGGGCCAGACCAAGCCGGATGCCGATGCCGCGGATGGTCTCTCCCTCGGCCAGCAACCCGTGGACTTCGGTGTAGCGCTGACGGGTGCGGAGCGCGGTGCGGTCCTGACGCAGTGCTGGTTCGACCGGGCCACGATGCAAACTGGTCGCGACGTCGGCGATATCGGGCAGCCCGGTCGAGTGGTCCGGGTCGGCCGTGGCGGTCAAAAGGCTGCGATGACGCGCGACGGTGCGTTCGACGGCTTCGCCGAAGTTATGCCAGATGTGCCAGCGATCTGCGACTTGGATCGCCTGTGGTGCGCCTTTCGCGGCGGCGTCAGCGTAGGCGCCAGCGCGATCGCGGCAGACGATCTCGACACCAGGATGGGCCTTCAACCAGGCTGTGAGGGTGTCGGCGGTGCGGTCGGTGAGCACGTCGACCGGCCGCCTGGTGTTCATGTCGACCAGGATCGTCCCGTAGACGTGGCCGCGGCGCAGCGCGAAATCGTCCACCCCGAGCACGGTGGGTGTGACCTGTTCAGGGTCGGGCAACGCACGGATCTGCCGCAGCAGGGTCATCCGGCTCACCCTCGCCGCCAGGTGCCCGGTCAGCCTCGCGCCGGCGCGGCCGCCCAATGCGAGCGCTACCGCGCACAACACCCGCTGCAGCAGCAGTGTGCGCCGTCCGTAGCGGGCGGCCAGCTGCGGCACCTGCTCAGCGAAAGTCCGTTTCCCGCAGTCGATGTTGTCGCAGAACCGACGGACCCGCAGCACGATCACGACCTCCCGGCCGGTGATCGAAGTGTCGGACAACCTGCGCCGGTATCGGGAGTGGACCCGCCGCGACGGTGCCGTACAACCGGGGCACGGTGCGTGTTCGTCGGCGGTGGCCGCGTCGATCCGGACCGTGGAACCGGCGGCACGAACCGCACCGATCTCCAGCCCGTCGAGATGCGGAAACAAGATCGTCAGCACTTCGAGATGAGAGCACCACCCCTTCTTCAACCACCCAGTGCCCCAGCAGATCTCGACCTGGGTCAATCACGAAACGTGTGCCAGATCCAGTATTCAAGAGTTGGCGACAGTGCCGTGCAATAGCCGCGGACGGTGTTCGGCGACCACAGGTGCCGGTGCGCCTCCAGCCATTGCTCGACCGGCCCGACCGTGTGGTGCGAAGAGTCGATCACTATCCAGGTGCGCCGCCCGGACGAGGGCAGCACCGCCAACGCATGCGCCACGCGCGATTCCCCGTCTCATCGAAAATTGCTGGTCAGGATCGGTCAAACTGATGCGAAACATTAACGATCACGATCAGCGTCCACGTCAGCCCCCGAGCGGGCGGCGAGTCGCGTTCAGCGCCGCGCGGCGTCGCTGATGCTTCGCGGAAGCCGCTTGCCATAGGCGATGGCGTCATCGATCGTGCGGACCACCTCACCGGTGGTGTAGCCGGCGGTGCCGACATGCGGTGCCGAAGCCGCGATCAGTGCGTTCCTGGCGTCGTACTCGGTCAACTCCCCGCCGCCCACTAATCGGCCGAGGGTGCGGGCCGCTTTCAGTAGGGCGATGTGGCGGGTGCCGACTTCGGCTGTCGTCACGGCTCGTGCTTCGCTGTCGACGATCGCGCTGAGATAGGCAGCGGCCCGGGTGACGGGCAGCCACAGTGGCGGCCCGGGATCGGGCGGTGCGGGCGGTATCAGCGCCTGGGCAAGCCACTCGGGCAGCTCAGCGGCAGGCTGTGTGCGAACGACTCGGTAGTTGCCGTTGCGGACGATCGAACCGGCCGCGACCACGTAGCCGCCGTGCGCGCGAGTGTCTATCCGCCAACCCAGCTTGGCCGTCGTATTGCGTAGCGCAAGCCCGGTCGGTGCCCGGAAATACAGGTGAAAACCCGTCGGCGTGGCCACAGTGTAGGTGTCGGTCGGCAATTCTTCGCCAGCGCGAGAAGTCAACAGCGCCAACACATCTCGGCCGTGGCGTGCACCCGTGAACCTCTTCGGCGCGTGGCCGCCGTGGCTGTCATCGAGGTCGATGACAACCAGGCCCGACTTTCCGGTCACGACGCCGATGTTGTTGCGCGCACCGCCAGACCAGTACCTGTGGATGCGATCGGGATCGGTGGTGGCCCGATCTTCCCAACCACGCACCGCGGGAGTTTTCCCGAGCGGGACCAACGGGATAACGCTCCAGCCACGGTCGGCTGCAGCCAAAGCCGCGCGGAGCAGAGCGGAATTCCTGATCATCGATCCTCCAATCCGGCGGCGCGATGCATTCGGGATGTGTTGTTGCACACCCGCTGATAACAATGAATCAACGAAGCAAAGACCCGTTTGCTCCAGTCTTCGATGACGTTTAAGAGAACCCGGACCAACCCGTTGATAATCGACGGGGTCTGCACCGTGTAGGTGGGTACGGGCAGGGGTTGGTGGTTGCGGGCGGCGAGCTGGGCCAGGACGTGACGGCCGTCGGGATCGACTGAGGGCGACCGTGAGTTGCGGTGGTCGTGGCTTGTATCCAGATCGAGTACGTGCAGGCCCGTTGGCCCGCACGCGACGGCGATATTGTCGGTGGGTCGTCTGCGCCACCACCGGCGGATGCGGTCCACGTCGCAGGTGGCGTTGTCTTCCCACTGCTTGAACACGGGGACCTTGGTGTGCGGGCCGAGCGGAAAGACGTGAAAGCCGCGCTCTGCGTTGGTGATTGCGGCCTCGAGCAAATCCGGCTCGGATACCGCGGGAGCGATCGTCATTGCGGTCCGCTGCCGTGGGCACGACGGGCGGCAATGGAATGAGCGAGCTCCAGCGCATGCGCGGTCGACACCGAGAGTGTGAATTCGGCTGTCCCGCACGACAGCACGCGAACCTCACCGCGAATGTCGTCGCCGTAGTCATCGAAGGAGATCCGGTCGTCTCGCACCAGCTGCGCCGGTGCCAGTGCCTCGCACAAGACATTGCGAGTCGCTTGATATCGGGCCTGCTGGCGGGCGTGGGCTCGCGCGCGGGTTCGGCACAAGCCGAGAGTGGTCGTGTAGTCGGGCAGCAGTCGTCGAGTGATCTCGGCAGCGATCTCGGCGGCCGATCTGTGTGACGCGACGGTGATGCGGTCACGACCTTCACCGGAATTGAGGTGAGGGCGTAGTTCGCCGTAGTCGGCGCTGATGTGTAATCGGCCGTGCTCGGTGCGCCGGTGCGAGTCGTCGCCGTCGAGGATGGTGAGGGTCTCGGTGTCGGGGCCGTGCAGCAGCACATGTGCGCGGACCATGTAGCCACGCTCGGCGCGCCAGCCGGCTCCGAGTTCCTCGGCGATCCGATGGGCCGTCTCGAGCAGTATCGTCATCACTCTCCTCTCTAAATGAGTCAGATGTCGCCGGCTAGCGGCAGCGCACGCCCGTATCCGCGAGGTAAGCGCGCAGCAGGCCCGCGGTTTGAGGACTCATCGCGTGATGGATGAGATCGCTGTAGACACGGCAGAATTCGGGTCCGTGCCCAGAGGAGCGGGGCGGCTGCAGATGGTGCGCCAGCTCGTGCAGCAACAGCAGTTCCCGCACGGCGCGCGGGTCGTGCATGGATATCGCGATGGTCGCGGTGGCGGGCTCGTAATGGCCGTGAGCGCGGGCGCCGCGGCGGGCACGGACGGTGAGCGGAAGTTCTGCTCGGCCGTAGCAGCGGCGTACCGCACGCAAAGCCAGGACGCCATCGAGATAAGCGGCAACCGCCTCGATGTCGGGCAGACGCTTTTCCACCGGCAGGCATATCGGCGCGCCGGATAGCTCGACGATGCGCTCGCCAGTGCGGTCGGCGTCATCGAGCAGGTTCCACAGCCGCTGTTCAGCGCGATATACCCGGCTGCGGTGAATGTCGCGCCGCGCCACGCGAGTCACGCTGGTGCACCTAGGGCGAGGTGGCTGCTGGCGGTCACTGGAGGTCCTCGCCGTAGCCGAAGATCTTTCGTACGGCGATGATCACGGCGAGTGGATCCGTGGGCTGTTCACCGCCGGGCCCGCCGGAACGGATTCGGCGCAGCCTTCGCAACCGCACCTCACGGAGGTCGACTCCGGTGATCGGTGGAGTCGTGTCGTTGCCGTGGTCGGTGACGACGGTGTAGTCCGACAACGGAAGCCATCCCTCGTACCAGGCTTCGGCAGGCTGGCCCGCGAGATGGGGCGGTACTTCGGTGACGCGCGTCCAGATCCGGCACGCACAGCGTGTGTCGCCGCAGGGGCTGAGGTGGCGGTCGGGGTCAGGGTGGTAGCGGTTGATACGGCCGGCCAGGACGGGGCAAGCCGAAGCGGAATAGTGCGCGCATTCGGGGTGCATCCCGGGTTCTACGGCGATACCTCGCGTGTAGTCGGCCGGCCGCAGATACACGACGGCCCAATCGAGCAATGGCTGCCCGCAGATCTGACATAGCTTCTGACGCCAGACCCGCCGCTGGGCCGGGGCGTGGACCTTGCCCCAGACCGGGCGGGTCCGGTCGCGGTGGGTCAGCGTGATGTAGGGGACGACCAGGCCGCCCGAGCGGGGTGCGTCGGCCAGGCGGACAGGGATGGGAGGGCGCGCGGCGCCCATCGGAGGGAGTAAGGGGTCGGTCATGCTCACCTCGGATTATGTTGGGGCGAAGCAGGTTCGGGGTATTGGCGCGAACAGATGGGTCGGTGTGGGGTGCGGTCGACAAGATGATGCTGGCGGCACCGTCTGGGGTCCCACGCAGTGGACGCGGACCTCAATCTCGGCGAAAATCGCATCTGGACAAGCTGGTTCGGCTTTATATTGTTTATGATGGCGGTCGCGACAGCAAAACCCTGTTTGCAGGTTTGGATGGAAGGTCATCGATGTATTCTTTGCAGGCTTTCTCGTGGAACGAACTCGTTCGGGGGGCGATTTTATTTGCATGAGTTCGATATGAAAGCAGATGTAGAAAGCTTTCTTTCCTATACCTTTCACCAAAAAATCATGCTGGCGCATCTGAGGCGGAAACTAGAGTCCAGTATGCGCGATGTGGGAACCGCTATTGGTGAGCAATATTTCGGTGGTGTCGCGGATGGGCTGCGGCACGCAGTTGCGGAGCCTCACCGCATTGATATCGAATCCGCGCGGCCGATCAGGTTTCCAGGGCTCGCCGAATACGTTGACTGTGGCTCGAATCGGCGCCCAAATCTAGTTGTCTCCGAAGATCCGAGACGGCTTCACGAGTTCTGGTCGACCTTGTCTGAGCCTGAAAAGAAAGATCTGTTTCACGCTGACCCGTTCATCGGGAACCGTGACGGAATTCCTCAAATTGATCGCGACAGGTATAATCGACAAAATCTGCGGGCGCTGCGAACTCGGGCCGAGATGTGCGGTGATCTCGAGGGGTTGAATATTTATAACAAAATAGCAGACATGATCGGTTCCTCCGGTGAGGGACTTCCGCCCTATTACTTGTCGTATATCGATGACGAGCTCCGTTTCGCGTACGCGTTCGGCAACCCGGATACAGCTGACAATATCGCGATTGTGCTCTGGCCTGCCGCGCGCGTAAGAGATGGTGTGAGGTATGCCGGTCTAACGTTGAAGCAGATAAGACAGGCAGCGCTTTCGGTTGACCCGCAGAACGAGACATCGGTCGTGTTGTGGGGCAATTACAATCAGCCGCGCTCGATGCCGGAGGCAATATATCCGCATATGGCTGAGAATGGCGCCGAAAGAGTACGGCAATATCATGAAGGATTGCGGGTCACTCATCAGGGCCAGTCGTCGCGTAACACGACGATCGGCCACTCTTACGGCGGCGTTCTTGCTGGACACTCAGCCGGAGGTGGGAACATTCTCGACACCGATAATCTGGTCTTTATAGGTAGCTCCGGCGCCGGAGTGCAGGGCGTCGCTGATCTGCGCCTGACGGGAGTTTCGCCCGAAGATATCGGCAATCATGTATTCGCTACCATGGCGCGGCACGACTCAGTACAACTTATGCCGGACACTCACGGTGTCAGCCCGGTGGCTCGCAGTTTTGGGGCCACTGTTTTCGGTACCGATTCCACTCGGAGCGAATACCGAGGAGGATGGAACCCGAGCGATCACGACGCAAAAGTCTATTTCGGTTCCGGCAATCGGTCCTTGCATAATATTGGACTGATCGTTACCGGACATGGACATCTTATAGAAGAGTAACCGAGTCGCAGGGCAGTCGGCCGCTCGAGTCCAGTTTGACCACGGCCTTCGTTCTCAACATTGTCCCAGTGCCAGTCAGTGCTTTGAGCTATATGCTTGAGTGGGTGGGGTATTTAGCAACGACTGCGTCGGCGACAGAGCCCTGCACCGCTAGGAACCGAAAACCGTTGCCGGGCGGGATTGTTCATGCAGATCATGGTGTCCAGTTCACCTCTTGGGCGTTCGCCAAAAGGATCCGCGCCACCGGCCTGATGCCGTCGTTCGGGACCATAGGTGACGGCTACGACAACGCGATGATGGAATCGTTCTGGTCGAGCCTGCAGATCGAGCTGCTGAACTGGAAGAAGTGGCGAACACGAGTCGATCTGGGGAACGCGATCTTCGACTACATCAAGATCTTCTACAGCCGGCAACGGCGCCACTCCCAGCTCGACTATCTATCGCTGAACGAGCACGAGTTGCGCTACGAACGCCAGTCCATCACCGCCTGAGATTCGCATCCGGGCAGGTAACGAAACGTGGGGCAGGTCAGCGAGTCAACCGAACTCGGGGCACTCCTATCCGTCAGAACCCGATACCGATCACCAACCGCCGTCACCACGGCGAACATGATGTCCGACCTGGCGGCCTACAGGAGCTCAAACCACAAAATCCGATTGGGAGACATGACCTAGTTCCGTCGGCGTCGGTGATGACGACTTGGGTCGCGTGCTCCACACGCACCAGCGCCATCACGGCACCGTGCTCGGCGTAGGCCTGGCCAGGTCGACCCCGGGGAACGGTGCGAGGACGGTGCCCGGCCGGGGCTCCGCGGCGAAGGCCGCGTGATATCCGGCGATCACGACGTGTGCGACGGCGCGGGTGTCCTCGAGCAGGTCGCGCTCGTAGCGGGGATCCAGACGTAACCTCGCCGAATAGCAGGTCCAATCAGTGTTCACCGCTGGCTCCTCCGATACGGGTGTGATGGGTGGTGCAGTGCGCAAGTCAGGCCCTTTCGGAGATGGATCGGGGCAGTTGCTGCACGGATTCGATGAACGACAGCGGGAGCAGGAATCCGAACTCGTCGTTGCCGTAGTGCAGGACGGTGTGGTGGCGGTGGACGGCTTTGACGCGCACGCCGTCGTGGCGGAACCCACCGCGGGTGAGGACGGCGGCGCGGGCGTGGCAGTGCTGGAGCCGGTGCAGTTCGGCACCGAGAAGTTCGAGCACCGGATCTGTCTCGGCGTCCTCGTCGTCCGGATGGTCTGCCTGGTCGATGGCGGCCAGGCGGCTGGCGAGCAGTTTGCGTGGCTCGCCTGGGTCCGGACCGGTAGCGCCACCGACGAACCAATGATCGATGCCTTTGAGGACGCGGCGCAGGAACTCGGATTCGGATTCGAGCACGGCATGTGGGGGCACCCACGAGCCGGTCATCGCCGTGCCCTCAACTGGGGAAGCCAGCGGGTTCGGCCACGGGCCGGCCGGGGGCGCGAGCGCCCGGTCAACGCTGCGGCGAGTTCATCGGCAGCATCCGGGGCCAGGTCGGTGTAGTGCCGGCCACTGTGTGCGCTGTCATGTTCGTGGATGAGCAGCCGGATCTGGCGGCCGTCGGTGCTGAGGATGACCGGCTGGTCATGGATATCGCGAAGCCGGGCCAGGATGCTGGGGAGGTTCAGGTTCTGTGTCATTGCCGTGCAATGCCTTCCATCGGCCGGGACGAGCCGGCCACCGCGATGCGGTGTTCGTGGTGGGTGGAGGGGGTCAGGCGGTTTCGAGGTCGAACAGGTCGGCGTAGCGCTCCTGGCCGTGCAGGGCGGGGCAATCGCAGTGGGGATAGATGGCCGAGCAGTCGGCGCAGTAGCCGCAGAAACGGCAGTGCGGGCCGAGGGCGTCCTCGTTGACGGTGCCGCAGTGTTCGCAGAAATCCCACTCGCCACCGCTGGCCCACATCGCGTGCAGATAGGAGTGGTTGGAGTACCAGCTCCCCTGCTCCCAGTGGCCGTGGCGTTCGTTGAAGATGTAGGCCTGGTGGCGGTAGGAGGGGTCGACGGTGAGTAGCACCATTTTGTCGGTGCGCAGCCAGCGTTCCAAGTGGTCCCGGCCGGCCCACGAGTCCAGGGATCCGAAGGGCCGGCGTGGCAGCAAGTCTTCGGCGGCGATGCGGGTGTCCGAGCGTGGATCGGCCGGCCCGGGGTGTACCTCGGCGGGCAGGATCCCGTTGTGCGCGAGGACTGTTCGGGCGTCCCCGCCGACGAGGAAGGGGTGACAGTTCTCCACCGCCGCCACGCCGTGGGTGGCCAGGCGCGAATGAAACAGTGCCGGGCCGTCGGGGAATCGCTCACGCACAGCAGCGAATTCGGCGATGACCGCGTCAGGGTCCATGTCCCGGCCGACGGTGATGGTGTCGCCGGTGATGATGGCGTAGCCGTGCCCGTGCGGGTTGGCGACCGCGCCGCCGTGCAGGGCGTCGAGGTCGGGGTCGACGCCGGGTTTGACGAAGGTCAGGATGCACATGCGAGGTCCTCCAGTTCGGCGAGAAGCGGTGAAAATTCCGGGCGCCCGCGCAGCCAGGTGGTGAACGCCGTCCATTCCCAGCCGCGGTTGCGTGCGATGTCGGCAGGGGTGAGGTCGCGGGTGTATTCGACCGACCCCGCGGCGAAGGCCAGCGCGGCTTGGACCTGTTGGGGTTGCAGGGAACTGGCGAAGATCCGCAGCTCGAAGGTGTCGGGCGGTCGCACATTGACGGCCTCGTAACGATTGGCGTGCCGGTCACCGTTGGCGTAATGGATCACACTCGAGCGCGCGTCAGGGGAGAACACCGCCCAGGTCGAGGACCGCCGCGCCAACGTCGTGACGGGAATTTCGTTGCGGTAGATGAACTTCAACCACCGATAGATGTGGGCGGGGGAGCTGAATCCGTCGCGGGAGAGGTGGACATGGATACCGACGTCGGTGTCGGTGTAGCAACCCAAGAGCCGCAACCGGCGCAGCAGCGGCCACGGGAACCGGGTACGCGCGTACTCGTGGCTCATCGGGTGAGTCACCAACTCGAATCCGCACGGACGGATCGAGCCGTCTTCTTTGAGATAAGCCAGATCGCCGAGGTGGTTTACCGCGGTATCGATCGCGTCCCCGAATTGACGTTCCGGGGTTTTGATTTCCAGTTCCAACCCCAGGAACAACGGACCCTCGCCATGGAATCGAGGACAGGGTTTGTAGTCATAGCGGTGAACCGCGTCATGTTCGACGGGAGAACAGCCTTCGCAGTAGGTCTCGTCGTAGGCGATGAGGGTGAAGCACTCGGCGCACTCGTGATAGTTGTCATCGAGGCAGATGCGGCACACGTCGTTGCCGCCCTCGACGCGGAACGTCTCCGTGGTGGAATGGCCGCACTCGTCGCAGCTGGCATAGGCATCGGCGCAGGCGCCGCAGATGCTGCGGTCATGGCGTGCGTGGCGGTCATCGACAAGGACGCGGCTATCGCGGGTGTAGCCCGTGCAGTCGGTGCACTGGGTCCATCCAGGGACGCACCGCGCACACAGCACGGTGGAGTCGGTCGTGCGATGAACCTCACGGGTGATCTCCTCGCACTCAGCGCAGACCGCGATGGTGGAGGCGCAGTCCGGGCACAACCACTCGCCGGCGGCCGTCGCGGTCACGGTGGTGCCGGTAGCGGGGTGCGAACAGCGCGAGCACAACAGGTCGACCACGGTGGATGTGGGCATGACACAACGCCTTTCGACAGAACGAAAGAACCCCGTGCGCGGCTGCACAGGGGGTTCTGTGGACGAATGAGCGGGTTCAGGTAGTGCTGGCTCGAGAGCGGGAGAGGTGATGGGTCACCGAGGTGAGGCCGCGATGTGGCTACACCGGCTGGCCATCACGGAGCAGAGCACGCGCGATGGAGGAACGATCGGGGCATTCACAGTCGGGGAAGACACCTTCGCAGTCGAAGCACCACCCGCATTTGTCGCAGTAACGGCTCGTGCGATCCGCGTTGAGGTCTTCGCAGTACCAGCACATGAGCGGGCGCAGGCGTTGCGGCCACCGCGCGGCAAGCGGGCGGTAGCTGGTGTTGGAGTACCAGACGCCGTTGTCCCATCGACCGGCGTGTTCACCGAAGAGATAAGCGCTGTGCCGGTAGGCCGGATCAACCGTGAGGATGACGAGTTTGCTGGTGCCCAACCACGAAGCGAGCCCGCGTGCGCCGCGGCGGGTGTCGATCGACCCGAACGGCGCCCCCGGCAGATAATCCTCGGCGGCGATGCGGGTATCCGAGCGCGGGTCGTAGGGGCCCGGATGGACCCGTTTGGGCAGGACACCGTTGTGCGCCAACACTGTTCGCCGATCGCCGCCGAGGGTGAAGGGGTGGCAGTTCTGTAGACTGCGGACCCCGTGGGTGGCGAAGCGGGAATGAAACAGCGCCGCTCGCTCCGGATGCCGGGCCCGGACTGCGGTGAACTGATCGATGGCTATCTCGGCATTCATGCTGTGCCCGACGATGATGTGGCCCTCGGCGAGGACGGCGAAGCCGTGGCCGTGCGGGTTGGTGGCGGCGCCGATCAACAGGGCCTGTGGGTCGGGGGCGATGCCGGCGGGGACATAGGTCAGCAGGCACATGCAAGTTCCTCCATCTCCGCCCACAGCGGCTGATAGTCGGGCTGAATGCGCACCCACTCGGCGAAGAGCGGCCATTCCCACGCGCCCGCCCGCACAGCGGCCACATCCAGGCCGCGGGTGTAGTCGACGGAGGCAGCGGTGAACGCCAACGCCGCCTGGACCTGCTGGACGTCCAGCGAGCTGGCGAACACCCGCAATTCGAGAGTTTTGCGGGGGTAGGGGTTGATCGCCTGATACCGATCCAGCCCGAGCGCGTAGAGGTGGCCCTTGGCGGTGTCTTTGACCCGGGCCCTTGCGACCCGGTCGAACGGCGCGAAATGCGAGCGGCGGCGCGCGAGGATCGAGACCGCGGACTCGTTGCGATAGAGCAACTTCATCCACCGATAAACATGGGCCGGCGAGTCGAAGCCGTCGCGACTGACGTGCACATGCAACCCGACGCTGGTATCGGTCTCACACCCGAGCTCGTCGAGGTCGCCCAGCAACCGCCACGGGAACTCCTCGCGGGCGTGCCGATACGACATGGGATGGGTGACGATCTCGAACCCGTTGGGCTGGATCGAGGAATCCTGCTTCAGATAGCCCAGCGTGCCGAGCTGGTCACAGGCCAGACGCACGCACCGGTGGTAGCAATAGTCGGGGACAACGACTTCGAGTTCCATACCCAGATACAGCGGACCCTCGCCATGGAACCGAGGATCAGGTTTGTAGCTGTAGTTCCACACATGAACTGGCCGATCGCAGGTATCGCAGTGACCGCCGTCGCGCACGAGAGTGTCGCAGTCGATGCAGCTGGCATAGTTCTGCGCGCAGCGGGCGCACACGCGCATTCCGCCGGAGACGTAGCGGCTGTTGGCGCTGAACCGGCTGCACCGCCCGCACAGATCGAAGAACACCCCGGCGCACCGCCCGCACAGCGACTCATCGGTGTCGGTGCGCAAGTGCGGACTGGTCAAGAGTCGACACGACGAGCAGCCACTCCAACCGCTCGTGCAGCACCCGCACAGCAGATGCCCTTCTGCGGTAGTGCGAAGAGACAGGGCAGACGCCAAACAGCTATCGCAACGCGCCACTCGAGGCAAGCACCGCGCGCAGACCGGCTGCGCCTCGACCACATGCCCGTTGTCCAAATCAGCGGAGGCACACAAGACACACAACGGCGGCGACAGAATGGGAGCAGGCATGGCGGGATCACCTTCCAGAAATGAAACAACTCCAGGCCGGCGCGAATACGCGGGCCTGGCGTTGATGAGTGGGGACACGGACGAGAGCGATCGGCTCGCAGGCGGCGGACGGGTCCGTGGGTGCGGCATGGCTACAAGCGAACAGGGTGGGTGCAGGATGTTCAGAGCGGTCTTGCGCCCCGTGGTGGTGTGCGTCAGGTTCGGGAGTTGTTGCTGCCGTGAAGGTTTCGACGCGTCATTCGTTCGTGCGTAGAGATGGGCGGTGGGTGACGATACTCAGGGCGCGATGCGCTGCTCAGGGAAGGCAACGGAGCTGTTGGAGCCGGTTTTGAGAGCGCCGACCTCTTCCTCGGTGAGTGTGGTGGCAATGCTGAGTTGCTCAGCGAGAGGGCTGGTTTCGATCCGACCGACGTAACCGCCTTCGAAATGCAGTGGTCGTAGGCGGGCTTCCACTCCG
This sequence comes from Nocardia sp. NPDC056564, assembly GCF_042793755.1. Classification (NCBI taxonomy): domain Bacteria; kingdom Bacillati; phylum Actinomycetota; class Actinomycetes; order Mycobacteriales; family Nocardiaceae; genus Nocardia; species Nocardia sp. NPDC056564. Next base: position 734,048 of record NZ_JBHTUR010000001.1, read on the forward strand.
CAAATCCGGAATATCACTCCCGCGCCCTCTGAGCGCAGGAAGCGCTCCGCCTGGGTTCGGATGAGACCGCGTGGCGTGCGGTGATCCCGAGACGGGGCATGACGTTGTAGGTCAGCCTTGGGTGTTCCGCGATCCGACCCATAACGCGTCGGCGTTGACCGCGTAGTACTCACGTCCGTCTTCAGTGACGATTCAGCTCTATCGTGCTGCCGTTCTCGAGGAATTCGGTGTCACACCAGTACTGTATGAAGCTCCATTCGAGTCAGGTAATTTCCTGGGCTGCAACGAATTACCGCTTCGCTGACATCCTTGGGTGAATCCTGCCGTTACGGTCAGCAGTCCTGTCTGGACCGCACGGAGTTGAGTCGTGCAGGTCGATACCGAGTCTTGCGGCGCCCTCGTAGCCGCTACGGGCCAAACGGCGGATCGTTTCCGGGCGCACACCGAGGGCCCGGGAATGCTGGAGCAACTGAGCCAAGGGGTGCTCGGCATCGGCTTGCAGCGCCGCCTCGAGCGCGATGCCGGTGAGCGGGCCGCTACCGCGGGTATAGGCGCTGTAAGCGAGCAACGCGGCCGCGTCGGCGCGTTCGCGACCGGAGCATGCCCGAGCCAGACTGCTGAACAGAGTTTCCGCGGCCGTGGCGTGGGCACCGGCTGCAACGGCGAGCATGGCATCACGGACAGTTCGATCACGCAGTGCGACAGCGAGTTCGGCCAGTTCCAGGACCGTCAGGTGGTGGCCTGCTTCGACGTTGCCGAGCTGCGACAGCACGTATTCCAGGGTCTGCCGACTGTAGGTGTGGAAATCGGCGCATCGCGCGGCGTTGACATGCCGGTCGCGGCCGATGGCCACCGCGCTGTCGATAAGGGCGGCCACTTGCTGTTGAAGCTCGACGTCCTCGGTCACCATAGCTACCCAATCGGCTCGAGAACCGAGAATGGGCCTGCCGTCGAGTACGTGTGCCAGTGTCAGCGCCGAGGTAGCCGGATCCGGCAGCGTCCCACGCTGTTCGGTGCCGAGAATGCTCCACCAGCTCTGCTGGGGTTCGATGGCCCGAACCATCCAAGCGCCCGCCAGCGGTATGTCCTGATCAGTGAGCAGCCGGTCCAACTCGTCGACCAACGAGGTGGATCGTTGCGTTCGGTACTGGTCGCTGTCGTCGCCGGGTTTCGGTGCCGGTTTGGTGGCTCGGTCGTCGACGACGACGGCCAGCACCCCGGCGACGGCGTCGGGTGTCGCCGATATCTGTGTCATGCAGGAGACTACGGTTTCCGCTCTCAAGGGGATGCGTTCGTCGTCCTGATCGAGATCCAGTCGCAGCACGGCGTCGACGAGAGTGCGGTCCTTGTGCCCCGGCACGTAGCGCAAGATGAGCACGACGAGGGAACGGTGCGGGACGAATCCGATCATGGCCGGAATCCCGATGATCAGTTCCTCGGGTTTTTGCACGCGCACAATGCATTCCGCGGGTTGGGACGCAGGATCTGGGTACCGTGTCTTCGTTTTAGGTGGCTCCGGCTTCGTGGCTGTGGACCGCGCGGACGACCTTTCGTGGAGCGCGGTGATCGCGGTAAGAGCGGCGGTGTAGTTCTTGCCACGGGAACCGCCCCCGAGCAACCTCACGCGTATGTGCTTGGCCCACTGGCGGTCAGATTGTCCGGTCGCGACGTAGATGCTCGGGTCATCTCGCACGCCCTCAGGCACGGCCATGCTGCCGAAACTGCCGCGGATTCTGATGCGCTCGGCGTATCCAGGGCGAAGATCGGTCTCGACCTCGAAAACCAGGAGGTGGCGGCCAGGTCCAGCGAGGGTGACGGTGCCGTCGTGCTCAGCACGCGGCGCGGACCAGTCAGATCCCAAGAGTTCATGCTGGAAGAGCCGGCGTACGCGAGCCATAAGCTTGAACTGGTCCATGACGGAGATGTCCTTTCGACATAATCGATGGAAATGGTTGTTGACGAGCGAATTCCCAGTCGAGCGAGTACGATCAGTTGAACGAGCCGGTACTCACGGCTGGTCCGTGTCGCGACGGGCGATCTCGGTGGGCACGAAGGACTGAGTTCAGGCAGGGGCCATACGAATCCTCCGTGATGACCGTCGGCTGAAGGTAGCTGACGTCGTGCTTGCGCTGGATCTGCCTGCCCGACAACCCATCCCGGGCATCACGCCGTATCGCAGCGAACAACTCCGCCCGCGTCGACGACGCCATCGGATTCCCTATCTGAAGCGGTGCCGAAATTCACGATCAGGTAAGCCCCGGCAGGGTAATCGAATGTCATGTCAGCAGATGTTCCCGCGACTGGTAAGGCGCTAGTCCGCTGGGCTCATCAACGATGAGCTGATGAGTTTCGATCTTCTAGTACTTGCAATGGGTGATTCGGCTGACCAGGAGGCCGCACGGACGTTGGCCAAACGTTGCGGCTCCCTCGGGGACCACCTGGAAGGCCACCCGGATCAACGGATTCTGCGGTTCTACGAATCGCTGCAGAGCCGGTTTCCGGACTTCCCACCGTATCCCGCGGGCAGCCCGTGGACGTCGATGCCGCTCGACGTAGGTATCGATCACTTGAGTATGTCTTTGAGCTATTCACCCAGCAGCACGCCGGCGATCGAAGTGATTCTCGAGCTAGCCGCCGAGCACCGGCTGGTTGTCTGGGACCCACAGTCCGAGGAAGCCACCTTGCCAGCTGCCGGGCTCTGATACCGCGCGGCCAGGGACTGCCTCTGGCCACGATTCTGCCTCAGTCACTCTGAGCGGCGGCCAGCATTGCAGGTCCTCACACTCCGCCACAACTTTGCTACTGACGTCAAATTTCGTGACTACGAACATCCCCCACCGGGTGGTGTCGAGATTCGCGGTCAAACGCCGCCCAGCTTCGCGATCAAAACCGCATGTTCCATCCCGACGCCGGTGTTACGCCGTTGACGATGATGTGTTCGATCCCGGATCCCGGAAAACGAGTGGCTGCCGCCCGCGCGGCGGTGTCTGGCGGCACTTGGCGGACTTCACGGACGCGAAGTAGGCGCGGGCCTCGACGAAGACGCGGACCTGGTTGCAGACCTCCTCGGGCCACACCCCCGGCGCGGTGACCGGGAAGGGCTCGACCGGGATCGCGACCGGCTCGCTACCCAGACGCCCAGGTTGGCGGCGCTGCCCCGACACTCACACCACGTCAGGCTCGGCGACCGGTTGCGGCGGTGTCGCAATAATGTTCCCGGGCGAGAGGCGTTCGCGACCGCGCGGCACGAAGGAGAACTACTGCGACCCGAGATCGGCGAGGTCGCCAGTTCGGCGGTCGGTACGTTGACGATCGAAAGACAACCGGTCGACCACCTTGTCCGGCGACACGACCCTCTCGGTGGCTGAGCTGTCCGCCTCGGAACAGGATGTGGCGGTGCTCGCCGCAGCGGCCGGACCAACAGTGAGCTGGCCGACCGCCGCCGGAGTTCCCATCGCACCGTGGATGCCCAGGTGACGGCGATCCTGCGCAATCTCGCTATCAGGGGCGCGAAGGCCTACTCGCATTGGCATCACCCGATCAACAGACCGACCCGCATCAGCACTGAGTCACGCGGACACCCGCACCGCCACACTAGCTAGCCCAGAACAACGGCAGGCGTGGTGACAACGAGAGGCCTCATGCTGATCACGGGACGGGAAAAGCGCGGGTGAATGCTTTTGCAAAGGCCACATCGCCTGAGAACAGCGGTCCGTGATGGCAAGGGCGCCCGATCAGAAAGGCCAGCAAGTCACGGCTGGATGCCTCAATGGTCGCCGTGGCGGGAACAGATCGCTCGCTCGGGAATGCGTGCGCCTCCGATCCGTTTGCTGTGACGAGGTACGCGGGCCCATCTGTGGCACGTAGCAGCCACGATCCCGTCACGCGGTCGTCAAATTGCTTGTGATTGGAGCGGCGGGTATTGATCCACTGAAGTCGAAACGGCAGTGCGGCGCGCACAAAGAGCTCTCCCCAGTCGTCAAGCCCTAGTCCTAGATCGACGCTATGCACCTCGATCTCGGTCAAGCGCAAAATTGGCAGGTGACCGAGTCGAAGAGTGCCGAAGTGCTGATTATCGGCGGGTTCGGGAAGTCCCAGCTGCCAGGCGGCATTAGGGACGGTCGACCACAGCTCATGGAGCCGAGCGCTTTCGTGCGCGAGTGAGAGGACGGCCTGCATAGCGTCTTCGCCCGGCTCGAGCCGTAGGGTGGCCTCGCGCTGGCGATCACGGCGGCCAGGATAATAGGCGGTCTCAACCCCGGCCAACGCTGCGGACGTAAGCCGAGCCAACGCGACAGCACCGTACCGGAGATGACAGATGATGTTGAGTCGACTCCAGTCCGGAAGGTCCGAGGGTGCGTCGAGCAACTTGTCGTCGGCCGCACTCAACGCGTCAATGATCTGCTGGGTCCGTCGCAATGCGGCGCCAGCGAGGTCGAGGACTGAATCATGCAGCTGTGGGGTATCCGGCGTTGGGTGCATCGGGGTCCTTACATGACACGAGAGTCTCGATACTTGCATCACGACAGCGAGACTCGGCACAGGCGATCATCGCCGACCGTAACTCGACCGACGTCTCGTTCCCGTCAGTGGGAAATGGCAAACCGTCGTTACCGGTTGGAATATCCTGCAGCGTATACGCGCCTATAAACCGTACCGGGTGCCAACTCTGACGTCATCGAGCTAGACGGGCAAGTCCCCGCCGAGAGTGGGTTGTCCGGTTTCAGCGGTCTTGTGAGGTAAGGGAGAAGACCGGAGGGCGCGACCGTGCGGCTGCTTCGCCTACGCCTAGCGAGTCGAGCATCTCGCGCCAGTACGTCCGCCAGATCGCTCGCGTGGCGTCATCGGATAGTTCAGCGTCGACCTTGACCTTGCTGGGCTTGCCCTTCTCTTTGAACGGCCACGGCGGTTCTTTACCACTGGCCAAACAGGTACGGGCAAGGATGCTGCGCCGCACGATATCCCGCAGACGGTCCACTGCGTAGCCGAGCCGGATGAGGGTGTTCTCTTCTTGCTCGATGGCGGGTACACATTTGATTGTTTTGAGATTCTTGTTAAGGGTGGATTCCAGGACCTCGCCGCCGTGAACGATGTTCGATCTGAGGTTATAAAGCTGCTTCAGGTCCTCGAAAAGCTCACCAGCGGGGTCGTCGTCGTTCGCCAGCAGGGCGGTGACACGGGTGTACAGTCGAAGCGTCAGGCCTTCTCCCTCGTTTGTCCCGAGCATCACACCTTCCAATGAGGTAGCGAGGCTGACGAGCTGTTCCGTGTACGGCGTGGTGTCATCGAATTCAGCGAACCTATCAAGCGCTTCTCTGAAAGAGCTGAGCCAAATACCCTCGCCCCCGGTCTTCGATCGGGCCTCCTCGACCAAACTGACGAGTGCGGCGATCGCTGGCCCCTCGGTGCCGTCGAGTCGCGCTGTCCGGCGCGTGGTGGTGATATCGGTGTCCCTGGCCAGCATCTTGAGAGAAGCAGATTGAGCGGCAATTTTTCTGTTCGGTCCGAACACCTGATACGAGCCCTGCACATTGGCGCCGGTCAGTAGGCAGACGCCGAGTTGGAACTGGTCCAACCTCTGCGCCAGATCACTGTCACCGAAGTACTCGAGACCGCAGACCTGCTTTCGTACGATCAGCAACGCGTGCGGGGGCCTATACGGCTTCTTCATGTAGCGCTTCCAAGCGTGGTCGGCGTCAGGAATCTCCTTCAAGATCCGGAGCGAAATATCCGAGGCTCGGCCTTCGGGGACAAGGGTGATGCCGTCGATCTCGATCTCGGCAGCCGAAGTTGAGACGAGATGGGAGACGTGGCGCGCCAGAACAATCTCATAGGGTTGTTCGGACACTACCTGGGCCAACTGGACGACGGCAGCGGACACTTCCGGACCATTTGGGTCGTAGGAACCCGCAGAAGAGCATGTCCGCACACACCACTCCAGCAAGCTGGTCAGCAATATCAAGGCCGCGGAGCCCGCTCCGTCGGCGCGGCTGATGTTGGGCGTCGCGTCAATGATTGCTTCTTCGAGCCGCGCATATTCTGGGAGTGTCTTGATCGGCAAGAGCTCGAAGTCGAGGCCGGCCTGGAGGTGCCTATGGGAAGTCGATGTTGGAATCGCCCCTTCTGCTCGCAGCCTCTCGAAGCACACGGCTACGAAAGCCATTGCGGCCGAATCGAACTCGTTCAAGAACTCCTCCATGTGTCGTACGTCGCGTCCGATCATGTTTCGAACCGGTACCCGGAACCGTTACGGAATCTCTTTCGGTCAGATTTTCCTCGCTCGAAGTTGCGCATGCTATGACACCAGCGCTACTGGCGAATGGCAGCTAGTGGGCGAGATCGGTGTCTATAGCGCCGCGGCATAACTCCGCACGTCGATGGCTTTTCGGTACCCGTGGGAGCGTTTCCTTTTGGGTGTTTTTGGACAAGACCCGCGATCATGGGCGTTCGAACTGCAGGGCTCGGAAGCGGCCGACAGCTGAATTGCGGAGGAGATCGTGCAGAGGTGGAGGGAATCGTCGGCGCCGCCATGACGACTGAACAGGCCAGGGGCAGACCATGGCTGGGTCGCCTCACGGGGCGTTGCGACCTCACGTCAGCGCGGTAGGCTGGCGAGCGGGCGAATCAGGTAGACGGGCTCGATCAGGAGCCTCGCCATGCCGACCCTCACGTCGAAACCTTCACCATGTACGCAGTGCCAGTCCGGTGCTGATCACCGCTCAGACGCGAAACGCCAACGAGGACAGACGAATCGGCGTCGACCTCAACGATGCAGGAGAATTGCCGCCGCGGTCAGTGCCCGCCGCCGTCGGTGGAGTCTGCTGCCGGCAGCACTGCTGCTGGCCTCGACAGCGAGCCTCGCCGCGTTCGATGGAACAGCCAACGCCGGACCTCTGCGGGACTGTAGGACCGTGTCATTCCCGGTGGCCGGCGGCACCCTCGCCGGATCTCTGTGCTTGCCCGCGGGCGAATCCACGACGGTCATGGTGCTCACCTCGGGCTCTGCGGCCAACAGCGTCTACTGGGACTTCCCGTACCAACCCGAGGTCTACTCGTTCGCCCGCGCCATGAACGCCGCCGGCTATGCGACGCTTGCATTGGACCGCCCCGGCAACGGGCAATCCTCGACACCACCGTTCTGGACGGTCACCGCTTCCACCGACGCCGCAGGAGTCCACACCGCGGTGCAAGCACTTCGCCACGGGCTGGCTGGCATCGACCCGTTCGAAGGGGTCGTCCTTGGCGGCAACGCTCTCGGATCCGGAGTCAGCGTGCTCGAAGCAGCCACCTACCACGATGTCGACGGCGTACTACTCACCGGCTACTCCCACGCAATCGATCCGCTCGTCGCGCTTGACTCGGCGAAAACATTTCCCCACGCGCCCGACGATCCCGCGTTCCAGGGATCCGAACCCGGTTCGCTGACAATGGCATTCGGCACACCGGAGGCAGCCCGCAACTATTTCGGCCCGCATGACGACCCCGCCGTTATCGAGACCTCCGAGTAGACCAAGGACCGATTCTCTCTGACTGAATGGCCTGATGGGCTCATCGCTACCTTGCCTGGAGCCAGCTCGCACATCAGCGCGCCTGTTCTGCAGGCGGCGCGCAGCCAAGATCGGCTGGGCTGTGGTGCGATATGCCGCGACGCAGACACTCTCTATGCCGCGGAATCCCCGTTCTACAGCCCTGCCGCCCAACTGCGCACCTACGTCCTCGAAGAGGGCGGAGACATGATCAACCTCTCCCTAGGTGCGCCGGAATACCAATCAGCCGTGCGAGACTGGATGGGTTCTCTCACCGGCCGACCAGCACGGTGAAGCTCCATCTCGTTCGGTCCACTGATTGGGGAGGGCGGCGGCCGATGGGGCGGTACGCTGGAGAACAGAGAATCAGGTGGACGGGTCGACGAGGAGTCCCGCCATGCCGAATCCAGGATCGAGGCCGTCGTCGCGTCCGCCCCGCGACGGCGAAGTGTTCGAACGCCTGAAGCGAAACCGCGACCGGCTGGAACAGCGTCGGGCTCGCGCTCGACAACGCGAAAAAGCGATAACCGCAGCGGTGAAGCGATACGTCGCCGCCTGGGTCGCTATTGATGAGTGCGAGAGCAAACGCGACCGCGACCTCGAGACGTACCGCCAGCAGATGCAGCAGCTGAAAACCCGCGCAGACGAGGAAATTGCCGGATATCGCGCTGAGCAAGCCACGGCCGCCGTTGCCCTTCGCGAGGAAGGTCAAAGCGAGGACGACGTCGCCGAGCTGCTCGAGATCACACCACGGCAAGCACGGCAACTGATGTCGGCCGGGCGTGCTACGCCCAACGAGAGTGGCCCATCCGACAGCCGCGACAAGGTTGAATCCGACGAGCGGGACCTGAGTTGAAGGACTGTCGAGGCAGCTGCGCGATCAGGAAGGGACACCTAGTCGACGCCAGAAGGTCTGCAGCTCACTAGACCAGAATTCTAACGAACGGTACGGCTTGCCTAGGGCTCGTGTGGTGGTGGACAAGCCGTTCATGCATTGACGTAGCCCCCGGCATTCCAGACGAACCAGCGGAAATGCTCTGGCAAGTAGGCTCGCCGGGCGGGGATGTTCGGTGCCGGTGAAACCGGCCAGAACGCGGCACCGCACCGGTGGCAATAGAACGCTGAGCGCCATACAGCATGGGCTGCCGGGCGTCCGCGGGAGACTCCGCTATTGAAGCGAATCCTGCCGATCGCTAGACAGAACGCGATGGCCGACGGTATCGCTGCCCCGCCGAGAAAGAAGGCTGCGCCGAATAGCCTTGCCAGCCATCCGACCTGATCGGGTTTGCTGCATCGCAAGTACCAACACAGGTACCGCGACAATATCCGGCAACAGAAGCACCGATCCGACCGCAATGAGCCGGCCCGCTGGCCGTAAGCAGGGGCCGAGAGCCAGACTCTGTGCCAGCGCCGTCGCCTGTGTGCGTTCGACAGTTGTAGTCCCCACGATCGGCACGAAACCGGCCGACGTGGCACCCATGCCGGTCGTGAAGTTGGTTACGCTGCTGGTCGACACCCCTTCGGCGTGCGCTGCGGGAACACTCTGGACGCAGTTATCGTGGTTACAGCGCGGACACGAGAGGTCGATCTCCATGTGACGCCCCTATCTCGAGCAGCGGGTGTGCTCGGATCGTGTGTGGCGGTAATGAATTCCGGGATTTGAAGCGATGACTCGTGATGATATAGAATATTTCTAGCGCGGAATCTGTCGACGGATTGCGCGCGTTGTTCCGCAAAATGCGTTGGCACTGTGGCTTCTTGCCTCAGTGGGAGTATTTATTTCAGTGACGCACAGCGGTTTCCCGCCATGTGGGTAGATCGACAACGTCTGCACAGTACCGCTTGTGTGCTGCCTGACCATGGTCTTTCGGCCTATGCCCATGTCACCGATCTGGGGATCACTTGCGGGACCAGGGGTTTCAGCACCACTCGCTGCGAGACCCACACGCTACGAGGCGATCGATGCATTCCCGTATATGGGCGGTGCCAGGCATTGGAGGCGCTTGCGGATCGGTGCTGCTTCGCCTGGTCGGATAGGTCTCAGAACTTCCCAGGACTGGGACGAGCATCGAAGCATATTGCGCGACACTGCAATACGCTTGCCATCGAGATCGTGGCAGCAGCCGTTGGATCCCCGGAGGGTTGCCACGATCTCCACGGATCCGATCAACCTCACCAGTTGCCAGATATCGGTCGATCGGACGTTCACGGTGGAGTCGCAGACGCTTACGACAGCGCGAATTCTGCACCCCAGCAATGGTCGATGTGTCCTGTAAGGACGCGAGGCGTCGCAATATCGGCCGCCGTGTCGTGGTCGTCCCACCTTGGGGCTTGTAGTGCCCAAGGTGGGCCGTGGTATCCAGCAGTTGCGGTGCACCGCGACGATTCCACTGCGGCGAGGCCGCAGATCGTGGCCGACCGGCCACCTGTTCACGAAATGAGGAAGTCCCGATGAAGAGCCCCGTCCGCGCCAGTCTTGCTTGGTCGGTAATCGCTGCCGCCCGATTTGCGGCAGTATGTGCGATCGCATTGCTGCCAATTGCCTGCACCGCCGCGGCCCACGCTGAACCAGTCACTGCGACATTCGCCGAAAACACAGGACTACCAAGCGAAGTCGATGTGACCAATGACCAATATGTTCATCCGCACTGGAACCGGCCACGCTATCCGAACCCTCCGGGATACGGCGGTTGGGGTAGATGGTCGGGGATGCCGCCTACCGGGAGCGGATCCGGCAGCGGGTATTGATCGACAGAGCTTGAGCTGATTTTCGCCGACTCGTCCGCCTCCCCTGTCGGGACTACAGTAATTGAGTCGTGGTTTCGCGATGTCGAGAATTTCGCGAACAGAGGTATTCGATTATCCGATCGGTCGTATTGCTGCACGACCGCCAGCCGGGAGGCGTTGTCGTGGTGTCGGGCAAGACCGCATGCCAGCACTGCCATAGAAGTTGCCGATGACCGGAGCCTTTGCGATGAACGTGCTCGGCAGCTTTCCATGCTGCTCATCCGCCGGGGAATTCCGGCAAGTATGAGAGCCTCTCCGGGCCGGGGCGGGATTCTCAACCTTTGCCGAAGAAGTCATCCCACTCGGCGGCATATTCTCTGCCGTAAATATCGCCGAGAGTGAACGTCCTATCATCGACTCCGTTCGTTACCTTCGCGGTTCCATAGATATAGCCGATTTCCCAGCGGGCTTCTTCGCGAGTGATCTTTTTCGAAATGTAGTCTTCGTAGATGGCATTCACGGAGGCGTCATCAGTCGAAATGCCGATATCAGGCCCGCCTTTGGCGAGTATTCTGCGGCGGCAGTTTCGTGCCGCAATATCTGCGTCACCTTCGGACCGGAAGCTTTCGAAAATCTTTTCTACAACCCATTCATTCTTAGTCAGACCGTCAAATGGCACTTCTCTTGGATGGTATCCGGAGGGGTGTGCGTGATTGACTTCGTGTGCGAGCACTCTAATGGTCATCAGTGGATCGCGGCGGTGCCTAGCATCGATTTCGATGACACCATCTTTATGTCGAGTCCAACTGTCCTTCCCGCTTTCCGGGCCGTACCGAATCTCCCAACCGTTTTCTCTTAATTCGACGATCTGCCGCGCAGTATATGATAATAACTACGCACGAGGTAGTCAACTTTTGCACCCAAGTCTTCGATTAGGTCTATTCCATAGGGTGGGTAGATGGCTCCAGGTTCGGTGGCAATACCTAGATGCTGGTATTCGTCAGACCTATGATGAGTTGCGCCGGACGCCTGTTCGATGTCGATTTTCACCGAATGGTCGATACCCGTCGCGCGACCGACAGCATTCTTCGTCTCTGCTGCAAAGGTGTGCGTCTCGTCGTGTAGAATCTCGACGCGACGAACAGCGCTTACCGCGCGGTAAACGACATCTCGCATTGTTCGGATGATGCCACCACTCAATCGGCAACTCCTTTGCTGGGCTGTGCGCGGTCTGCCAGACTCGGATGGCTCGTATACCCGATTCGAGCTCGATCTGACCGAATGTCATGGCACGAGTACTGTCTGAGGCAGCCACTACAAGATCGACTGTATGCCCTAATCGCCGTGTCTGGGTCGTTCGCTCCCAATGACGGGAAGATGTAAGCTCGCGTGCAATAGCTCTACCCTCCGTCAGGGGATCTACATGGGTCGAGAGTGTCATACTTCGTCGTGCGTACGGCCTAGTGCTCTATCGCGATCGAAGGGATACACGAAATCTCCGAGTTCGATCAAGATGTCCCATGCATCCGGGTTTGCTGTTTGAGCAAAACGTCTTGTCGGCGGACATGGGAGACCTGGGCTTGCATTGGACGAATTGTCGCGATGGGAGCGTAGGGCCGCGGATAATAGTGGCGTAATCGGGGCGGATCCTGTCCACTGTCTCTCTATCGCAACGCCTTAGGTAGCTGGTCGGCGATAGGCCTAGGCGCCACCGGATGCAGGGTAGCCATCTAATGCTGGAGATTCGGTATAGACGTGTCCCGCGCCGGAAGGAATTCGTGTTGTTCGATGCGCCCATTGCCGACGTCTCGTCGTCGGCCGCTTTTACCGTAGTCCATCCACCGCGTGAGCCCGGCCAACTACCGCTTCTGGCCTCATGCGCGATCTCTACGGAGGAAAGCGGTCCAGTCGTGAGTCTTGCTGCCACTGAGATCTGGGCTCCCGGCCCCTCTGCGCTCGCATCCTCCGCTAGAAGGGCAGCCGAGCGCGCCATGCAGCGTGTTGTCAGCGTAGACAGGATGCTCGGTGGAGGCGAACGGATCGTTTCTCCGAGCTGTCTGCTGATCGACACCGGAGCAAAACAGCCGATTCCCTTCGCATGCGCACAGTTCGATCGAGAGCGTCACTTCCTGCACGTTCGCGGATTTCGCGCACCGACCGATACCGTCAAGCCTCGACGAATAACCGTGCTTACGGGCAGTTGCCTCTTCAGCAATCAAACCCACTGGTTCATCAACGACACCGGGCAACGGGTAGAGATGCTCGGAACCCGTGAGATCCGTCAGCATCATCCGATAGTTCTCGTCGGTGCCGATGACGATCTATCTGTATATGAACTCGAGTCGGCGGAACGGCTATGCAGGGTTGTCGCAGACATCGTCGCAGCGGCTGGAAACGATATCATCGCCGATATCATCATTGATGTTCCACACGTGCAGTACTACTGCTCTCTGCTCGACGCATTCACCGACGGGATGATCGACTCGACCCTGGTGCTTGAGTGGTTCGACCTAGTGGATCGGAGATCTCGCAAAGTGGTTGAGCTCTATGCAGAATTGCTGACTCACGTATTATCTGATGTCGGTGTCGAATTCACGCTTACGCACTCCGATCCGCTGGCTGCACTTGCAGGCCCCATGCGTGATGCAGTGGCCGAGCAGGTCGCTCCCGGTGTGGATTCGCTGTCCGCGATCTTAATCGAGTCAGGTGATCCGATGTGGCGTCGACTGCTTACGACACACTCTCCGCAAACTGCCTCCGCTTTGGCCAGAGCAAGCTACGTGGTCAACCAGTTGCAATCTAGCTGCGGAACACGCAGCTCCACACCAGATCTGGTACTGCAAATCGAGAACTACGGTGAGTGGCGAATTCTGAACGAAACACATCAGCTCCTCGCCACTCTGAACCACGCCGGCAAAGGTTTCGAACACCCGCCCATACTGGGCATTTACCCAATGGAACGGCTGCTTGCCGTCGATGAGCTCGGACAATGGCGCAATCTCTTCTATCACGATCCCGGTCATCACGCCACCGACCTGATTGGAAATCGGATAGACCTTCGCGCCCACGTCGAAGAGATCTACCGCTCACCTACCCAGATGCGCCATCACAGTCACTCCTATGGTAGGTAACCTTCGCTCCCGAAGGTGGTTGGACTCTGAGCTAGAACCGTGATGGTCATGCCACTAGAGGCCATCAGTTCGACATGGATCACGCGGTGTGCGCTCGGCCGCACGACAGCAACGGATCATGGAGCAAGGAGGATTTACACCGGCTGGCCGAAGCATTCGCCGGGGAGGGGAGTGACTCCGCTGACCTGAACACCCGATGCGGAAGGCTGTTGCTGGGCCACTTCAGCTGAGGTCGGATCGGTGCCGACCGATCTTGGCGATCGCGCGAACCGCCTCCGGGCTCGGCCGGTGAATATCGGACTGCCCGTGATCGGCCGCTTCAGCGCCGGAGCCGAACAGCGGAACCGGTGACCGATAGTCGATCGCTGCTTGGAACGTGGCGCCACTGATGCGGCGCTGCACCAGAGCAAACCGCAAGCCCAGCAGGTTGTCACCGTGGCAGCCGACCCATCCTGCACATAGCCGGCGCAGATCGCTGTCGGCGTCGGTCTGATGACACTGGAACAAACCGGGTGGCTGGTCGGCCATGTCGCGGTCGTAGGCACGCAACTTCTCATACTCCTGCGCGTCCCACACCGCGCTGGGCGCATCGCGCCGATAAGGGCATGACTCGCACGGACGTGGCGCGGGCGCCAGCAACTCGTCATTTGCCGCAGCATCGACGGCGTCGGGAAGCTCGGAGAACCTGGACACGACAGCTACTATGCACCCCACCTCACAATACGATCGACCTCGAATCCGACTGACGGCCGCTGATCATGTGTTCTGCTCCTTCGTGCGATGGTCGTCTACCTGGTCGGCGGGGTGGAGGCCTCGGTGAACGGTGCGAAGTAGTTGTTTTCCGGCCAGCCATCCACGTCCGCGATCCGGCCGTTGCGCCCCCACGTGTCACCGCCGTTATCGCTGACCAGGTTGACGTCCTCGGGGATATCCCGATACGAGGAGAACTTTCGCGACTGCACATCCTTTATACGGTCCATCATTGTCATCCTCGGGGCCGGAGTGGGCGGATTCTGGGAAGCTACTCGATCGTGAGGCTGCGTGCGGGCCGAATTCGGGCCGCAGCGCCTTAGAGCTGGCTGGTCGCCCGAGTCGCTGATCACGACCCAACCTCCCGAGGGCCAGGCCTGGACAAGGGCGCCCCCGCCGGTCTGGAGAGATGGCGCCCGCCGGATCTGAGCCGGCCCGGCCACCAGCTCGGATTCCTAATCACCCACACGCACGTTGCTGCGCGTGGCACATAGATTCGACGTACCCCAGGGTTTCCCCCATGGTTCGGATGGGAGATGCTGGGAAATATTGGGTCACGTCAGGACGTGCCAGATTGCCATTCTCCCAGTTGACAGGACGTTTTGAGAACTGTTGAGATGTCCCGCGCGCCCTTGAACCCCCGAGTGGGGGTCAGGGGTTCGAGTCCCCTTAGCTCCACCAATCGTGTCATTGCACGAACCGACTCCATTGGGGCTGGTACCGCAGAAGCGGTACCAGCCCCAATGTCGTTTCCGGGTTGGGGGATGCGGAAGGTGGGGACCAAGCGGTCGGGCCGGTGATGGCGACCTGAGCGACGAGGGGCTCGATCAGCGCCTTGGCCTGGGTACGGGTGCCATTGGTGATGATGTCGGCAATCGCAGCAGCGCCCGATGGGCCGAGGTCTCCGGCAGTAGGGTCGCGCGGCAGAGTTGCCGCACGGTCAGCGTGCGCCAAGGACTTTCGCCTCGGGCTCGGTGAACGCCATTGCTTACCACCCCCTGCTGATCGGTATGTATGCGCGTGGTGGTCGGCAGCCAGGTGCGCTTGAATGTCGGCGACGGTCAGCCGCTGCGTGCGTTCGGCGTTCGGCAGCGCGTGAGCAGCGAGGAAAACCAGCACTAGCGCGGAGACGATCACGCGGTCCCGGTGACGATATTCGCGGGTGAGCGCCACGCCGCTCTCTCCGAGGTGCAAGCCGCACTGACCGACTACCGCATTACTCCCAACAACCGGCCGGTTAGTGTTGACCATGTCGCTGAGCGGCTGCGCAAAGCCTGGCGGATCCGCCATTCCAGCCCCGACCATCGCTCGCGGCTGGGTGCGCTGCTGCCGGGGCTGATCCGCGACGCCCAGACCGCCGCACGTATCGCCGAGGATCGTCGCGCTGCGCGCCGGACGCTGGCCGGTGTCTATCAGCTGGCCGATTTCTATGTGGCGTATCAGCCCGCACCCGAGCTGGTGTGGATGGTCGCCGACCGGGCGGTTAGCGAAGGCTACGAGGCCGACGACCCGTACGTTATCGCGTGCAGCGCCTGGGCGATGGTGCAAGCCTTGCGGGATTCCGGGCGATGGGAGGAAGCAATAGCACTGGCCCGCAACGCGATCGACCAAGTCACCCCTTACATCGACCGAGCCAAAACCCCCGACGCTTGGCACGGCATCGCCGGAGCCCTGGAATTCGAGATCGCCTACGTCCATGGCCGACGTGGCCGCTCGGGCGACGCCTGGCGCGGCCTCGAACAGGCCGAACGCATCGCCCAGCAGCTCGGCCCGACCTATCGGCACGTGCAGACCAGCTTCTCCCAGCCGGTGATGGCCGCACACGCAACAACTCTCGGCGTGGAACTGCGCCAACCCGGGGAAGCTTTGTGTGCGGCCCGCTCCATCGACGCCGACCACATCGTGTCCGTGCCGCGCCGCGGCCGTCACCTCATTGAGGTCGCTCGCGCCTACATGCAACGCGACGAGGACACCGCGGCCCTCACGATGCTGGTGAAGTCGGAACAGACTGCGCCCGAGACGATCCGCTACAACGGGTTCGCCCGCGACACGGTTCGCGACCTGTTAAAGAGGCCGCCGACGGGCATGCGCACCGATGTCCTCGACCTGAGCTAGCGAGTGGGAATTCGCGTCTAGATCTACCCAACGGAAGCAGCGCCGAATGGGAAGGCTAGAGACTGAGTGGCTTTGGTGGCTGCACTGGCGAGTATCGTTTCCGGCCGGAGGCCCGCTGAGGCCCGTGGCTAGGTTGCCGCACCTCCATAGCGACGACGTCTTGAACGAACATGTCGAGGGCCGCGCAAAACCGATCAACTCCCATCAGTGTCGAGCAGATCTCCACATGTATGTGCAGAGCCGATGACTCCCGCAGGTCGACACGATCTACTGATTCTCGACCGTCAGTCGCGATCGGAGGAAGAGAATGTGGCAGGAGATCGGCATGACTGTGCGAACTGCGCTTGGGGACTGGGGGATGGCTTCCGACTGGTGGTGTGCGTCGTCGCGCTAGCTGCGGCCGCTGTCGCAATACTTCACGCCAGCGGGTTGTGAGAGCTAACCATGAGGATGTCCATGACAGGCAGAGATAGGCAACAAGTCAGGCAGTTCGCTCGTGATCTCGCTGCATTGCGGGATTTGGTTGGTGGTCCTAGCCATATGCGTATGTGCAAGGCTGTGCGAGACTTCCCCAGTCCGGTCAGTGCCAACACGTTGCGGAACGCAGCGATCGGAGAGTGGCTCCCCGCGCTGGCGACGGTAATTCAATTCGTAACCGCCTGCCAACGAGTGGCCGTGCAAGACGCCATCATGATCGCGCCGGCACACTTCGACCTACCCGGCATGGCAACAAAGCTGGCAGGCGAGCCAAGATCCAAATATCAACTCTGCCTACGACTGCAGGTCGCCACACCTCGATGTGCACGGCAAGGCTGCCGCCACACGGGATCTGTTGAGCTCGATGCTGATCGAACCAGGACTGTCGACCGAACCAGACGACACCAGTCGGTGCATCCCCAACGCCATTTTCGAACAAGGTCACCGCAATGACAAATTCGATCGAGTTATGGGTCTCATTGGCCGCGGTCGATTGCCTGAGTCGATCGACTGGCTGCACAGTCTCCTTCTGGAATGCGACCGACGTTATGGCCCTGCACATCTCGAAGTGCTGGTTGTCCGCAACAATCTTGGAGTCGCGCTGAAGGAGTTTGGCGAACTCGGTCAGGCCGCCACCATGTACCGCACCGCGCTGGAAGCGGCAAACAGTCAGCATGTCAATGACGAGTCCTTCACCCTGACTCTGAGGCGCAACCTTGCCGTGACCCTCCGTCTACTGGGGCTGCTGGGCGAAGCCGAGAAGGAGCTCGTCACGGCCCTAAAGATTCAAGAACGTCAGTATGGACCGGAGGACCTCGAAACACTTACTACCCGCAAGTCGCTTGCACGCGTGCTTGACGACCGTGGGGCCACGGCGGTAGTCGAAGCTGAGTATCGAGATATCAGGTCCATCCACCTCCGCATCATGGGAGCGGATAACCCACATTCCTTGTATGTTCAGGGAAATCTCGCATACTTTTTGGCCGCTCACCGGCGATACGATGAGTCCGAGAGCGAGTACCGAGATGCGATCGAGCGATGCCCAAAGAGTTTTGGTATCGATCACCCGGAAACCCTGCGGATGAATCACAATTTGGCGATGGCGGTAGCGCATCAGGGAAGGTTCCCTGAAGCCATCGCCAGATTGCATGATGTAATGGAGCGTAGGGAGCGCACCTTGGGTGTCAATCACCTAGAAACCCGCGTAGCGCGAACCAACCTTGAAGAGGCGCTGCGCCGGGCCGGTCAACCAATGCTTTAATACTGCCTTCAGATCACAAGGGCAGTAGCGGAAGAAATCGCACCGAACTCACGGTAATCTATAGTCCTAATCGCCTTCCAACGCCCGACGTGGAAATATGAAATGTCACTACGAGGGCGATTGTTGGTGTGGGTAGTATTCCTCGATGTAGCGCGCAACGACCCCGCGTGTCCATCGGAGCCAGTGCACCCGATCATCGTGAGAAAGTGGCAAAGCTTCACCGTGTCGTCGCGCCGTCGCAAGTCGCGTCAAGGGCTCCATTTCGGTCCTAGAGATGCCGAGTGCGGTATTCATGCGTTCCCATGATCGCGATATCTTGCCACCATCTTCGGCGAGAACGAATTCGTGCCGCAGGCATTCAATCGCACGAAAGCAGTAGAAAGCGGTATCGATCGTTAGCCGAAGAGCCATTCGCATGTCAGCAAGCGCATGGCGCACGTTGGCGCTCTTGCTCGCGACCGCTAGGTACATGCCGAGCAGTTCGGGCTCTACTCGATCTCCCTCAACGCGGGCGAACGCCGGCATCGAGGTAAGCCCACCGACTAGCGCACTGGAGTCCGCGCGTCCTGCTGTCATCTCAAGTTCGAGAGATGCGGCCAAGACGAATCCCAGCGAATCAACTACCGACTGAACCGCTGCCTCGGTTTCGTACCAGATCGGGTTTAACCAAGCGGCATCCTCCTCGCCGTTGTGCCCAAGTTGGTAATCATCACGGAAGGTCACCCGCACGTTGAACGCCGAGTTGACGAAGAACACCTCTATCCGACGATCGCCTTGAGCCATCTGGATAGAGCGATCCAGATGCCAGTTTCCGGCCTGCGGGTGGAGTAGACCTGTGAATATCAGGTCGTGCTGCTGCTCTGTCATGCGCGCATCCTCCTTGCTACTTCCCATTCAAGTCGAGTCATTTAGCCGTGGGTGGCAGGCTACGCGCTACCTTCGCTCGGGTAGATAACCTTGTGTCGCAACCAGTCTCACCGTTTTACTGCCCTGGCTTTGTTAGCGTCTGGCTTAAGATCGACCGCCTCCTGACCACAACTTGGACGCTTCCGCGCGCACCATGCTCCACAGCTTCGGCAAGGAGATCTCATCGGCGTCGACGGTCTCCGTTTCGCCTCGCTGTGGCATGTCCTCGCGCGATAAGTACTGTGGAAGTTTGTATTCTTTGCGCAATCGCCGAATAACTTCCTGTTCTACGCAATGGGCATCGATTCCTTTTTGAAACCGAAGTGTATCGAATAGTTTCCATCCGTACTGGCGATGCACATTTATTCGATCGGTTTGAATGCCAATTCCGGCAATTCCAACTTTGTGGGCACCTAAACTGGCGTGAGTTACAAGATATATTACCGCAGGAGCGGTGTAGTCAAATCCAACTTCGTTACAGAATTTGCAGCCCCGGCCCCATCGGCGCACGTTGCTCAGGGTCGGTCTAACTTCGTTGCCGCATGCGGTACATATACATCTCCATGGTTCGTCGCAGCCGCGATACCGTTCAATCGGCTCCAATTTCGATTTGCGCATTTCTTGGGCTGCTAGTTCTGGATCGAGCGGAATATTCTTAGCGCAGTGTCCGCACCCCCCGCCTCGGCGTCGGACGTTGTTCAGGCTTGGACTTACCTCGTTACCGCATGTACTGCAGCGGCAGTGCCACGGCTCCATTAGTCCTGGGTAAGGTGTCAGTGGCTCCAGGTTGGCTACCCGCATCGTTTCGACGGCCTCATTTGGGTCTAGTGGAGTATTTCCGGCGCAGTGTGAGCAGCCAGTACCCCTCTGGACGTTGCTAAAAAGTGGAAGGCTCTCCTTGTTGCAGGAAAGGCATCTAGACCTCCAAGGTATATGTCCTCCAGGGTAAGGGGTTAACGGTTCCAAGCCTGCCGCTCTCATTATCGACACCGCTTTTTCGTTGGGAATTCTCCGAGTTATAGCGCTAGCCTTGCGACCACAATGTCGGCACCCGGTTCCGTTGCGAACCCTTTTCAAGTCTGTAACAATCTCGTTATTGCATGATATGCACTCGCATTTCCATGGCTTGTGTATCAGGCCGGGGTATGACTCCAGCGGTCTGATCCCTGCCGCTAGCATTTCTGCTATAGCGTCAGCCTCGGGGGTTCTTCGGGAATTGCCACTTTTTGCGTGGCCGCATTGAATGCATCCGCTGCCTTGGCGAATAGTGTTGAGCAGCGGGGTGACCACTGCGCCGCAAGTGAAGCACTCGCACCGCCAAGGATTCATGCTGCCAGGGTAAGGCTCCAATGGCCTTAGCCCGGCAGCGACCATATTGGATATTGCTTCTGCCTCCGGTATGCGTCGAGCGTCAGTGCGAGCCTTCTGTCCGCAATTCCAGCATCCGCCCCCTCCGTTGCGGATGGTGTTGAGACGTGGCGTAACGACGTTGCCGCACTTCATACATCGGCATCGCCACAAGTCGCCGACTCTACCGGGATAGGGTTCCAGGGGGTCGAGTCCAGCTTGAACCATGCTGGTGACGGCTTCCGCTTCAGGAAGCTGCCTGGCCATGGTGCGTGAAGCAACACGGCAGTAGCGGCAGCCTCCGTTGCTGCTGCGAATCCTGCTCAATGTTGGGCTGACCTCTTTGTTACAGGTCAGGCACAAACTGGGCCAAGGCTGGTTCACCCCGGGGTACGGCACCAACGGTTTCAACCCAGCGTTGATCATATTGGCGACGGCCTCCGCGCTTGGGATCCGGCTAGTGTCGATCCTGGTAGCACGAGCACACGGCGGACATCCGACCTTGCTCCGCCGGATGCTATGGAGGCTTCGCGTGATCTTCCGTTTGCAGGTCAAGCAGCAAGAGAGCCACGAGTCGATTGTTCGACCTGGGTACCGTTCCACGGGCTCAAGGCCGACAGCCCTCATGTCAGCCACGGCCTCAGCTTCCGTTGTCTTTCGGGCCATTTGAGTGTGCGCTCCAACTTCTTTGCGGTGTCCGCGAAGCATGTTGGGCGTTGATGCTAAGTGATAGGTCTGACAGCTTTCAGAGCACTTTCGCGCCGCCCTTTGATCGCTGGTCGTGAGGCGGACCTGATGGGTCGTATTACCGAAAGGGGTTGCTGGTTAGCCGAGCTGATCGATGTCAGTCGCTATCAGCTAGCGGGGTCTCGATCCCATCATCGTCAGTGAGCGTCGGGTCCTCGGACTCCTTGCCAGAGCCGATAGGGCTGGCTGTAGCTCGTGCGGTTCGCCGGTTGTGGTCCAGTGTGAGGATCCGGGTGATATTAGGGTCGTGGGGGCCGAAGGCGGCTTCGCTTCAAGGCTGGGCGGTGCCAGTTTAGTGAGTGATGCGAGGTCCGCGTCCAGGCAGGTCTGCTAGTCGGCATCGCTCGGATACGGCGCTGCCGAGCAGGGGCGTGAGTATCGCCCAGACCGGGCCTGCAGGGCCGTCCGGATGTGTGGTCGCGGGCGGTGGTAGCGATCACAAGGCCTGGCTCGTAGCCGCGCAGTGCCCGGTACAGCACGACCCGAACCGCGGCTTCGCGGCGGGACGAATGCAGGGAGAACAGCAGAATGCCGAAGTCATCGGTCGGGAAGTTGTAGTAGGCGTGGAGTTTGCGGGTGATCGTGGTCAACGGTTCTGTGCCGGTGTCGAATTCGAGGAAGAACCGCACGATGCAGTCCTGCTGTTGCCAGCAGCCGTACCCGTCCGGGCACAGCCGGACTCGCTCTCCGGAGTATTTGTCGAGCTGGAAGAAGTCACTGCACTGCCGCTCCGACCACCACCGTGTCAATCCCTCGGCTTGTTCCGGCGGCGGGGTGTCGTGCTGGCGCGTGGGGTTGCGGTGGGCAGCCAAAGCGCAGAAGAAGTCGTTTACGCCCAGACGATGTTCGAGGATCCGTGAGAAGGCCAGGCGCTCAAGCATCAGGGCGTGCGCGCCAGGGGCTGGTGGTTTCTCGGCGTGTTGAGCGGCGATCAGGCGTGCGCCGAGATATCCGAGAGCATGGCGGGTTTGGCTGGTGCCACCGCCGAAGAGGGATTCGCGGAAGGCGAAGAGCATGCCCATCTCGCGGAGTTTGCGCAGGCGGTCCTGTGCTCGGCGGACGGAGGCGAATTCGAGTGAGGCGATCTGGTCGGTGGTGAGGACCTTGTGTTCGGCAAGGAGGGAGAGAAGTCGTCGGTCGCGGTCGAGGAGGCGGAACCATGGACCGACATCGGGGTGTCCGCCCCGGTGGACGCTGCGTGCGCTGCGCGGCCCTACGGGTGAATATGTATGAGTATTGATATTCATTCTGGATTTCGCCCCCGCACCTCGGATGTGCGCCCGACCGGCCCGTTTGCCTTTGGCGTGTTCGGCGTTTGGGGTGGCGGCTATAGGACGCCGAGCATCCGCCGCCCCATCCGCGCCACCAAACGCCGCCCCATCCGCGACCGGGTTGTCTCCATGGCCGTTCATTGGGCATCACCGCGGACCGTTCGCCGCGCGTCGACCGCCCTGGTCACGATGTCCGGCCCGTCGACCAGCATCGCCCGGTTCGTATGCTGGTCCGTCAGCTCCACTCGTAGAAGGCTCATGCTCGTGGAGAGCATGGGCCTTTCTCGTTTCGCGTGTCTTTTTGGGGGCGCGGCCCCCAAGCCCCACCCGGCGGGCTTCGCCCCCGGACCCCGTCCATGGTCACCTGTCCGGACGCGGCGCTCTGGACTCCCCCCGGGGTTTGCTTTCTTAGAGCCGGGTCTGCGGGATTCCAGCCGTGGTAGCCGTCTATGAAGATGTCCTCGGGCCCTCCTCTCCGTGTGGGTTCGGGCGAGGTGTCGGATCCCTGGCTTGGCTAGCTCGAGGCGAGTCGTAGGCGATGTGGTTCCAGGTCGGCAGTCAATGCGGGTGACGGTTGCTGGACGGTCCGGTTAGCGGGATCGAAGTTGTTGTGTGCCAACCGGTTCTGAGACCTATTGGCGGAAGCGGGCCCGGTGTGGTGATCTTCTCGGGCGTCGCTCAATTCTGATGGAGTGTGCCATCGTGGGTGCCTTAGGCGGCGAGAACCCTCTTCTATGCGTGATGCGTCATGAGCCTTACTTTTGCTGGAACGCGCGAATCACCCTCTGGCGGACCGACTCACGAAGGTGCTTGTTCTGATTCGGGTTCATCCCCTCGGCGCTGAAGACGGCATCGGTGAACGCTTCTACGTCCGGGGGTGGCGATGCGCACAACCTGCTCTGTTCGTCCGGTGGTAGGCAGAAGCCCAGTTCGACGCACAGGTTGTCGAGTACGGATGCCACGTCTATGCCGTCGGTGCTCATGCGGGGAAGTCTGCCCGAGAGGGTCTCTGCCGGCCGATCGCCAGTCGACCTGCCGGGCAGGCAGAACCTGGCCATGCGACCAGTCAAGGTCGGTTGATTTCGGGTAGCGATGCGCGGATGCGCGCTCCCGTCTCGGGACGCCCAGGACGTCCGGCGTGCTCGAGGTAGCGGAAACCGAAGCAGCACAACGCTGTTCCGTCGCGTTCGGCACCGAAGCTCCGTAGGGGACGAGTCGGCATGAACGTGCGCAAAACGCCGACGGTGACGACACCGAAACCCTCGTCCACCCGTGAACGCATCGGGTAACTCCCCGGCTACATCGGCGCTCTCGAGGCTAAGTGGACGGAAGATTCCATCCTGGCCTAGGTCGTGTCCGGCGGCGATGATCGAGTCTGCGTCGCGAGAGAACTGGACGCTATATGTAAGTCGCGCGGAAACCTTCACCAGCTACCCAACAGCGACTAATTACCAACCGGAAATGATGAATGACGCTCCGGCCGTGGGCGGTTCGGCAAACAACCGGCTCGGGGTCATGATCCCGGCTAATGTAACGTGTTGATGGGCAACAGGCCTCAGCGATCCAGCATGGTTGACACGTCTTCACATAGGAACCCCTGTGTGGTCGATCGCGGAAGTCTGAAGACCGAGGCGGGTTTGTCGAAAGTTGTGTGGAGATTGCTGTTCGACCGCTGATCCAGGAGTTGGCTATGACTGATCTAGTCGTATGGACCGCTTCGCGTAGCCAGGGCATCCGGTGTCGTACCGCCGACAGCGTGGCCCGGTTGTTCAGCGACCTCGCCGACGGACAGCACGGAAGGAACGGGATCGCCCTTGTCTGAAATACGGTCTGCGCAAAAGTCTCCGGCCTCGAATCGGCCGACCGAAAGGCAACCGGCAGTGGATCTCCGTGACGTACCGCGCGCGCCCGGACGTTTGCCGATTCTCGGACACGGTTGGCGATTGCGGCAGGATCCGGTCCAGTTCATGGTCGATCTGGTCGATGTCGGGAAAATAGTACGTGTTGATATCGGCAGCCGCGTTGTCTATGTCATCACCGACTTCGAACTGCTCCACAAAGTATTACTGGAGGACTCCGACGGCTACGAGCGGGGACTTCTCTTCGAACGCATTCGCCTCATATTCGGTGATTCGTTCATCGTCGCGGATGGTCAGCAACACCGGGATCTTCGTCGTCTGCTGCAACCGGCATTCCATCGGACAATGCTGGAGAACTACGCGCACACGATAAAGCGTAATGCGGATGTGCTGGCGAGTTCATGGCAGCCGGGCCGCATTGTCGAGGTCCGATCCGAACTGCTGGGGTTCGTGATCGCCAACCTGCTCGGATCCATGTTCTCCCACGAGCCCGGCGACGACGAAGTGCAGCTCATCTCCAGCCTGATCGAGGACATCGCGGCCGGTGCCATCGTGGGCAGTGTGCTGCCGAAGCGAGCGGCGAAACTGCCGTTGGCGGTGAACCGCAACTTCGTGCCGGCAGGCACGCGACTGCGGGAATACTGCCAGCAGCTGCTCGTCGCGCGCCGAGCCGGCGGTGAGCGCAGGAACGACCTGATCGATCTCCTGCTGAATTCGTTCGGTGACGAACCCCGTAGTGACAAGTTCCTGGCAGAGCAGGCCGTGACCATCCTGTTCGGCGGGATCGACGCCTCGACCGCCATGCTGACCTGGGTTCTGTACGAGCTGGCGCAGCGCCCGGAGGTGGCCGCGCAACTGCGGAAAGAGCTGTCCACCGTCGACGATTTCAGTCCGCGGAGCCTCGACAAACTCGACTACCTGAACCGGTTCCTGAACGAGGTCACCCGCCTGCATTCGCCGATACTGCAGACCCGGCGCACGGTCACCACGGTCGAGCTCGGCGGTTTCACCTTCCCCGCGGGGATCGATATCGGCTACAGCATTGCCGCTATTCATCGCAATCCGAATATCTTCGCCGACCCGGACACCTTCGACCCCGATCGGTGGCCGACCGCGGACTCCGGGGCGAAATGCAGGAACTTCGTTCCGTTCAGCATGGGCAGCCAGATGTGTATCGGCAACAATGTGGCGTGGGTGCTGCTGCAGACGACCGTGCACAGTCTGGTGTCCAAGTGGGAGTTCCATCCGGTCACGACCGAGAAGATCCAGCAGGCCATGGGACCCATTCCCGGGCCGAGGCGACTTCCGCTCGAGGTTCGTGCGGTCGCCGAATAACCACTAGCCACGCCCGGCGAAACTCGGCTCAGGATTTGGTGAGCGTCGTTCCGCGCCGCCCGGACATCCGGCGAACGAGGATGGGCACGACGGCCGTGGCGACGAAGAGCGCCGCGGCGACCGCGATGAAGTAGAGCAGCGATCCGTTGCGGCCGAAGCGAGGCAGGAAGGCGACTTGCTGGCCGGTTGCGGCGACGGCGTTGAGGAACGGCGCGTAGGCCTGCAGGGTGAACCCGTGGGGGAGCAGATTGAGGGAGTTCTCCGCCACGTAGACCCAGAACAGCAGGACGGCGACCGCGGCGGACGGGGTGCGGATCAATGACCCGACCGCGACGCCCGCCCCACACGCGGCGAACGCGTAGATCGGGACGGTCCAGAGGAACCGGATACCGGCGGAGTCGGTGATGTCCACGTCCCCGTAGATCTGGGGAAACTGGAGTGGCAGCGTGACCATGACGACGACCAGCAGAACAGCGGTCGAGATCGCCGCGATGGCGCCGTAGTAGATCCAGCGGGCCAGCGCGGCCGTCCAGGATCGGGGAAACAGGAAGCCATTGAGATCGCTTGTCTGACCGCGCCATTGGGTCGCGTGGGCGTAGGCGGCGGTGACCATCATGACCGACACGGACAGGGTGATCACCCAGTACACGGAATTCGTGGTGGAGACCGCGGCCACGTAACTCTGTCCGGGGACACTGGCGAGTCGTTCCGCGACGGCGGCGATGCCGAAGGTGACGATCAGCGGGAGCAGGAAGGTCAGGGGTACCGCAGCGGTCCACAGGAAGCTGCGTCCAGTGGTGCGGGTCCATTCGGCGGCGATGCCGCGGCGGATCAGGGTGGCCGGGCCGGGGCCGTTCACGGGGCCATGCCGAACGCGCGCTGGGTGGGCAGGCCGGCGATGCGCAGGTAGGCGTCTTCGAGGCTGGTCTCGCCGGGACCGAGCGTGTTCATGAGGTCGGTGAACGGCTGGTCGGTCAGAATGCGCTGGTTGCCGAGGATCACGATCTGGTCGGCGTTGCGTTCGACCTCGTCGAGCAGGTGGGAGGCGACCAGGACACAGGTTCCGGCATCGGCGAGGTCGCGCAGCAACTCGCGGATCCAGCGGATACCCGCGATGTCGAGGCCGTTGAGCGGTTCGTCGAGCAGCAGGGTTCGCGGCTCGGAGAGCAACGCGGCGGCGATGCCGACCCGCTGGAGCATGCCGAGCGAATAGTGCCCGAGCCGGCGATCGGCGACCGAGGCGAGGTCGACGATGTCGAGGACGTCGCCGACCCGGCCGCTGGGAACCCCACGGGCGCGGGCGATCCAGCGGAGGTGCCTGCGCGCGGTATGGCGTGGGTCGAAGGCACGGTAGTTGAGGTGCATGCCGAGCGTCGCCGGTGTGGTGTGGTGGGCCCGGACGAGGGTGCCGTCGACCCGGACGGTGCCGAGGGCGGGCGCGATGATGCCGCAGATGCACCGCAGCAGGGTGGTCTTGCCGGTGCCGTTGAGACCGATCAGGTAGGTGAGTGCCCCGTCCGCGACGGTCAGTTCGGGGACCTCGAGCACCGTCACGCCCGGATAGCTCAGCGTGAGGTCACGGATCTCGATCACGGCGCCCGCAGCCGGTCAGAAGTCGCAGGCGATCGCCAGTCCGACGGCCTTGATGCCCTCGCACACGGAGCTGTTGGACAGCTTCCAGACACCGTCGATCCGCTTCCAGACCACGCGCGCGACCAGATCCGGTCGTCCCGCCGATTTGCTGCGCAGCATCGCGGTGTGCACGTCGCCGTTGTGGGTTTCGGGACCGGTGATGTCGTTCGACCCGATCGGGGCGCGGAACAGGCCGGAGTTGTAGAGGGTGCGTGCCACCACGACCGCCCGCATGCCGCCTTCCATGTTGGCGGCCTTGGCCTCGTCGGAGGCGGGCTGTTCGATCAGGAACGCGACCTGGGCATCGAGATCGTCCAGGGTGGGCACCTCTTTGGTGATGAGGAACTCGCCGGGAGCTGCGGCGGCGTCAGGGGCATTGGCAACCGAAGTGCCGGTGACGGCGACCGCTACGATCGCCGGCACGATACCGGCGACAATTTTGAGGGTCTTCATCTTTCATCCTCTGATTTGACTGAGAAAATGCCTGACGCATCATCGAATGTTCAGGCGGCCAAGAATATTCGCGTGTACGAGATTACTCCTGTTTCGGCCGTTTTCTCAGGGTTTGCGGCCGATTGCGCCGTCCATCACCATTCGAGTCCGCGGCAGGTCGGGACGGAGCCACTGCTGTACCGGCACCACGCCGGGTTCGAACAACTCGAACCCGGCGAGGAATGCCTCTGTTTGTTTCGCGGATCGGAATTCGACTTGGGCCGAAGTGTTCTTGGTGCCCTCCAGTACCTGGAGTATCTCCGGGGAGGAGTCGAGGGAGCCGTGGGTGATTGCCAGGTAGCTGCCCGGTGCCATCTGATCGCGGAAGGTGGCGAGGATCGCGGCGGGATCCTCGACGTCCATGACGTAATGCAGCACGCCGATGAGCAGGATCGCCACGGGCTCGCTGAAGTCGATCAGGGATTTGGTCTTCAGCTGATCGATGATGTCGTGCGGATGACGGATGTCGCCGAGTAGTGCTGTGACACCACGGGGGTCGGCCAGCAGCGCCTCGCAATGGACGTGCACCACCGGGTCGTAGTCCACGTACACCACCCGCGCGGTCGGGGCGATCTCCCAGGCCGCCTCGTGCACGTTGGGCGAGTTCGGGATGCCCGAGCCGAGATCGATGAACTGACGGATGCCCGCGTCCGCGGCCATCTGGACCGCTTTGAGCGCGAAGCTCCGGGCGAACCAGGCCACGGTCTTGACTTCGGGTGCCTCGGAGAGCATTTGGTCGGCAATGTCCCGGTCGGTGTCGCGATTGTCCTTTCCGCCTAACAGGTAGTCGTACACCCGGGCAGAATTAGCCTGATCGGCTTTGAACGGTTTCGGTGTTCGGTCGTTTGCCGACACCGCCCCTTCGGTTCCTTCGACCACAGGTGTAACCGTAGCCGATCGCTACCGTGGGTGGGTACTCCTTCGCGGATCTGCTGCTCGGATGTGGTCGATTGCCCGACTGACGCGCTGCTCTGCTGGTCCGAACCGGCCCCTCGGTTCGGACCTTCGCCGAACGATGTTCCGACACAATGTTTTACGCCTCTGTTTCCGCCAGGGCGACTGCGTGTGCTACCGCGGAGCGCGCCCGGTCGACGGTCGCATAGCGGCCGAGGCCGCAGGGGGACGCGACATCCAACCGGCCGCCGTAGGCCGACTCCGCCGCCGCCAGCGCCCGCCGTGCTTGCGCGAGCGGCTGCGCCGGATGGGCGAGCCCGGCGACGACCCGCGTCGGGGCAGGCAGTTCGAGGCGCGCCAACGGCGCGTAGTACCGCGGCCGGACCGGCGCCTGCTTACCGTCGCCGATGGGGAGGTGCACGAAATCGAGATGCCTTCCCGCGGGCCAGTATCGCGCGATCGCGTTGGCCAGCGCGACGACCGGCGCCGCCGACCGCGGCGATACGACCGGCTTGCCCTCGAGGCTCCCGTAACACAGGTGTATACCGAAGCGGGAATCATGAGGTGCGCGCGCGACGAGGCGTGCGATCGCTCGACCCGCCGCGGTGGCCGGACCCTGCCGCAGGCCGGCGGGTGTCCCCGTGCAGATGAGCGTCTCCGCCGGCAGTTCGAGTTGGAATACGACCTTGTCCCGCAACGCTTCATGGATGCGGACGATCTCCCGGACCGTGGCGTCGAGTAGCGGGCGGTAGTAGGGGAAGCCGCGGTCGCCGTGGCCGGTCGAGCGCCGATGTCGCACCAGCATCCGCGCCTCGAAGGCGATGAATCCGATGACGAACGGCGTCGGAATGCCTACTTGCAGGCGAAGTCCGGGATCGGTGCGGCGCACGTCGGCCAGCGCGTCCATGGTCCGCGCGGCCTCCGCCGCATAGCCGAGCGCGGCATCGACATCGGCCTCGGCCAGCGACCGGCCCGGCCGGAGCCGAAACGTGTCGCGGGACCGCAGCGTCGACCAGTCACCGCTGCGCACGGGCGCCAGCGCCGGAATCGTGCCGAGCCGGTCGATGATGGGTCTGACGTACCACTGGGCGCGATAGGGCTCCGCTTCGCCGCCCGGTACCAGGCCGTCCAGGAATTCGCCCGCGTTGTCGACGGCGAATGCCATTGCCTTTTCCGGACTGTCCAACTCCGGGGGCAAGCTGCCCACGAAGTGAATCCTGCGCTGAGGCTGCACAGCGTCAGTCTCGCACATCGACCGTCACCGGAACGTGGCGTTCCCGGCGCTCTGCGCAGGTTTGCCAGTCCGGGTGCACAGAACTACCCGTACTGAACCGAGCTGGCTGAGTGCCGAATCCTCCTCGGCCGCAGTCGCTCCGGCGGCCGAATCGGCGTTACTGCTCGGTAAGGACGTGCCGATCACGTCCGGCGCCATGCTCGGCAGCGGCCATCGGCACGCTCAATGCGGTGGGCAGTACTAGAGCGCCCGTCCAACTTTCGGTGGCGTCATGCAGGATGTCGAGCAGGGGCGGCCCGGGTGCCGTCACGAGGTATCCGGATGGACTGGGCCAGGCCGGCCAGGGTGGTGGTTTCGCTGGGACCGGTGGCGCGTTGGTTCCGGAAGGTCAGCGCGAGCACGCGACAGGCACGCGCCCGACCCGGGGCAGCGTGCGCGCCACGCTGGCGAAGCCGGGAAGCGAGAGTGGGATCGCGGCGACGATCGGCGCAGCGCTGGTCGTAGCGCGTCGGGCGGCCAGCGGCAGCGTCATGCCCGTGCAACCGGGTGAGCACGGGTGCCCATGCCCTGCTTGCTGAGAGTGCTTGGCAGCCAGGCGATTACGGTGTAGCGGCAAGCGATTACCAGCCCATGCGGCGGGACGCCTTCCATGCGAACACGGTTGACGTGGTGTCTTGGCTTGTGCCCCTTGATATTTCATGCGGTCGGCTATTCGGACTCCGCGCAGCCGGGGCGGTCATCCGGCTAGCGCGGCGAAGGCGATGACCCCGGGTCGGGGCGTAGTGCCAGCCCTCGGCCATGACCCTGGCGAGCCGCGCGGAGATGCCCACGGCGGCGGCCGATCCCATGGGGCCACGTAGCGAGCGCTGACGCTAGGTATCACCGGGGAAAGGACAGTACGGGACTTGGTCTCGTCGCAGGTGTACGGTGATGGGACAAAGTCTCATCACCCTGCTGGAGGTAATCATGAGCCGAGCCGTCGTCTACGAGACGTTCGGAGGTCCCGAGGTCCTGGAGGTGCGAGAGGTTCCGGAACCGCATGCCGGGCCCGGTGCGATCCGGGTCCGGGTCATGGCCGCCGGTCTGAATCCCATGGACTGGGGGATCGCCGCGCGACCTGAGCTGGCGGCCCAGTTCGGCGTCACCGTTCCCGCCGGCTTCGGGTACGACTTCGCCGGAATCGTCGACGAGGTCGGCACCGGCGCAACGGGTTTCGCGGTGGGGGACCGGGTCCACGGCGGCGCGATGGGTAGGGCCGTCGCCGATTTCCTGCTGGTCGAAACACCGCCGTCGGCGACCGAGATGGTGTGGCACACGCCGGACGGCATCGGCGACGAGGTGGCGGCCACGCTTCCGGTGGCCGGGATGACCGCCGCCGCCGCGCTGGCGGCGATCGAGGTGCGGCCCGGCGACACCGTGCTGATCGGCGGCGCCGCGGGCGGGGTGGGCGTCTTCGCCGTACAGCTCGCGAAACTGGCCGGTGCCACGGTGATCGGGACGGCATCGGCGAGCACCTTCGAGTTCCTGCGCGAGCTCGGCGTCGAGCCCGTGGCCTACGGTCCCGGATTGGCGGACCGGGTGCGCACGCTGGGCGTGACCGCGGCGACCGATCTGTTCGGCACCGAAACCGCCGAGGCCGCGCTCGCGCTCGGCGTACCGCCCGAGCGGATCTCCACCGTCGCCGCGGGTCCCAACCCGCCCGGCGGCGTGCGCGCGACGGGCGGATTCGACGCGAGCCCGGATGCCATGGCCCACCTCTGCGCCGCGATCGGCGCCGGCGCGATCACCGTGCCGGTAGCGGCGACCTTCCCGATCGAGCAGATCCGGGATGCCGTGATCCAGCAGGCCGGCCGCCACGTGCACGGCAAGATCGTCATCACGCTGTGAGCGTGGCGATGGCCTTCTCGATGCGCCGTTGACGCGTCTCGGGCTTCTTCGCGCTTTCGATGGCGTGGACATGCTCGCGCTTACGGCTGTAGGCGAGCCTGTCGTACGCGGCGCGAGCGGCGGGATCATCGTCCAGGGCGCGGGCGAAGTCCGGCGGCTCGACGATGACCCGCGGCTCGGTGTCGAGTTCGAGCTCCACCTCGACGGTGTCGCCGACCGCGACACCCGCGGCCTTCCGGTTGGCATTGCTGAGGCCGAGCAGATAACGGCCGCGCATGAGGGCGACCCGGCTCTTCCACGAATGCCCGTTGAGGGTGATCGTCACCGGCGGTCGCGCGCCCTCGCCGAGCGCAGCCACCACCTCCGGTGGAACCTCCAGGCCGCGCATGGGCTCGGGGGGTTCGACGAGGGTCCGGAACTTCATGCTTGTTCTCCTCTCTGGGTGGCCGGCGCACCGGCGGGGATCAGTTCGCCGCCTTCGCGACCAGTGCGCCGATCATCTGCTCGTCGGCGGGCGTGAGGCCGGTGAGGGCGAAGGAGGTGGGCCAGAGGGTCCCCTCGTCGAGGGCGGCCTTGTCCTCGAAACCGAGGGTGGCGTACCGGGATTTGAACTTCTCGGCGGATTTGAAGAAGCAGACGATCTTGCCGTCCTTGGCGTAGGCGGGCATGCCGTACCAGGTCTTGGGGGTCAGGTGCGGGGCGTGCTCGGTGACGATGGCGTGAATGCGCTCGGCCAGCGCGCGGTCGGAGTCGTTCATCTCGGCGATCTTGGCCAGGACGTCCGCGGTGCCGTCGGCCTTGGTGGCGCGGGCGCCGCGGCGAGCCGCGGTCCCCAGCTCCTGGGCGTGGGCCTTCATGGCCGCGCGTTCCTCGGCGGAGAAGCCGACGGAGGGCGTGTTCTTGGCGGTGCGAGTGGTCATTGCGGTTTCCTTCGTGTGCTTGTGCGGGTTGGTTTCGATGGGCGAACGCGTCAGCGATCTTGGAGCAGACCGACGACGTTGCCGTCGGGATCGAGGACCTCGGCGACCCGGCGGCCCTCGCCGACATCGCGCAGGGCCTGCTTCACCGTGGCTCCTGCCGCGGTCAGCTCGGCCAGCTTGGCCTCGATATCGGACACCTCCCAGTAGATGACCGGGGTGGTGATGGCCTGTGGGCCCCCGTCGGGGACGAGGCCGATGTGGTGGCCGTCGAGCTCGAAACCCACGTAGTAGGTGCCCTCGATCTGCGGCGGCACGCCGAGTAGGGCGGTGTACACCGCCGTGGCCGTGGCCAGGTCGGACACGGGGTGCAGCACGGTCTTGATGCCCTTGGCTGCGGTGGTGCTCATGGCTGCTCCTGAGTCTTCGTGTTCGGTGCTGTTCGGTATGAGAAAACGGTATGTCCGGCGGGGCGCCGGGACATCCGTGGTGACCACGGAGCGCGCCACGGAGATGCTCCCGCGCGCCCCCCGCGGTCGTACGTGAGAATGTGGGCGTGTCGAAGTCGAAGCTGGGGATCTCGGATCGTGAGGCCGAGGTGCTCGCCCTGGTGGGGCAACATCGCAGCAATGCCGAGATCGCCGCACAGCTGTTCATTTCCGTGCGCACCGTCGAGACCCATGTCTCCGCGCTGCTGCGCAAGGTCGGGGTCGCCGACCGGCGGGCGCTGGCCGGGCGGGCGGCGGAGTTCGGGCCCATCGAGGACGGCGGCGCGCAGGCTGCCGCCCTGCCCGTGCCGCTGACCTCGTTCGTCGGCCGCGAACGGGAGCGTGCCGCGCTGCGCGACGCCGTGCGAGCGCATCGGCAGGTGACCGCGCTTGGGCCCGGCGGCGTCGGCAAGACACGACTGGCGCTTGCGGTCGCCGCGGACCTGGCCACTGAATTCACCGGCGGCGCATGGTTTGTCGACCTGGTGCCGGTGACCGATCCGGCAATGGCCGGCGCCGCGGTGGCGCGGGCGCTGCGGCTCGGCGAGCAGCAGGGCCGCGGTCTCGACGAGTCGGTGTCGGCCGCACTGGGGGAGCGGCGGGTGCTTTTGCTGCTCGACAATTGCGAGCATCTGCGCGACGGGGTGGCGCCGTTCATCGAACACCTGCTCGCGCAGTGTCCCAACGTGACGGTGCTGGCCACCAGCCGTGCGCGGCTCATGGTGCCGTTCGAGCAGGTCTTCACGGTGCCGCCGCTGTCGCTCGGCGAGGACGCCGTGGCGTTGTTTCTGGATCGGGCCGCGGCGCTGGGCTGGCCCGTGGACGCCGAGCAGTCGGCGCGGGTGCACGAGATCTGCGGCCGGCTCGACGGGCTGGCGCTGGCCATCGAACTCGCGGCCGCGCGGCTGCCCACGCTCGGTCTCGACGGGCTCAGCGCGAGCCTCGCGGATCCGTTACGGCTTCTCGTCGGTGGCCGCCGGGCCGACGAACGGCATCGATCCGTGCGCGCCATGCTGGATTGGAGTCAGGCGCTGCTGACCGCCGAGGACCGGTGCGTGCTGCGGCGGGTCGCGGTGTTCGCCGCGCCGTTCACCGCCGCCGACGCCATGGCGGTGGCGGGGTCGGCGGAACTGGATCCGATTGCGGTCGCCGACGGGTTGGCCCGGCTCACCGAGCAAAGCCTGCTCACCATGGTGCCCTCCCCGCGCGGCACCCGGTACCGGGCGTTGGAGACCATCCGCCAATACGAACGCGAGGCACTTGCCGCCGCGGGTGAACTCGACGAAGTCCTTGCGCGGCATCTGCATTGGTGTTCGACGATCGCCGACCAACTGATCACCGATCCGGCCTCGGCGACCCGCGACTGGCAACGCGCGTTCGATGCCGTCGCCGACGACATGCGCGCGGCACTGGCCTGGGTGGCGGCGCTGCCGGAGCGTCGGGCCGACGCATACGATCTGGCGATTTCCTTGGCGCGGTTGGCTTTTGCCCGCAATCTGATCGGTGAGTCGCAACGTCGCTATGATGAGGCGGCGGCGCTCACCGATGACCCGGCCGCGGCCGCTGCGGCGTTACGGAGCGCCGCTGAGGTGGCGGGGTGCCGGATGCGTGGCGAGGACATGTATCGCCGGTATCGCGCCGCCGGCGAAATCGCCAGCAGTGCCGGCGATTCCGCGTCAGCCGCGCGGGATCTGGCCACCGCGGCGATCACCGCCTACCGCATGTCCGACACCTTCGCGCAGCC
Source organism: Nocardia sp. NPDC056564 (assembly GCF_042793755.1). NCBI lineage: Bacteria > Bacillati > Actinomycetota > Actinomycetes > Mycobacteriales > Nocardiaceae > Nocardia > Nocardia sp. NPDC056564. The sequence continues at coordinate 768,788 of NZ_JBHTUR010000001.1, forward strand.
GGTCGCGGCGGGCGAGGCCGCGGCGTTGCTGTCGGCGGCGCGCGAACTGGCCGGTGCGGACCCTGCGGCGCTGGCCGCGGTGGCACTGGCCGAATGCGGGGTGCTCGCCGATCCCGGCGATCGGCCGGACACGCCCGCGGCGATCACCTCTGCCGATACCGCCGCTGCCACTCTGCCCGAATCGGAAACGACTGTCCCGGTGGCGATCTCGCGCGCGCGGCGGGCGGTGGACCTGGCCGATCGCACCGGCGACCCGTTCGCGCGCAGCGCGGCCCTCGACGCCCTCGCCGCAGCGCAATGCTGGGTCGGGGACATCTTCGCCGCCGCCGAGACCACCCAGCGGCGAGTCGCCCTGCTGGCCGCCATGCCGCACACGCCGGCCAGCGCGCTCGAACACGTCAACGCGTTGTCCGAGGCGGCCGAGATCGGGATCGGCGTCGGTGATCTTCGGGGTTCTCATCGCTGGGCCGAACAGTTGCGTGACCTGCCGTTGCTGGCCGAGCGTGGCGATTTCGCCACCTCCGCGCTCCTGGTGGTGGCCGCGCTGGCCGGCCATATCGATGAAGTGCTCACGGCGAGTGGACGATTCATCGATGCGTGGGAGCTCTCCGGCCGGCCCTATGCGCCCAGTCTCGCGCCGGCCGCCGCGGCCGTCGCGATGGCCCACGGACTGCGCGGCGACGACGCCGCGCGCGCCGAGTGGCTGGCCATCGCGGACACCCTGGACGGCGCGTCCGGCCATCGTTTCGCCTACCGTGCTGTTTTCGATGCCATCGTGCTGCTCGACCGCCGCCAACCCGAGCGGGCATTGGCCGAATTGGCCAGCGAGCCGGACGCATTGGACGAGCGCGCCCTCTGGATCTGGCGGCACTGGTATGTCGCCCTGCGCGCCGAAGCCGCCGTCTCGGCCGGCCATCCGGATGCCCGCGGCTTCGTTGCCGCGGCGCGGACTACAGTGTCCGGCAACCCGATGGCCGGTGCGATCGTCGAGCGGGCCGCCGCCCTGCTCGAAGCCGACGGCGGAATCTGACCCCCCGACTCAGGCCGTCGCCTCCCACAGGTAGCCGTCCGGGTCGGTGAACGAGCCGATGCCGCTGTCCATCACGATGCCGTGCGAACCGCTGCCGTCCAGGTCGACCCCCGCCTCCTTGGCGGCGGCCTTGCGCGGGTACAGCGCCAAAGTGACCGGCGAGCCCTGATTCTCGAACTCGGCGTACTTGCCGCCGAAGCTCTTCGACACGGTCAGTCCGCGATCGGCGTACACCTGCTTGCTGGCCTTCACGTCCGTCACGCCCATCAGCAGCACCATGTCGTCGATCTCGCGGGTGAACGGGCCCACGTCCTTCTTCTTCGAGGTGGCGATCTTCCAGATCGTCCCCTCCGGCGCCTGCACCACCGCGCTGTAACCCCACAGGCTCTTCTTCGCGGGCTTGCGGACAGTGAATCCGGCGTCCACCGCGGTGCCAACCAGGCTGTCGACGGTGGAGGGCTGCGAAACCACCAGGGACAGAATGAATCCGCGGAAGCCGGCGCTCGGCGTCTGTGCGGCCCGGAACCCGAGCCGGTCACCCAGACCGAACGCGGCGTCGTAGATCGCGGCCGCGGCCGCGGGGTCGGCCACCTCGAGCTGAATGGTGATGTCGGTGCTGGTCTTCGTGTTGTTTTCCATGCCGATAACGCTAGATTCGGCCCGCCCCGGTCACATCCGTGCCGACCACGGAACACGCCACGGAGCGTCGGTAGGTGGTGCCATCCAGCGCTGCCCGAGCCGGCGCGGCGGCCGGAAACCGCCGCGCCGTCCCGAGACTCGACCTAGTTCCGCGCGGCCAGGATCTGGGTGAGGTAGTCCGGGGTGCCGTCGATGCGTTGCAGGTGCGGGAAACGGAGGCCGTCGTGATAGTTCACTTCGACGGTCCGCGTCTGATCGAAGTCCTTCACCTGCAATCGGATCGGTGCCGGGTTGGTCTTGGCCGCCTCGATCGCGGCCTCCATCGTGGCTTGGGAGTAGGGGGCGTCGTTGACCGAAACCACCGTCATCCCGGTGCCGACCTTCGCCTTGAACGCGGGTCCGTCCCAGCGCACGTCGGTGACCTTGCCCGCACCGGACACGTTGAGGCCGATCGAGTAGGTGTAGTTGACGGCGCCCTCGGCCTGTTTCAGCTGAGCCGTGAGCAGGGCACCCGGGTTGTTGTCGTAGACCAACTTCCACCCGGTCTTCTCGACACTCGACGCGAAGGACTCCTTTCCGTCGAGGCGATCGCGCAGGTACTTCGCCCAATCGTCGGTGACCACGCCGTTCAGCGTCGAGACGACATCGTCGAAGTCGTAGGTGTTCTGTGCTTCCCACTTACCGTCGTCGACGCCGAAGAACGCGCGCGCGAAATCATCGAGTGACTTCGTGTTCCCCGACAATTCGCGGATTCGCGCGTCCACCCCCAGCCACACCAATTGCCCGCCCTGGTAGTAATCCTCGCTGAGCTGCCACGACCGATACGGTTTCGTCCGCCGCTGCGCGATGATCGGGTCGTTGGTGGTGTCCTGCAGGGTGCGCCAGCCGAGTCCGGGCCGGTTGTCGGTGTATGCGGCGACCACCGATGCCAATGCGTCACGAGAGATTTCCGCGGGGCGCAAGCCGGAGCGGCCGGTGAGCACGTTGCCCCAATACTGTGTCTGTCCCTCGTAGACCCACAACAGGCTGTCCTGCATCGGGACGTTGTAGTTGGGCGTCCACAGGTCGGCCGGGCGCCGGAACTTGCCGTTCCAGGAATGGGTGTACTCGTGCCCGAGCAGATCGGCGCTGCCGACCTCGGGGTTCCACGCGGTGAAATAGTCCGGGGGCTGGCCGTTCTCGCTGGATCGCTGGTGTTCCAGTCCGTTGGAACTGAGCTGATCCGACAACGAGAGCAGGAAGTCGTAGTGGTCGTAGTGCTGCGAGCCGTAGAGTTTCACTGCCTGTTGCACCAGCGCCTTGTGCAGCTCGATGTGCTCCGGCTTGGCCGCGAGCTGTTCCGGTGCGTCGGCGAATACTTGCAGTCGCACAGGGGTTTTCGCACCGGGAGCCAGATCGAACTCCTTGTGATAGCGCCCCGCGTACACGGGCGAATCGACGAGGATGTCCAACGGAACCGACTTGTAATTGACGGTGTCGCCGTCCTTGCCCGCGACCTCCAGCGCCGTTCCGGCCTCGAATCCCGGCGGGTAGGTGACGCTCGGGTTGAACGGAATCTCACTGGCGGGCACACCGGCCGGATAGAGGACGACGGCATTCCACTGCAAATTCAGCATATTCGGCGTCATCACCACGCGACCCTGGCTGGAATCGGTGGGGGTGAGGTATTGGAAGCTCGCGTCGACCGACTCCACACCGTCGGGCACAGTGACCTTGAACGCGTACACGTTCAGCGGATCACGCTTCCACTCCAGTTTGTTCCCGTTGCCGGTGAAGGTGATGCCGCCGATCTTGTCGATCGGACCGGAGGGCGAGTGGCTGCCGGGCAGCCACTGCGGAAAAAGCAAATCCAGGTTGCCCGACTGAACGGGGATCTTCTGTTTCACCTGAATCACGCGCTGCGGCAGATTGGTCATATCGACCGCCACCGAGATGGCTTTCTGATTCGCCCGGGTTTCATCGGACTTGGTGCGCAAGCCGAAATACAGCGAGCCCGCCAGGATGATGACCACCACGACGCCGATAGCGCCAAAAATACGAGTCTTGGACAACGACACTCCCCGAGTAACACGCAATGCCCGCCCCCGGCGGCTGGTGTTCATCGGCCGAGGATGGGACCTACCGATACAACTTCGCCTACGCTGCGGTCGCCTGCCTCATCTCCTCCTCCGACGTCGACACTTCGAACGGTTCGGGTCGGCAAGCGTCCCGTGGTTACTGAACTAACGGTCGATGCTACGAGGGTTGGTATCGCCGTGTGCGCGGAGTGAGTGTGGGCTGTGTCATAGCGTGTCGCGCGGCGCACAGCGCCCGCCGACGCTTTCTAGGCTTCGACCGTGCGAAGCCCGTTGCCGTACTTCCTCGCCGCTCGCGCGCTGAGCATCCTCGGCGATCGCGTCACCGACATCGTCCTTCCGTTGGCCGTCCTTGCCGCTTCCGGGTCCGCGGTGACGGCAGGCGTTGTCGGGGCGGTGGCGCAATTGCCGCAGGTCCTGGCAGCGCTGCAGGTCGGCGGCATGGTGGATCGCCGCGAACGTAAGGGCCTGATGGTGACCGCCGACATCGTCCGCGCGGCCGTCTACGTCGCGATCGGCGCGGAGGTGCTGCTCGGCGGGGCGCGGCTGATTCCGCTGGTGCTGCTCGCCCTGATCGTCGGCGTCGGCGACGCGGTGTTCCACGCGGCGGCGGGCAGCTACCTGCCGAGCCTGGTCGCGTACCGAGACCTCATGCGCGCCAACGGTTCAGTGGAAGGCGCGGACGCCGCCGCGACGCTGGCCGGTCCGGGCGTCGGGGGTTGGCTGCTGCAGGCGCTGGGGCCGATGGCGGCGTTCACGGCTAATGCGGCGAGTTTCCTGGCTTCGGCACTACTGTTGGCCCGGTTGCCGAAAAGTATTCCAGCACAGGGGGAGTCCGGTAGCGACGAGTCCGTGCTGGCCGGGCTGCGGTTGGTACGGCGCGACCGGAAGCAGACGGTACTGATGGCGAGCGCGTGCTACCTGAACCTGCTCGCGGCAGCGGCGTTGCTGCCCTTTCTGTTCCGCGGCAACGAGGAACTGCACCTCACCCCGCTCACGACCGGACTCGTCCTTTCGGCCTCGGGTGTCGGCGGCCTCATCAGCAGCTTCGTCCTCGCCCGGCGTTGCGACACCGCCCGCTGGCCACGGCTGCTGGCAGCGGTGCTGTCGGTCAATGGCGCTGCGGTCGGCGCGCTCGCGCTCTTCGACGCACCGCTGGGGCTGGCGGTGGCGGTGCTGATCGTCGACGGCGCCTCCGCGCTCGGCTTCATCGTGGTCGCGACGATCCGGCAACGCATTACCCCGGATGCGCTGCGGGGCCGGGTAATCGCCGCCAGCACCGCCGCGACCGCCGCCACCCGCATGCTCGCCCTGGCCGTCACGGGCGCGCTGATCGACCTCGCCGGCCCGCGACCGGTCCTGCTCGGCCTGGCCGCCCTGGCCCTGCCATTCGTTGCTCTGCTCACCAGCTCGCGCCACCACTGAGGCATGTTGCGGCGGAAGGGCTCGGCCGATGCTGCACACCCGGGCACGTTCATCGACCGTGGTCTAACCCGGATCGGTTCGCGCGGAACCGATCTCCCCGGATCTGCCGTCGGCTGACTCGGCTCGGGCGAGCACTTCCGCGGCCACCTCGGCGAAGGCGCGGACCGCGGCGTTCTCCATACTGGTGACCCAGACGAGGGCGCTTTCCACCGCCGGATTCCCTTGCAGCGGAACATGAGTCACGTCCGGATGGTGGTAGTAGTTCACGAAGGACGCCGAAGTCGGATGGACCACTTCGCCTCCCGCGATGCGATGCAGGATGTCGCTGGTGGTCGCGATCGGCGAGCCGCGCCGGATCGGCCGCCCCGCCGGAGTGGTAAGTGGAAAGTACTTCTCGTACAAGGCTTTCGGGATATCGCCCCGTGGTATGACCGCGTAGTCGCCGAGATCCTCGAGCGTCGCGTATCCGCGCACGGCGAGTCGGTGCCCGGCGTGCACCAGCAGAATGCTCGGTTCACGGCTCATGATGGGGCCGATGGTCAGATCGGGTTCCATGATCGGCTGCCGATGGCACATCAGGTGATAGACGCCGGTGCGCAGGCGAGCGAACTCGCCGGGAAACTCCTCGGTCACCGTGAGCCGGCAGTCGGGAAACCGGCCGGTGAATTCCCGGACGATCGTGGTGAAGTGGCGACCCGCCATCGCGTAACTCGCCAGGCAGACCCGCAATTCGCCGCTGACGCCGATCGACAGCCGGTCTGCCTCGGTACACTGAATTCGCATGACCGCCAACGGGATCGAGATCACCGCGGACCTGGTCCGGGACCTGCTGCGGGAGCAACACCCCGACCTGGCCGGCCTGGCCATTCGCGAGGTGGCGGGCGGCTGGGGCAACCAGATGTGGCGCCTCGGAGACGAGTTCGCCGTGCGCATGCAGCGCATGGACCCGACCCCGGAGCTCCAGCTCAAAGAGCGGCGATGGCTACCCGTGCTGGCCCCGCGCCTGCCGCTGCCCGTGCCGACGCCGGTGCGGTTCGGTGCGCCGTCCGAGCGCTTCCCCATGCACTGGACGGTGGTGACGTGGGTTCCCGGCGAGCCGCTGGACCACGGCACGATCACCCGCGGTGCGCATGCGGCGGACGCGCTGGCGAGCTTTCTCCGGGCATTGCACCTGGAGGCGCCCGCCGACGCGCCGGTCGGCAGAGACCGTGGAGCCCATCCGGAGAACTGCACCGACGGCTTCGAGAACCTCCTCCTGGCCGTCGCTCCGGACGACCCGGCGGCCGTCCGGGCAGTCTGGGCGGCCGCCGTCGCGGCCGACGCGTGGGCGGGGCCGTCGGTGTGGGTGCACGGCGACCTCCATCCCGCGAACGTCGTCGTTTCGGCCGGAACACTCTCCGGCGTAATCGATTTCGGTGACCTGTTCGCCGGCGATCCGGCGTGGGATCTCGCCGCCGCCTGGGTGCTGCTGCCCGCGGGCAATGCCGCCCGATTCTTCGACAGCTACGCGCAAGCAGACGACGCGTCGATTCGGCGCGCCCGTGGGCTGGCCGCCATGAAGAGCCTCTTCCTGATGCTCATGGGACAGAACGGAGATCGAGGCCTCCCCGGCGGCAAGCCGCATTGGGGACCAGCGGGCCGAGCCGCCCTCGATCGTGTTCTGCGCGGCGTTTGACTCAGTGGCGTAACGCTTTTCGTGCGGGGCTGCGGATTGTGGCGTGCGTTGTGCCGGAGTTCAGGGGGCAACAGCCGTTGTGGGAGAAGGACATCGGGGGTTCGATGAAGTTGATCTACCTGGTGCGGTATCAGTCCGGCAGCAGGTGTGTCACGAGGGTGCGTGCCCACTCGGGGGTCAGGGGGTCGTTGGTGAAGACGGCGCGGTAGTAGAGGGGAGCGAGCACGGCGTCCGTGGTGCGTTCGAGGGTGGGGGCCGGGTTTCCCCGGGCCTGTTCGCGGTCGAGGATGGCCTCGAGTTGCTGCTGGCGTTCGCCGCGGCAGGCGGCGGAGCCCTGTTCGCCGCCGATGCCGATGGTGGCGCGGACCAGGGCGAGGGTGTCGGGGTCGCACAGGTCCCTGGCCAGGTCGCACGCGTAGCGCTCCAGGTCGCCGCGCAGGCTTCCGGTGTCCGGCACCACGATGTCGCCGGAGAAGCGGCTGGTCGCGACGTCGGCGAGCAATTCGCCCACCGAGCCCCAGCGGCGGTAGACGGTCGTGGCGTGGACGCCCGCGCGGGCGGCTACGGCGGGGATGGTCAGTTGTTCGGCGACCTCGCTGGTGATCAACTCCTCGGCCGCCCGATGCACGGCCGCGCGGACGCGGGCGGACCGCCCACCAGGTCTGCTTCCTGCGTGGGACGGAGCGGGGTTCGCCGACATGTGTCCATTATTGCACTGATCATTGCTTTTTTATTGCAATGATCGATGCGTTTAGCTAGGCTGGGGCCACTAACGCAACGATCACTGCGAGGTTTGCATGACGACTCCAGGTAGGACCAAGCGGAACCGTGAGGTTCAGCGATCCGGCCACACGACGATCCGATACACAGCCAGCGGTCCGGCAACGGGTCCGATCCTGGTGCTCATCCACGGCTGGGGTTGCGACCGTAGCGATTTCGACGCGGTGACCGACCATCTGCCCGACCGCTACCGGGTGCTCGCGATCGACCTCGCCGAGCACGGCGAATCGCGGTCGACCAGGGACGTCTGGACGATCGAGGAGTTCGCTCATGATGTGGCCGCGGTGCTGCGAGCCGAGTCGGCGCACGCGGTGATCGTGGCCGGGCACTCGCATGGCGGCGCGGTCGCCGTCGAGGTCGGCCGGTTGTTCCCCGACCTGGTTTCGCAGGTGGTCGCGCTCGACGCGCTGCACTATCTGTCGCTGTTCCCCGCGTTGGGCGACGAGCAGACCGAGGCGATGGTGCGCATGTTCCGCACGGACTTCGCCGGTTCGGTGCGTGGTCTCGTCGAGGGGGGTTCGCCCGCCGGAACGGACCGGGCACTGCGGGATGCGTACTTCGAGAAAATGGTCGCGGTGCGGCAACCCGCCGGGCTGCGGGCCATCGAGGGCCTGATCCACTGGGACATGGACGCCGCGCTGCGCGAAACCACGCCGCCGATCACCGTTTTCGCGATCCGTGAGCTGGTGACCCAGGAGGCGATCGACCGCTACGCGGACCGCCTCGACATCGTGCTCATCGACCTGGGCAGCCATCACTTCCAGGTGGAGGACCCCGAAGGAACGGCGAAGCTGCTGGCCGGCGTGCAAGAACGAGTGCGGCTGTGACCGGCTCGGACTTCACCAGACCCGAGTTGAGCCCGCTGCGCTTGCGGGAGGTCACTTTTCCCAATCGCGTGTGGATGTCCCCGATGGCTCAGTACGCCGCGGGCCCGGACGGAAAACCGACCGACTGGCACCTCGTGCACTACGGCGCCCGCGCCGTCGGTGCGGTCGGTCTGATCATGGTCGAGGCGAGTGCGGTGGGCCCACTGCACCGGACCACCACCGCGGACCTCGGCATCTGGAACGAGGATCAAGCCGCCGCACACCGTCGCCTGACCGCGTTCATCCGCGAGCGCGGCACGGTTCCCGGGATTCAGTTGCAGGCCGCGGGCCGGAAAGGGTCGCATCAACTGCCCTGGGTGGGTGCGGGGCAGAACGGTTCGGTGGGTGCGGCCGACGGTGGCTGGCCGACGTTCGGTCCCTCCGCAATTCCGTTCGGCGACTTGGCCGTACCCAGGGAAGCCGACCACGCCGACATCGATGAGGTGGTCGAAGCCTTCGCCCGGGCGGCCAGGATGGCCGATCTGGCCGGGTATCGGGTGGTGGAGATCCAGGCCGCGCACGGATACCTCCTGCACGAGTTCCTTTCCCCGCTGTCCAACCGCCGGACCGACGAATACGGCGGCAGTCCGCAGAACCGGATGCGCCTCGCGTTGCGGGTCGCCCGTGCCGTCCGCGATGCCTTCCCGGCCGGCAACCCGGTCTCCGTCCGGATCACCGCCACCGATTGGCTCGACGGCGGTCTCACGATCGACGACGCGGTGCTGTTCGCCAAGGAACTCGCGGCGGTGGGGATCGATCTCCTCGACGTCACCTCCGGGCTGGTGGTGCGGGATCAGCGAGCGCGGCCGCCGGTGCGGTCCGGGGTCCACGTCGAGTTCGCGGGAATGCTCAGGGGCGCAACGGGACTCGCGGTCACCACGGTCGGGCAGATCGAGGACGTGTCGCTGATCGGCCGACTGGTGGCGAACGGCGAGGTGGACGCCGCGATGCTGGGCCGCTCGCTGCTCCGCGACCCGTACTTCGCGCTGCGCACGCCGCCGACCGATAGAACAGCCTGGCCCGACCAGTACCAACGCGCTCTTTGACGTTGTGCACGCCTGACCCTCGACCCCGGGCTGAACCGATCGGAGTGAATTGAGTCTTGCGTAGTTAATATTAACCATGCAAGACTGAAGTCATGAGCACACCTTCTTACCTCGCCCAAACCGCCGTCCCGCTGATCTGGCCGCTGGTCGCGGTCGTCGGCGGCCTCGTCGCCACCCGACACAGCGCCTCCCGGCAGGCGGCGCTGGAAACCTGGCAGCGGTGGTGGGCCGTCGTCGCACTCGGTTTCGGCAGCCTGTGGATGACGATCACGTTCCTCGCGGTGCCGGACGTCATGGCCACCGCGATCGGCTTCGACTCGACCCCGTTCCAGTTCGAGATCGCCTTCGCCAACCTCGGCCTCGCCGTCATGGGCTTCCGTGCCGTCTCGGCCACGGCCCGCGAACGCATCACCATCGGCCTCGGCGCCGGAATGTTCCTGTGGGGCGCGCTGATCGGCCACGTCTACCAGTGGTTCGCCAATGGCGACCACGAGCCGGGCAACACCGGGGGAGTCCTGGTCTGCGACCTCCTCTTGCCTGCGGTCATGATCGTCCTCGCCCGCCGCGCGCAACACCTGGCCGCCACCGAGCAGCCCCGGGCTACCGCCGCGGTTCAGTCTTAACCGGACAAGACCCGGTTATGCTCGAACGCGTGGACGATGGACTCGGAGACTTGCTGCATCGCGTGGTGTACCTACTCGGCGAAGCGGCCCGGCGGCGGATGGACGACACCTCCGGGCTGAGCTACAGCCAGACACGGCTGCTGGGGACGCTGGAAGACATCGAACCGGTAACCCAGCACCGACTGGCCCAGGCGCTGGCGGTCTCCGACCCGGCCGTCAGCCGCGCACTTCGCCCCCTGGAAGAAGCCGGATTCGTCAAGGTCGACATCGACCCCGAGCACAAACGGCGGCGCCTGGTCCGCCTCACCGAGGCCGGCCGCACCGCCTTCCACACCACCGACAAGCCCCTGCTCGACGAACTGCGCACCGCCCTGCTCGCCGCCGGCTTCCCCTACGACCGCTACCTGCAGGACACCCTCGCACTGGCCAAGCTCCTCGAACCGTCCCGCTAGCGTCAGTCGAAGTCCGGCGGCGGTCCGACGCCGCGCCGGACCTGCCCGAGGGTCTCGGCCACGATCGCGGCGCCCCGCGAGCACTGCCCGCCCCGAGACCGATGATTTTCGCGGCCGTCCCGGGTCTACACAGCAGATCGATCCGAAACCCGGGAGGAACCGTGACCGAGAAGACCACCAGCCCACTGCCACCCGTCGTCGACCGGCAAACCTGGCAGGCCGCGCTCGACGAATTGCGGGTGCGGGAGAAGGCCGCCACCCGCGAACTCGACGCCATCGCCGCCCAGCGCCGCAGGCTGCCGATGGTCGAACTGCCGGACTACACGCTGATCGGCGCGGACGGCCCGGTCCGGCTGGTCGACGTGTTCGACGGGCGGTCCCAGCTCATCGTCTACAACCACATGTGGTCCGACGGCGCGGAGTGGCAGTGCGGCGGCTGCACCGGGCTCACCTCGCAGTACGTCCGTCTGGATCTGCTGGCGAACTACGACGCGCGTTTCGTCATCGTCACCAACGGCCCGATCGAGGAAGCGCTGGCCTACAAGACCAAGGTCGGCAACAAGATGGACTGGTACTCCTCGGCGCAAAGCTCGTTCGGCGCGGACGTGGATGCGCCGCCCGGTGCCGGCTTCGGCGTGAACGTCTTCCTCCGCGACGGCGACACCGTCTATCGCACCTGGCACACCAACGGCCGCGGCACCGAGCAGCTCAGCTACACCTTCGCCTTGATCGACATCCTGCCGTGGGGCCGCCAGGAGGAATGGCAGGATTCCCCCGACGGCTGGCCGAAGGCGCCCACCTACTCCAAGTGGCTCGACTCGCCCGAGGTCGCCCGCCTTTACGGTCCGAACGGCGAAAAGGCCTAGGAGGCAGCGAGATCCACGTTGCCGGGCGCGGATGATCACTGCTCGATCCGGATGACCGCTCAGGAGACGAAGCGTGGGGTGCCTGCGCGTGCGCCCGCCCCGATCTGCACCAGGGAAAGCGCCACCAGCAGGATCAATACGGAGGTCCAGGCGTGGGTGAGGTCGTGCAGCGCGCCGGCCAGGACCGGGCCGACCGCGCAGAGGGCGAACCCGGCGATCTGGCTCATCGCGGTCAGTTTCGCCGTTGTCTGGGCGTCGTGCGACCGGAGGATGGGCAGCGAGTAGCCGATCGCGGTGCCCGCGCCCAGCCCCACGCCGAGCAGGATCATCCAGGCGACCGCGCCGCCGGTCGGCGAAATCAGCAGGCCGGCAAAGGCAATGGCCAGCACGGCTCCGGTCGAGGTCGCGGCCCAGACCTGCCGTTCGCTCCGGTTCACCAGGATGGACATGGCCAGCGCGGAGGGAACCGCGACCAGATTGGCCACCGAGAGCATGCCGCCCGCCACCGAGGCGTTCATTCCGGCATCCACGAGAATCGTTGGCAGCCACGCGGAAACGGTATAGAACAGCAGCGCCGGCATGGCGAAGAAGATGGTCACCGCCCAGGCCAGCGGCTGCCGCCACAGGCTGCGCGGGGTGGCCTCCGTCGCGGATCCGGCGTCCGCGTCGCCGCGAACGCGCAACTGCGGCAACCAGACCAGCCACGCGATCACCACGGGGACGGCCCACAGGCCCAGCGTCGCCCGCCAGCCGAACCCGGTGGCATCCTGCAGCGGCAGCGTGATTCCGGACGCCGCGGCCGCGCCGGTGTACAGCGACATGGTGTAGAGCCCGGTCAGCAGCCCGACGTGCGCGGGGTGATCGCGCTTGATCGCGGCGGGCACCAGGACGTTGCCGACGGTGATGGCCAGACCGATGATCGCCGTCCCCGCGAACAGCGCGGGCACGCCGGGCAGCAGCCGAATACCGAAGCCGGCCAGCAACACCAGCAGCGCGAAGCCGATGGTGCGGTTGAGCCCGAGTGCGCGTCCGATGCGCGGCGTCAGCCCGGAGAAACCCACCCAGCAGGCGATCGGCACCGCCACCAGCAGGCTGGCGACGGTGCTGTTGAAGCCTTCCTGCTGTTGCACCTGCGGCATCAACGTCGAGATGGCCGTGATCGGTGGCCGCAGGTTCAGCGCGACCAGCGATACGCCGACGGCTACCAGCCAGATCGGCACCGCCACCGCGGATGTCGCCGGGACCTGCGCGGTGTTCGTTGTCGAGTCGGCCCTCACTGGCCCTCGATCGTCACCGTCGACCAATCGAACGTGAGCTCCTCGAGTATGTCCAGCTCGCTGCAGAACTTGTGCAGCCCACTGAAATTGGACAGCAACCGCTTCGCCGACGGGTCGTGTTCGACCTCGCGCAGCATCTCGTGTCCGCCGTCGAACCCGACCAGATCGACGATCCGGTGCCAGGTCGGAAAGTTGTTCGCGGCGAACGCTTCCAGCCCGTCGACCATAGCCTCCCGGAACAGGGCGCGTTCAGCCGGACCTAACCGGTGATACACCGCCTTGGCGATCTCGTCGGCGATCGAGGAGTGGCAGTACTCGTCGCGGTTGTGCATGGTCGCGGTGACCTTGTTGATCGGCTGGATCTCGTCGTCCTCGGCGATCAGATCGAGGTAGGAGTTGATCGAGATCTCGGCGACCGTGGTGAAGGCGAGCGCGCTGAGATCGCGCTGCCAGCGGTGCTCGCTGCGTGCCATCCGCTGCCGGAGCCGGGAGGCCTTGTGCCCGAGCGGGAGTGCGGTCTCTGGCATTCGCCAGCCGCGCCGGCGGCGCATCACCGAGCTGGCGTTGAGGTGCATCAGGGTGTGGTACTGCTCGTCGAGCATCGCCTGGGTCATGCTGGTGGTCAGCGTCTCCAGCTCCAGGCCGGTGTCGAAGGTGTCGTCGATGACCAGCGCGAAGGTCGGATTCACCACGTGCTGTTCGGTGTCCATGATGTGCTTGTTGAACGCCACCCAGCCCCAGCCGAGCAAGCGTGCCCGGAGATCGGGATCCATGGCCTGGTAGGTCGGATGGTCCCGGAACGGGATGAGGCCCTCCGGATAGTCGGGCCGTTCGGGTTCGAACAGTTCGTCCAGATCGGGCTCGGGGCGCTTCACCATCGCGCGCCGGTGCCAGTTCGCGGTGAGCCTGCTGATCACCGCGTTCTCGACCGGGTCGTCGGGGTTGTGCTCCGGTAGCGACGGCACGGCGGTACCGCCTCCGGGATATTGCGGCACAGTCACGGCTATCCCTCCATTTCTTTCCGGCCACCCGAGCCCGGGCGGCTAGTGGCGATCGCCTCGGCGAGTTCCTCGACGCTCGCCGCGAGTACCGCGCTCGACGAGATCTCGGTTCCCCACCGCTGCTCGAGCCGGGCCCGGATCTCGACCGCGGCCAGTGAGTCGCAGCCCACGTCGCGCAACGGACGCCGACGCGGAATCCGTTGCGCGGGAAGGCCGAGCACCGCGCCGAGCTCGGCGGTCAGGGTGTCCAGCAGGCCGCCCCCGGCCGGGACCGGCGCCGGGGCGGGGTCCGCCGGGGCGGGTGTGCCGACCGGTTCCGTCGCGACCGGGGTGAACCACGTGCGCCGTCGCTGCCACGGGTAGGTCGGCATCTCGTCCGGCACGGTGAGTGTCGGGTAGAGCGCGGTCCACTCCGGGTCGACACCGGCGGTGTACAGACGGGCGAGAACCTCCGCCAAGCGCGCGGTTTCGGACTCGCCCCGGCGCAGCCCGGCCACCGCCGAACCGCTGTCGCTGTCGGCGAGGCACTGCTCGATGGCCTGTGCGAGCACCGAATGCGGGCTGATCTCAAGGAAAACCGTTGAACCTAAAACATTTTCGGTATCGATCGCGTCGGCGAACCGAACGGGCGATCGCAGATTCGCGGCCCAGTACCGGGCGTCGAGATCCGGACCGGCCATGCGCTCGCCGGTGACCGTGGACCGGAACGGCACGGCGACCGGGTCCGCTCGCATGTCGGCGAGCGCGGAGATCAGTTGCGGTTGCAGCGGATCCATGAACCGGCTGTGCGAGGCGAAGTTGATCCGCACCCGCCCGCCCCGCGCCCCGGCGTCGCGCAGCCCGGCGAGCAACTCGTCCAGCGCGTCGGTTTCACCGGACAGCACGGTCAGGCGTGGACTGTTGCGCGCGGCCACCACGATCCGATCGCCGTAGCGGGCGGCCGCCGCCGCCGCCTCCGCGGCCGGCATCGCCACCGCGACCATTCCGCCCAGCCCGTCCGCCTGCGCGGTGAGTTCGCCTCGGCGGCAGATGAGTTCGGCGGCGGTGGCGAGATCGATGGCTTCGGCGACCGTGGCGGCGGCCACCTCGCCGAAGCTGTGCCCGATGACGACATCGGGCCGTATTCCCCAGGACCGCAGGTGCTCTGCCAACGCCACCTGCATGGCCCAGACGGCCGGTTGGATGACCGCGGTCTTGGCCAGCTCTGTCCCGTCGTCGTCGGCGAGGATCTTCCGCAGCGACCAACCGGCCGCGGATCGAATTGCCGCGTCGCAGTTGTCGATCGCGTCCCGGAACGCGGCCGAGCTGTTCAGCAGCTCGCGCCCCATGCCGACCCACTGGCTGCCGTGCCCGGGGAAGACGAACGCGACGCGGCTTCCGCCGGTGGGTCGCTGGGTCACCTCGTCGAGCAGCCGATCGCGTAGCGCGGCGGCGAGTCCGTCACCGTCGAAAGCGGTTACCGCCGAACGCCATTCGTGGTGCGCCCGGCCGCGCGCCGCGACGGCGCACACCCGCCGCGCGGTGACCGGATCCGCGCCGTCCAGCCGGTCGGCGTAGGCGGCCATGAGTTCCTGTGCCGCACCGGGATCGCGCGCGGAGAGCGGCAGCACCAGCGGCTGTGGCGCATCGTCGTCGGTCTCGGCGGCCGACGGGGCGGCGGTCAGCACGACGTGCACGTTGGTTCCGGACAAACCGAAGGACGTCACGCCGGCGACCGGCGGCGAACCCTCCGGCCACGCAACCGGTTCGGTCGGCACACTCAGCGGCGTGCCCGGCTCCAGCAGGACCGGATGCGGCTCGGTCAGCAGTGGATTCCCCGGAATCAACCGATGATGCACGCTCAGTACCGTTTTGATGAACCCCGAGATGCCCGCGGCCCCCTCGGGATGGCCGATGTTGGTCTTCACCGAACCGATCAGACACGGCCGCCCTTCCGGGCGCGTCCCGCCGAATACCTGGGACAGTGCGCGCAGTTCGATCGCGTCACCCGTATTCGTCCCCGTGCCATGGGCTTCCACGTAATCCACCGCACCGGCGTCGACCCCCGCCCGCTCCAGCGCGTCGCGCAGCAACCGCTCCTGCGCGTCCTGGGCCGGAGCGACCAGGGAACCGCCGCCGCTGCCGTCATTGTTGCTCGCGCTACCCGCGATCACCGCGTATACCCGATTGCCGTCGGCCCGCGCCCGGGCCAGCGGTTTGAGCACCACCACGCCCACACCCTCGGACCGGACGAACCCGTCGCCGGTGGCATCGCCGAACCGGCAGCGCCCCCGCCGTGACATCAGCCCGACCTGCTCGTAGATGGCGGCCAGTTCGGGCAGCAGCACCAGGTTCGCCCCGGCGGCCAGCGCGACGTCCGAATCGCCGAGTTGCAGGCTCTGCCACGCCAAATGGACCGCGGTCAGGGACGAGGAGCACGCCGTGTCGACCGAGACGCTCGGCCCACGCAGGTCCAGCGCGAACGAGATTCGCCCGGACAGGAACGAGGACAACCCACCCCCGGTCAGCGCGTGCAGGTCGAGCGAACTCTGCCGGGCCTGCAATTCCCAGTAGTCCCGGCCCATCTGCCCGACGAAGACACCGGTGCGCGTGCCCGCCAGCGCGGTGGGCGCGATCCCCGCGTCCTCCAACGCCTCCCAGGCCACCTCGAGCAGCAACCGCTGCTGCGGATCCATCCGGTCGGCCTCGCGGGGGGAGATGCCGAAGAACGCCGCGTCGAAACCCTCGACATCGTCGAGGAATCCGCCGAAGCGGCGAAACCCGGACGGCACCGCGGGCAGCCGGCCGAACACGGCCGGATGGTCGGAGCGTTCCGCGGGTACCTCGGTCACCGCGTCCACCCCGTCGACGAGCAGTCGCCACAGCGCCTGCGGCCCATCGGCACCCGGCAAACGGCAGCCGATACCGACGACGGCGATCGGTTCGACGCGTCCGCGGCGGCCGGGTTCCGGGGCCGGGTTCCGGGGCGGGGCGCTCGGTGGCAGACAGCGGCGCAGCTCGGCGGTGATCATCCGGGTCAGCTCGCGGCGATGGGTGCTGACGAAGAAATGGCCGCCCGGCAGTTCGCGCGTCCGCACGGTCGCGGCGGTGAGCGCACCCCATGCGACGGCGTCGTCCGGCGCGGCAAGCGCGTCGTCGCGGCCGCTGAAGACCACGATCGGGCATGGCACCGGCGCGGCGGGCCGATGCCGGTAGGTGCAGAACATGGTCACGTCGGCGCGCAGCGCGGGCAACACCGAGCGCAGCAGATCCCGCTCGTCACGCAATGCGGCCGGGGTGCCGCCCAGGTCGAAGATCCGATCGAGCAGTTCGTCGTCGGATAGCTCGTGCATGGGCTCCGGTGTGAGCCGGTGCGGCGCCGCCAGTCCCGCCACCAGCAGCGCCACCGGCGCCCGATGCAGCCGCAGCGTCACCTGATACGCGAGCAGGCCGCCCAGGCTGTGCCCGAACAACGCGAAGGGCACGTCGAGATGCGGACCGATCGCGTCGGCGATCGCGTCGGCCAGGTCGTCCAGCTCGGTCAGCGGCGGTTCGTCGGCGCGTTCTTCCCGGCCGGGGAGCAGCACCGGCAGCACATCCACCCAGCCCGGCAGTTCCTCCGCCCAGCCACGGAAAACCGAAGCGCCGCCGCCGGAATGCGGCAAGCAGAACAACCGCACGCGCGCCGAGCGCCGGGGCGGCCGGGCCAGGAAGGCGCTCATTTCGCCCGCCCCCGGCCGCCGAGCGAGCCCGCGATGATCATCTTCTGCACCTCGGAGCTGCCCTCATAGATGCGCAGCGAGCGGATCTGCCGGTACAGCCGCTCCGCCACGCTGTCCGCGACCAACCCCGCCGCGCCGAAGACCTGCACGCAGGCATCGACAATGTGCTGGGCCCGCTCGGTGGCGTACAGCTTGGCGATGCTGGAGTGCTTCGCCGCGGCCGGATCCCCGCGGTCGGCCGCCCAGGCGGCGCGGGCCACCAGCAGCGCCGCCGCATTCAACTCGACCTCGATCTCCGCGAACGTGGCCTTCACCAGCTGCAGGTCGAATTGCTTGGCACCGTACATCTTCCGGCTCTTCGCGTGGGTCAGCGCGGCGTCGGTGGCCCGGCGGGCGAACCCGATCGCCGCGGCGCCCACGGTCATCCGGAACCGTTCGAGCACCTCCATTGCGATCACGAAGCCGGTGCCGGGCCTGCCGAGCACGCTGTCCGGCGGTAGCCGGCAGTCGGCGAACTCGAGATCGGCGAACGAGCGCGGCGCGATCAGCGGAACCCGTTGCCCCACTGTCAGTCCCGGTGTGTTCGCGGGCACCAGGAACGCGGTCAGGCCCAGCGCGCCGGGCCCCTCGCCGGTCCGCGCGATGACGCAGAACAGGTCCGCGATCCCGCCGTTGGCGATCCACGCCTTGGCTCCGTTGAGCACATAGTTGCCGTCGACCTTGTCGGCCCGCAGGCCGATCGCCGCGACGTCGGAGCCCACCTCCGGCTCGGAGAGGGCGAACGCGCCGCACAGCGTGCCCTTCGCCATCGGCGCGAGATACTGTCGCCGCTGTTCCTCGTTGCCGTGGCGCACGATCGGCGTCGCGGCGAGTGCCTGGATGGAGAACGCGAAATCGGCGAGATCGTCGGCGTAGGCCAGTCCCTCGCGCAGCAGGCACAGCGAGCGGCAGTCGGCGGCCGCCACGGCGTCGGGCCCGGCCGCCGGATCCAGCGCGGCCAGCCAGCCGTGCTCACCGAGCGCGCGCAGGATCCGCAGCCCGGTCGCATCCGGCTCGGCGTCCGAGTCCGCCCACAGCTCAGCGTGTTCCGCGCACCAGCTCTCGATCTGCTCGGCGCGCTGCACATGTCGCGGCTCGTAGAACGGCAGGGCGAGAATGCCCGCGTCGAAGCTCATGGTTACTCCTGGGACAGCGTGAAGATTTCGGTGGGGTGCACCGCGGGATCGCCTGGCCGCAGGTGCAATTGGCCGCGACCGGGGCACAGGACCACGGCCGCCACCGTCCGTTCGCGGCGGATGTCCCCGTTGTCCGCGACGTTGATCGGCGGCGCGGACAGCACGCCGAACCGGTCTTCCGGCTCGGTGCCCGCGGTCGCGAGCCTGTCGCGGCACACCTCGAGCCTGCGGACCGAGGAATTGCGGGCGAACACGTTGATCTCATCCCTGGGCACGAAGTCGGGATGCAGGAAATGATTGGTGTGGGACAGATGTGAGCCGTATTCGACCCTGAGTTCCCGGTCGAGCACCTCGACGTAGGCGGCGCCGTCCCGGTCACACAGCACGATGTTGCGCGAACTCGCCAGCGGCAACTCCCGCAACCGGTCCACCGCTTCCCCGACCGAACCCGCATGGTCGAGCAGATGCCGGATAGCCAGGTAGGGCGGCACGCCCGGCCCCCACTCCCCGCCGAGCACGAGGTTCAATCCCACGGCAAGACCGTCGCTGTTCAAGCCGAGGTAGCCGAGCAGCCCGCCGAAACTGAGCACCAGCGCGCGCCGCGCCGTCCCGCTCCGCACGATCTCCAGCACACTGATCTGATCGTCGAGATTGCCGTTGAGATCCACGGTCTGCGCCAGCACCGGGTCCGGCCCGGCCGACGCGAAGGTGGTGCAGTCCCCGGCGGTCGGAATCTTCTGGTAGCCAAGGATTTCGCGGCGCACCTGGAGTAACACGGCCTCCCGGAGGCGGAGATCCGCTCCGGCGGCGAGGCCGCGGATCTCCTCGGCCAACTCCGGTGTGGCAGCGGTTATCTCGGCCAGGTAGGCGTCGATCACCGGCCCCAGCCCGGTCAGCGAGACCGGCTCGGGCAGGAGCCGGTTCAACCGGCACAGCCCGTCGTCCAGAAAGGCGCGCAGCTCGGCGGCTCTGGCCTGCCCGTGCTGATAGCCGAGGGCGAAACACCCACCCTCGACGCGAAGGAACGGAGTCCGCAGGACCGCGCTCATTCGACGGCGCCCGCCAACTGCACCTTCGGGTAGGCCGCCAATTTGCTTTTGACACCGGCCCATTCGCCCCGCAGCACGCTGTAGAAGATGGCGTCCCGGCGCCGGCCACCCGGCATCGGGTTGAAACTGCGCAGCACCCCCTCCTCGGTCGCCCCGATATTGCGCAGACCGCGCCGCGCCTGCTCGTTGAGCACGTCGGTCTTGAACTCCACCCGTTCCGCGCCGAGCCGTTCGAAGGCGTGTTCCAGCAGAAGGTATTTCGCCCACCGGTTGAGCCCGCGCCCGCGGAAGTCGCGCCCGAGCCAGGACCAGCCGATCTCCAGCCTGCCGTCGCGCTCGGCCAGGTTTCCGTAGCTCATGCTGCCCGCGGCCCGGCCGCTGGCCTTGTCCATGATGTAGAAGACCACCCGGCGCCCGGCGCGCTGATCCTCCAGTGCCGCATCGAAGAACGCGTCGAAGTCGGCCTCGGTCTCCACCAGCGAGACGAAGTACCGCCAGATATCCGGATCCAGCGCGATCTCGCACAGCGCCGCCCGGTCGGCCGGCTCGATCGGCCGGAGCAGGACGTGGTCGTTCTCCAGCCGTGCCGGCGCAAGCTCAGCCCATCCCATGTCAGACCGCACTTTCCGCGTGCCGGGACAGCTCGGCGGTCACGTCGCGCAGGGTGCGCATCGCGGCCACGTTCTCCTCGGTGAAGTTCGCCAGTGAGACGCCGGTGTCATCGCAGACCGCGGTCAGGAACAGGACCTTGTTCAGTGAGGTGAGCCCGTAGTCGTCGACCATGTCGAGGTCCGGATCGAGCTCACCCTGCGCGCTGTTCGACGCGATCACCTTCCGGAAGTTGTCGTGCACAGCCTTTTCCACATCAGGCATGGGTTCTTCCTTTCTCACCGATTTCCCGTCCGAACTGTTCGAGGATCTGCCGCCGCTTCGGTTTGTACTGCGCGCTGAGCAGTCCGTTGTCGATGCTGAACCGCGGGCGGGCGATCACCACCCTGCCGATGCGCTCGTCGCGCTCCAGCTCGGTGTTGGTGCGCTCGACGTGCTCGGCGATGGCGGCCTCGTCGGCGGGTTCGGCCGCGGGGGAGACGACCGCGACGAGCCGGGTCTGCGCAGGGCAGAACACCACGCAGTGCTCGATCGCCGGGCTCGCCGCCATGCGCTCCTCGATCGGCCGGACGATGACCTTCTTGCCGTTCGCCAGCACGATCACGTCGTCGGCGCGACCACGGATGTAGAGGAAGCCGTCGTCGTCGAGGTAGCCGATATCGCCGGTGCGGACCGTGCCGTCCGGGGCGAACACCCCCATCGAATTGCCCGCGGCACCGTACTCGTACCGCCGCGCCACCGGGTAGTCGCTGCGGACACTGATCACTCCGTCGGCGTCGAACAGCACCTCCTTGCCGGGCACGACCCGCCCGACGCTGCCCTCCCGGCTGGCACCCGGATGGTTCTTGGCCACGATGCAGGTCTCGTTCATCCCGTAGCCCTCGTAGATGGGCACGCCGAGGCGGGTGAAGAAGCGCAGCATGTCCGCACCGGCCGGCGCGGAACCGGTCCACAGGTAGCGGATTCGGTCGCCGAGCAGCTCCTTGGCCGCGACCTGCGGATCGCCCCGGGACTCCAGATGCCGTTTCACCGTCTCGTAGAAGCCGGGCACGCCCATCACCACGGTGGGCCGCACCTGCCGCATCGCGGTGAACGCCGCCTCGTAGGTGCAGACCGTGACGTCGTGGCCGAAGCACAGCGCCGAATAGATCCAATACCGTTGCTGCAACAGCGCCAGCGGCAGGAAGACGAACAGGTGATCGCCGGGACCGTGCGCGAACATCTCCTGGACGGCGCGCAGCGAGCTGTCGATGCTGCCCACGCTGGCCGCGAGCCCCTTCGGCACACCGGTGCTGCCCGAGGTGAACTTGAGCGTCGTCGCCTCGTCACTGTCGTACCGGACCGCGGGCAGCGGGTCCGCCGGTTGTTCGGCGAGGGTGCGCGCGTCGCTGATCGGTCGGACACCGGCGGTGGCGGACGGCTGATCGGTGAACAGCAATGTCAAGTCGTAGCGGTCGAGCAGCGCCGCGTCGGGCTCGAACTTGCCGGGTTCCAGCCCGGCGGTCACCGCCTTGCAGCGCAGCGCGGCGAGATCCAGCAGCACCCACTCCAGGCAGTTCGCGGCGAGAATCCCGATGCGGTCGCCGGGCGTCACTCCCAACTCACGCAGCCGAACCGCCAAACGGTCGGCCAGCGCGGACAATTCACGCAGTTCGATCGTTTCCGTCGTGCCCAGCCGGGCGAAGGTTGCGTGAAAGCCGGCCGGCGGTGGCGTCGTGACGATCTGGTTGATCACCGAATCCATCAGGCGCTCCCCACACCGACCGGCTCGGCCGCCCCGACCGATGGTTCGGCGAAGAACTCCCGCACCAGGTCGATCCGGGTGCCCGCGGGCACGAGTTGCACGATGTGCGGCCACTCGGCCGGCCGCTGCCCGCCGAGCGCTTCGCCGAGCCGCCCGGCGAACCGGGGCAGCACGGGGGTGGCGCAGTGGGCGAGCAACCGCGCCGCGGCGAGCTCCAGGGCGACCGCGGTGCGCGCCTCGTCGTGCCAGCCGGCCACCGTCGCCACCGCGCTCTCCCGCTCGGCGAATCCAACTGTGTCGGTAACGATTCCGTGCAGTTGCGCGGTCGCTTCCCCGATCGAGAACGCATCCGGGCCGAGGGCGGCGGTGACGGCGGACAGTCGGGTGCCGAGGCGGCCGAGGAATGCCGTGTGCTCGGGGGTCCAGACACCGGCGTCCGGTGCCCGGCCGCCGTACCGAGTCTGGATGCGGTGCCCTAGGTCATTGAGCCACCGCTGCCAGGTGCCGATCAATTCCTCGCGCACGGTGGCCGCGTAACCCGCCAGGGTGAAGTTGGTGCCGCGGGACTCCGGCCGGGTCCTGGACAGGAAGTACCGCACCCCGTCCACGCTGTCCGGCGTGAGGATCTCCTTGCCCCAGATGGCATTTCGCCGGCTGGTGGAGAACTTGCCGCCGTTCAGCAGATAGAACTCGTTGACGTGGTAGTCGATATCCGGATGCCAGCCGGGGAAGGCCAGCCGGTAGAGCACCGGATACAGGATCGAGTGGTAGAAGCTGTTGTCGTAGCCGAAGAAGTGCACGATCTTCCAGTCCTGTTCCGGCTGGTCCGCGCGCCAGTCCCGGCCGAGCCGACGGCCCAGTGCCGAAATGCCGTGCAGGAACCCGTAGGACATCTCCGGCCAGACCCAGATGACCTGCCCGTCCGCCCCGGCTTCGGCGGGCGGCACGCCCCAGGTCGCCGGATGGGTGATCGCCACGTCGAGCCGGGGACGGGCGAACACCCGCCCGGCCAGCTCGCGCAGCCGCGCCGGGACCCGGCCCAGGCGGTGATGCGCGGCGAGCTCGGCCGCGAACTCGTGCAGCGGCAGGGTGAACCGGGTGAGCGAATCGGTTCGCGGGGCCGCCGGTGACCGGGTGGATCGCGGATCGGTCAGGTCGACACAGGAATTGGGCTCGCCGCAACCCTCACAGATGTTGCCGCCGGTCGTCGCGCCGCACGCCGGGCAACCGCCCGATACGTCGACCTCGTAGAGGTATTCGCCGGTCGAGCCGTCGAACAGGGCCGGACCCACCTGCGGCGCAACCGATCCCGACGCCACGAGACGAGCGAAGTAGGCCTGCAATCCGGTCCGGTAGGCGGGATCGGTGCCGGTCACCGTGTACTGATCGGGTTCGATGTCCATCAGCCGCAGGGTTTCGGCGATCTCGGCGCTGTAGTGCGCCGCCGTCGCCGCGGGTTCGCGGCCCTCCCGGCGGGCCCGGTCGACCACGTAGCTCTGGTAGTCGTCGCTGCCGGTGAGATGCCAGGCCTCGGCGCCGTTCATCCGCTGGAACCGGACGAACACGTCGGCACCCAGATACGGGCCCGACAGGTGCCCGAGGTGCAGATCGCCGTTGGGCGTCGGCGGCGTGGAGAACACGAAGATCGGCCGCTCGCCGAACCGCCGCCGGTCGCTGCGGCCGGTGGCCGCGCGGGCGGCCCGGCTCGGATCGCGCCAGTACAGGTCGAAGAACACCAGCTCGGCCTGCCCGGTGTTCTCCACGACGTGGGTCTCGAACGGATCGAACAGCACCGCCATACCGGGGGAGACGGGATGCCGCGCGCCGTCCACGATGACGTCGCCGTGACCGCTGACGACCAGGAACAGCTCGGTCTCGTCGTGCTGGTGTGGATCGGACTGCCTGCCGGGTGCCACCCGCGCCCAGCCCGCGCCGAATCCGAATCCGTCGATCGAACTCATGTCGATGCCGAACGCGGCGTGCAGTTCGGCCGTGTCGAAACGATTGATGATCACGCGGGACTCATCTCCTTCGGTGGCTGACTTGGCTGCCCGTCCAGGTGCAGCAGGCCGGCGGCCTCGGCCGCGATCGCGGGGGCCAGCCGGTAACCCGAACCGTTCGCGGCGCCCGCAAAGATCACCCGCCCGGCCGGGTCGAGCGCCCGCACCTGTGGCTGCCGATCGGCGCTGTAGGCGTCGCAGAACACCCGGCCGCCCACGGCGTGCTCGGCCAGTGCGGGTGAATACTGTTGCAGCAGCGGCATTGCCGCCGCGAGGATGCCGTCGTCGAGCCCGCCGGACACGGTGTCGGGGTCGACGTCCCACTCGTCGTGGGTGTAGCTGAACAGCCAGTGCCCGCGGTGCCGCAGCGGCAGCAGGAAGGCGTCCTCGTCCTGGAACACGATGACGCCGTCGTCGGGCCCCGGCCGCTGTTCGATGTGCAGCGCGACCACCTTCTTGACCCGTGCGTTCAGCGGGGCGACCAGGTCGCGCCAGGCGCGATCGGCCAGCCACGGTCCGGGGGCGAGCACCACGCGCGCGGCCGGGTAGGTCTCGCCGGTGCTGAGCCGGACCAGCACCTCGGCCCCGGCGTCGTCGATCGCGTTGACCCGCAAGCCTTCCCGGAAGGTGACGCGCCCGCGCAGATCGTGGGCGATCGCCTGGGCCACCGCGGGCACGTCGGCGTAGTGACAGCCCTGACCGCGCCAGACCCCGGCCTCCCTGGGCACCCGGACCAGACCGCCCGGCACCGCGACCGTCGGGGTCAGCGCCGTATGGTCGAGATAGACCTCGTCGAGGCTCGCCGCGGTCTGCTTCGCCACCACGGTCATGCCGAGCGAATGAATAGGCAGCGCAGGATGTCTCGCCACGAGGTCCAGGTAGTAGTCGTGGCTGTACGCGGTCATCCGCCGCACCCGGTCGGTCGCGCCGCGCGGAAAATGCAGCCCGGCCGACCGCCTGCTCGCCCCGGTGCCGATCCCATCCCGGTCGAACACCACGACGGGAGTATCGGGGGAGCGCGAAATCACCTCGCGCGCGATCAGGCAGCCGATGATCCCGCCGCCCACTATGGCGACGGTCCGGCTGCTCATCGCTCTACGCTCCGTTCGTCGGGGGCCTTGGCCGACCATTCGAGGAAGGAATCGTGCGGATCGTCCGAGCGGATCCCACGCAGGCGATCGGCAATGCGTTTGCTGCGCCAGGCGAGCAGGCTCAGATTGGTGTCGGCCAGACCACGCTGTCGGCGGGCGCCGTTCTGGAGGAAGATGTTTCGGTCGGCCGGACCATCCCAGCACACGGCGAAGTCCGAGTCGATTTTGTATTCGTCGTGGTCGCGCTCCAGGCGGTCCGCGACCGGGGCCAGAAACTCCATGTCGTCGGCGCGGAAACCGGTCGCCCACACGATCACGTCCGCCTCGGCGTGCTCGTCCACACCGGGCTGGTCGTTGTGCGTGAAGGTGATGTCCCAGCCCGCGCCGGGATCGCCGGTGACCCGCAGCACCTCCCGGTTCGGATACAGGGCGACCAGATCGGTTGCGCCGTCGACGAAGTGGTGCAGATAGATGCGCTGGTAGATCTCGCGCAGCGTGGCCTCGGAGATGCCGTCGCTGGTGAGCACGTGGGCGAAGTTGAGCGCCTCCCTGGCGGCGCCGGGCAGGCCGGAGAAGTATTCCGAATAGCCAGGCATGTAGTAGTCGTTGGTGAACGGCGAGTCGTCCAGCGGAAAGTAGTTGCGCCGCCGGGATATCCAGCCGACCCGGCGCGGCAGCTCGCCGCGCGGACGGCAGATCAGCTCGAGGAAGGCCTCCGCTCCCGACTGGCCGCCGCCGATCACCCAGACTCGCTTTCCGGCGAGTCCGCCTGCCTTGTCGGCGAATTCGCTGATGTGGAATTGCGTCGGGCCGAGCAGGTTTTCCGCGACCGGAGGAACATAAGGCTTCCGGCCGACACCGATTACGACGTTGTCGGCCGTCACGGTGTGGTTGCCGGTGCGTAACCGGAAGACGCCGTCGAATTCGATAGAGCGCACTTGTTCACCGAAGACGAGATTCTCGTTCATGGAACTGACCCATTCGAGATAGTTCCGGAACTCGCTGCGCGGCACCGCGTCGAACTG
This sequence comes from Nocardia sp. NPDC056564, assembly GCF_042793755.1. NCBI lineage: Bacteria > Bacillati > Actinomycetota > Actinomycetes > Mycobacteriales > Nocardiaceae > Nocardia > Nocardia sp. NPDC056564. The sequence goes on from NZ_JBHTUR010000001.1 coordinate 794,937, forward strand.
CGCGTTCAAATAGTGGTAGATCCGGCCCTTGGCATGCAGATAGGACAGGAAGGTGAAACGGTTCGTCGGGTCGGACAGGCTGACCAGGTCCTTGAGCATCGAGACCTGGAGCGAGGTGTTGGGCAGGAGTTGGCCGTCGTGCCACCGGAAGTCGTGGCGCTTCTCGAAGAACCGGTTCGAGACGTCCGGCTGCTCGTACAGCAGCGACGCCAGGCTCAGATTTGCTGGTCCGATACCGATGCCCACGCACCGGTAATGTTCAGAATTGTCGGTGAGCGATCCCTGGCTCATTACGCCTCCTGCCCCTCGAGGCCACCGGCCCCCGGGGTGAATACCGAGATGATCATCGGTTGCTGATCCGCAATACTCGCCCGCCCGGGCAGATTTGCCTGCAATGAATAGAACCCCCGTCGATCGGCTGGAGCCCTGTTTACCACTTCGGAACCCGCGGTAATATCCTTGAAATCAACGGTAGCGGGCGGGGGAGGCGCGCACAAGAAAAGTGAAAGTTTTTGACGAGGTGTTCTGCGGCGCTGACGATCTGGGACACGCGACGCGGGAAGTGTTAGCGCGGAGGGTGTTTGGGATGCGACACCGAAAGGCGTAACCTGGCAGGCGGGCGGCTATCGGGGCCGGGCGCCCCTCTCGTGCTGGTGGCCTGCGGCCGCCTGTGCGGCGAAAAAGCTTGTCTGGCAGTGTGTTCAGCTATTTGCGCGAATCGCCAGGGGCGCTTACGCGGAGAACGCTCCGCGGGTGGGCGGGTCGAGCAGCTGCGCCAGTCGATGTAGATCCTGCGATCGCCGTCGAGCCAGCTCGGCGATGCGCGGAGCGCAGTGGCTCGGGACATTGCCGATGACATCGTCCCACTTCACATCGTCATCGAATGGAAACTCCAACCAGCGCAGCAGTTTTCGTCCGGTCTCGGAGAACCGTAGCGACGGGTCCTTGCGCAGCTGATGCAGCATCTCCGCGGTGATCATCCGCTGCGCGAGCGGGATCGGCGTCGAATCGGAGTTCTCGGCGGCGGACGCGGCGGCCGGGCGTGCGGAGCGGCGCAGCGGCACCGGGCTCTTGCCGCTGAGTAGTCGGTTACGCACATCCTTTGCCGTGGTGACCGAAATGCCCGCCGCCACAGCGACTTTCCGGGTAGACGCGGTGGGATCGGCGGCGAACAGCTCGGCGGCGCGTTGCCTGCCCTGCGGTCCGAACCGGTGCCGCACGCCATTACGCGCGATCCGGCCGGTCGCCTGTGGAACTTCCACAGGCGACCGCCTGCGGATCGCCGAGACGGTCTTGGGCGAGACCCCGGCGATGGCGGCGATCGCTCGGTCCGACCAGTCCGGATAGGACACCAGGATGCGCAGGGCGGCGGCCTTGCGTTCGGCCAGCGACAGCGGCAGTCCGTGCGCGGTGTTCAGTTTGACCGCCAGCACGAACGCTTCCTCCGGCCCGCCGTCGAAAAACACTGCGGTGATGGTCGTTTCGCCGCGTAGCCGGGCCGCGCACAGTCGATGCCAGCCGTCGACGACCTGCATGGTGGCGCGGCGGACCACGATCGGCGCGGGTGCGGTCGTCGATTCGGCGAGGGCGCGCGTGTGCGCCGTGTTCTCGGCGACCGTGCGTGGTGGCGCCGCCGCCGGCCGGAGCTCGCTGATCGGCAGTTCGACGATCTGCGAGCAGTGCGTATGTGAGCCAGGGAAATTCGGTACGGATAGGGTCCCTGCTCGGGACGAACCGGCATTACCCCCACTGGTCATGGATTCCCCTCCCGGGTCCGTATGCTTCCGATACGCCGCGCAGCCAAGTGCACTGACGGCCACGGCGCAGGCAATCCGGGATCGAGTCCCACCTCAGCCTAACCAGCGACACCATCGGCCCGGCTCCCCCCGACCGGGGGGTATCGCACCGTGGCGCGGACGGGTCATCGCGCCGTCTCGCGGCCCCCTTTCTCCTGGCCGCGCCCCTCTGCGGCCCCTTCGATGGCGGCGTGCCAGCACGTCTGCCTCGACTCTGAAAAGCTACCGCATGGAATCACTTGCGCGGTACGGAGTGGCGCATCTGCGACGGGCTTCCGCGGCGGGATACGCCTTCGCGGATCGAGTCCGTTCGCCAGGCTCACGGCTCGACGGGCTCAACGGGCGCCCTTCCGGTTCCGGTCCTCACCTGCGCGGAGTGCGCCCCATACCGCGCGCGGGTGAAAAGCGGGTCGGCGGTGGACATGCGGTGGCGTATTCGTGGAGATCCGGTGTGGGGCATTGAAAGGTGAACTCCGGCTGTGCAAAAGTTCGCCTCATTCCGCAGTTTCCGGGGAATCCGTTGCTAGAAAAGGGAATTCATCGTGTCCAGTTCGAACAGGATCGCCGCCACCGCGGCGACGCTCAGCGTGATCGCCGCCGCGATCGCCCTCGCCGCACCCCAGGCGGGGGCAACCGTGACCAGTGTCCGCATCGAGCGCGGCCAAGGATTCGGCAGCTCGGAATCCGCCCGCGGCACCGGCTGCGCCTACCGGGTCATCGCGCAAACGGAGCCGGGCCGAGAGGTCGCCTTCCTCGACGAGATCGACAACGACCTGTCGCCCACCTCATTCGGACCAGCGTTCGTGGTCGCCGACCCCTCCGGCGCGGCAAGCACCACCTGGACCCCGACCAAGAAGGGCCAGCACTACCTCTGGGTGGTCGAGCGGGTCTCGGACGAAAAGGGCGAAGGCTACTCCACCGACACCCCGCTGACCATCGGCACCGGCATCAACGTCGGCCCCGCCTGCGTGGTACTGCCGTAATCACCCTTTCGCACCGACCAACTGCCCGCATTCCTCGCGCACGGTCCGGTGTTGCGGTGAAACCCGTAGTTACCTCCGATATCCGCTGGGCGGTCAGTGGTAGTGGCAGTTCCATGCCTACCTGCCTGGAGGGATCGGATGTGTTTCATCGGGGTTGTGGGGGTCTGGCCCGCGGGTGGGGGTCAGTAGATGGTGGTGCAGGAAGGACAGTTCGGCATCGACGGCTTGTTCGTGGGCGTCGAGGAATGGGGTGTAATGGCCGCCTGGTAGCCGGACCAGTTCGCCTCGAGGTGCTCGTTGTGCGGCTCGTATAGCGGGGGAGGGGGGTGCTGTTCGATCCTCGTTGCCGACCAATACCAGCAGTGGGCTGGTGATGCGGGGGGTGTAGCGGCCGGGGCGGTAGAGGGAGATTCGCAGGACGGTGCGGGCGGCGACTTCTTGCTGCCATCGTGGGTAGCTGTTGCCCGGGTTGAGGGCTCGGTCGCCGTCGCGGCCGTCGGGGGTGGCGAGCATGGCTAGGGTGCCGGGTGGGCCGGCGAGGGGGATCAGCAGTGGTGGTCGGGCGATCAGGGAACCGAGACCATCGATCAGGGCTCGGGTCACGAAACGTAGTGTGGCGAGGGGCGTTTGGTGACGACCGGCGAGCGCGGCGGCGAGCGGTCCGTCGGTGAGCGGTGTTTGTGCGATGACGGCACCGAGTCGGGGATTCCGGGCGGCGGCGCGCAGTACGTGGCCGCCGGACAGGGAGAAGCCCCAGAGGGCGATGCGGGACGGATCCACGTGGGGGAGGGTGGCGGCGAACGCGATCGCGGCTTCCAGGTCGGCGAGCTGCTCGTTCATCCGGACGATTTGGCGGGGGTTGCCGCCGCTCTCGCCGAGGTGGCGGTAGTCGAAGGCGAACACGGTGAATCCGGCCGCCTGGAATCGGTGCGCGAATCGGTCTGTCCCAGGCTCTTTGGTCACCGCGCCGCCCGCTGACATGACCACGCAGGCTCCGTTGTCGCCGGGGTAATGCCAAGCCGCGCACTCTGTGTCGCCGCTGGCGAACCGTAGCTTCGTTCGTCTCGAATCCTGTTGCATGCCAACCTCCAGCCGGATCTCATATAGTATGGTTCTGATATTATATGAGAATCGTAGTTTTCGATACGGCATCTTCTGAGAAGGGTTGCGTGCCATGAACGCAGACAGTCACCGTCGGATGACCAACACGATCAACAAGGTCATCGTCGGATTGCAGCGCAGGGGTATAGCTTTCGGGCCGATGCAGCTGCTCACGGTCAAGGGGCGGCGGACGGGGCAGTTGCGCACGTTCCCGATCGCGGTGAACGAGCTGGGCGACGGCCGCTACATCTTCCAGGCGTTTCCGAAGGCGGCATGGGTGGCGAACGCGCGGGACGCGGACACCGTCACGTTGACCAGGGGGCGCAAGTCCTCGACCGCCCGGCTGGTCGAGGTGCCGGTGGAGCAACGCCGTCCGCTGCTGCGCGAACTGGTGACCGCCAGCCCGGCGAGCGTCGGCAACCGCTTCGTGACCACCGGATTGGCCGCGACCGCCACGCCGGACGGAATCGCCGAGGCCGCGCATAAGATCGCGGTTTTCCGCGTCGAACCGGCCTGACCGGGCGGGCACGCGCCGACCCGGTCTGCGGTGGCGTCGAACGATCCGGCGTCGCGATACAGTATGGAATCCATACAACCTGACGTGAGAGTAGTGCCGGGTGAGTTCAGGAGCAGATCGGGCCGGGGCGCGGCAGCGCAGGCAGCTCACGGTCGCCGTCAAGGAAGCGGTGCGCGACCTGAATATTCAGCTGTCGCTGCTCAACCGCAGGTTCGGCGGCCGGGTCGAACTCAGGGACATCGACTGGACCTGCCTCGACCTGGTCAACCGATATGGACCGATGACCCCCACCGCCTTGGCGCGCCGAGCCGGCCTGCATCCGGCGACCCTGACCGGCATCCTCGACCGATTGCAGAAGGGCGGCTGGGTCGTGCGCGAGCGCGACCCGGAATCGGCGGATCGCCGCGCGGTCACCATAAGCGCTGTCCGCGAACGCAATTCGACACTGTTCGAGCTATTCGCCGGAATGAACGGCCGAATGGACGCCGTCTGCGAGCACTACTCCGAGGCCGAACTCGAGGTGATCGCCGACTTCCTCCGCCGCACCAGCACCGCAGGCCAGGCCTCGGCGGAGGAGTTGGCCGAGAGCTGAACCCGGTGCCTTGCCTGCTGCCATGTGGCGCGCGCAATCGTACTTGTCATGCGGCAAGGTCTAACGCCAGGTCATATGATGTGCAGCAATGTATTTCGAAGCTTGGATAGCGAAATGTGATGGCGAGAAGCGGCGTTTTTACTCGGCTCAGCGGGCTCGATCTGCGGATAGTTCGGCTCGGTCTGCGGATGCCAATGCAATTGGTTTGGCGAGTCAATGGGCCTGTTGATCACGACATGTTGGCGAAGTTTCACCGCGGTCTTCTTGCTGGCCCGCTCAATCGGCGCGTCCAGTTCGGTCGAGTTCCGTTCGCGCGTCCGGTCTGGTCTCGGGCGACCGGGGGGAACCCGGTCCGGGTTTCGACATATTCGTTACAGGAGACCGAGGTCATGGGCTGGGTAGATGCGGCGTGTGCTGTTGATCTCGATGTGGCCGGGGGACATGGTTGGGAACTGGCCGCGGCCGAGGTGAACGGCGGTACCTCAGTGGTGTCGCTGATTTGCTCGCATGCACTTACCGACGGGCAGGGGTTGATGGCGGCGCTGGTTCTTGCCGCGCGCAACGAGCACCGAGCCGGGCTCGGGGTAACGGGTCGCCCATCGATCGCGGCGGATGTGGCCGATGCCATGCGGGGTGGGATTCGGGAGCACGCGCGGTTGGTCAGAATGCAAGCCAAGGCGAATCGCGCGGCGCGCAGTGCAGGCTACAACGATCTTGCAACTATGCCGCCAGGCCGAAGGATTGCGCCGGACCTGATGCGCACAACGGTCGCGGTGCAGGTTGGTACCGAGTCAATCGAGCGGATTGCGACGAAACACGGTGGCACAGCGACTGGCCTGATGCTCGCAATCACCGCGAACGTGGCGCGGCGCGCTAGCGGTGAGGTCGACGCCCTTTCCATTGCTGTGCCCGTTAGTCTTCGCGGACAGAACGATATGGAATCATCCAACGTAATGGCCATTGCGACAGTAGATCTCGATGCACAGCGCGGCCGATATACGGACCTGCCGGACCTCAGGCAGCGGAGCAGGATCGCGTATGCACGCGTGTCGGCGGGTGATTCGGGGCTGATCCACACGGGAGCAGGATTCTCGAGTGTAGGAGTGTTCCCCGCCGAAGCCCGGATGGCATTCGGGCCTACGCTCGGCGTGATCGGGCGTGCGGTATCCGACTCAGGACTGCGCTATGGACATGTCTTCGCGTTCGCAATTTGGGGTGATGGCACGACGTCATTATGGTTTCAGGCAACAGGTACTTGTCTATGCCGCAGTGCAATCCAGGGCGAATTCGAGGCATGGGGTGTTGATGTGGTTCGCTGGTGGTAGTCCATCGTAAATGATTTGGTCGCCGTAACTCCGTTTGGTTCCGCCGAGTGGCATACGTCCTTGTCTAGTATTGAGGGCATCAAGTCTGCCGGTGATCCGAGATCGGAAGGCCGCTGCTCGGCAGGCCAAATGACTAAGCTGCGCATGCGGATTGGCCGCCGCGTGGGTACTCATCCGCGGAGCTTGGCGGCTAATTCGCTGACTCGGGTGTCTGTGGCGGCCTCGTTCATGGCCTCGTTCAGGGCGGTCTGGTAGGTCGGTTCGGCCTTCTCCTGGAGGGCGCGTCCTTCCTCGGTGATCACGGTGTACACGCCTCGGCGGTCTTTCGGGCACAGGTCGCGGCGGGAGAGGCCGCTGGTCTCCAGGCGGGCGACCAGGCGGCTGACCGAACTCTGGTTGAGGCCGATGAGTTCGGCCAGCTCCTGCATGCGCAGCTCGCCGTCGTCGGCCTTGGCGAGCCGGCACAGGGCCTGGTACTCGGACAGTCCGATGTTGTGGCGGCGCTGCATCTCCTTGGCCAGCCGGTTGGTCACCATGCCGTGCAGCGTCACCAGCTGATCCCAGTCGGTCGCGTCCATGATCACCGCCTTCCTGTGTTGACATCAGAATACATGCAGTGGCAATATCTGCATGCACCTACATTTATTGCATGTACATGCAATGTTCGAGAGGAACGGCGATGACCACACAGCGCATCGAGAAGATCGCCACCACGCCTGACTGGTACGAGCCGTACAAGATCTCGCAGGCGATCAAGGCGAACGGCGTGCTCTACGTGTCCGGCCAGGCCGGCATCGATGAGCGCGGGCGAACGGTCTCCGACGACTTCCTGACCCAGGGCAGGCAGGCGTTCGCCAACATCCGCCGGGTTCTGGTCGAGGCCGGGGTGGACTTCGGAGACGTGGTGAAGGTCGGCATCTTCGTCACCGACATGGCGGCCAACCTCGACAAGGTCATTCAGCTCCGCGCGGAGTTCCTCGCCGAGCCCTATCCGGCCGACACCTTGCTCGAGGTGTCCTCGCTCGCCCAGCCCGACTGGCAGATCGAGGTGGAGGTAACCGCCCTCGCGCCCTGATACCCGCGACCATTCGCCGCCGAGCGCGGCGATCCGGATGAGCCCGTGATCGCCGAATTCGGTTGGCGCAGCTGAACTTCAGAAGCGATTAGGCAGGTCTTAACTTGCCGACATCGCCGCATTTTCTCGCTACGCTGGCCCGCAAACACCCGCCGCCGCGCAATGGTGCGCGGCCGCCGAGGGTGCTGGGTCTGGTGGCCGACGCGTGTGGCGCGGCCGCGAATGTCGTTCGGTGAGAAGGGTTTCAACTGATGTGGGCGCGGAGGATGGTTGCGGGGATGGTGTCAGCGGTTGGCGCTGCGGTGTGCATGGCGGCGACGCCGGCGCAGGCGGACCCGCTGCCGCAGGTGACGACGGTCGGCACCACGCTGTTCGCGTTCGGCGACGCGAGGGTCTGCGCGGGCCTGATCGACGTGGCACTCGAGGCGGCTCCGCGCCGGCCGGGTCACGTGCTGGCGCGGGTGACCCCGCGGGGTTATCTGGGCGGCCCGTGCGGGAATCAGGTGAAGCTGGGCTGGGTGGGTTCGGCGGGGCCGCGCACCCAGGACGTCTGGGTCGGCGCGGACGCGACGCCGGGTGCCACCGTGACGGCGGATCTGTGGGTCGGCTCGGGCCCGGCCAAGGTGATGGCGGTGTCGTGGCCGATCAAGGGCACATTCGCGGAGTGGTACGTGCTGGTGCCGTAGCGTTCTTGACATACCTTTGACCGCAAATTAGCTTTGCAATCAAAGGTAAATCGAAGGCGGGAGCACCGGCATGGCCCACGAAGCACAATCCGCGACAGGCCGCGTCCTGACCATCGGCCTGCACCCGAAATCCCTTGACTACAGCCGATTCCCGGGCCTGGACGAGCGAAAACTACTGGCCCGCATCGAAACCGGCCACGCGGCCATGCGGGCGGCCGGCTTCGATGCGGTGTCCTGCCTGATCGGCACCGAACCCGACGAGGCCGAACGCGAGATCCGCGCGCAGCTCGCCGAGGGGCCGATCGCGGTGGCGATGATCGGGGGAGCGATCCGGATGATGCCGGAGCACACCCTGCTGTTCGAACGCATCGTCAACCTGCTCGGCGATGCGGTGCTGTGCTTCAACACATCACCGGAGACCACCGTCGACGCACTACGCCGCGCGGGCGTCGTCCCCAACGCCTGACCACCGACGCACCCCGAGCCCGCCTCGGCTAATGCCCGGCTTCCCAGACGAATCCGTCCGGATCGGTGACCGGGCCGATACCGCCGGCGAGGGCGATCCGATGCGACCCGCTGCCCTCGGGGTCAACCCCGGCGTCCTTGGCGGCCGCCTTGCGTCCGTACAACGCCAGCTTGACCGACCCGGCCGGCGACTCGAACTCGACGTACTTGCTGCCGAAGCTCTTGCCCACGGTCAGGCCGCGCTCGACGTAGAACTGCTTGGTCGCCTTGACCTTGTCGACGCCGAGCAGCACCACGAAATCATCGATCGTCCTGGTGGCAGGTCCGGTGTCCTTCTTCGCCGACGTCGCGATCTTCCAGATCGCCCCGTCCGGCGCCTGGACCACGCCGCCGTAGCCCCAGAAGCTCTTCTTGGCCGGTTTCACGGTCGTCGCGCCGGCGTCGAGCGCGGTGCCGATCAGGCTGTCGACGGTGCTCGGCTGCGACACCACGAGGGAGAGGATGTAGCCGCGGAATCCGGCGGTCGGGGCCTCGGCGGGACGAACGCGCAACTGGTCGCCGAGGCCGAACGCGGCGGCGTAGAAAGCCGTGGCGGCCGCGGTGTCGGGCACCTCGAGGGTGACGGACTCGATAGCGGTCTGATCAGTGCTGATGTTCATGGGAGCAACGCTATGCGCTGGGCCGCGACCAGCGCTTCTCGATTCCTGATCACCTGTTTCCGGCGCCGGACGACGGCGCAGGCGCTCGTGTACCGGGCGCGTCGCTGGGTATGCCTAGTTGCGGTCGCGCTGGAAAGAGCGCCCGAGCGCCGCTAGCGTGGGGTGCCGCGAACGGAGTCCGATATCTGGGAGTTAGTTTGTCGAGTTCGACCATCGAGAACATCGAAGCATCCTCCGCCGCGCCCAACGATCCGCCGCGCACCATCGCGCCGGCGGTCTGGTGGACGATCGTCCTGGCCGGAGTCGTCGCGGGTGCGTATTACCTGGTCCAGGTGCTCGAACATCGGCAGATCATGATGCACCTGATCGACCTGAGCGTTTATCAGATCGCCGGAGACCGCGTGAGCCATCATGTTTCGGTCTACGACAGTCCGCTGCTCGGCAACACCCGCGGCGTCTGGGAGTTCGTCTACACCCCGTTCGCCGCGCTGCTGTTCGTGCCGCTGCGCTGGCTGCACGGTGATCTGTACACGTGGGTCGGCGGTCTCGGCAATTTCGTCATGCTGGCCGCGTCGTGCTGGGTGGCGCTGTCCATGCTCGGCTACCGGCGGGACCGGCGGCTGGCCGTCGCGGCCGTCGCGATCGCCGGACTGCTGATGTGGTGCGAGCCGATCCGGATGACCATGGCATTCGGGCAGGTGAATATCCTGCTGCTGCTGATCGTCATCGTGGATATGGCGCTGCCGGATACCTCGCGGTGGAAGGGCGCGCTGACGGGTATCGCCGCCGGCATCAAGCTGACTCCGGCGTTCTTCGTGCTCTACCTGCTGGTCACGCGGCGTTACCGGGCCGCGGCGACGGCCGCGGGCGCGTTCGTCGCGACGATGGTCGTCGGATTCGCTGTGCTGCCGAAGGATTCGCTGACCTTCTGGGGTGGCGCGTTCCTGGACCCGCAGCGGGTCGGCGTGCCGGGAAACCTGTCCAACGAATCGTTGCGCGGCCTGATCGCGCGCCGGATCGGGGTCGAGGGCGCGCATCAGCTGCTCTGGTTGGTCGGCGCGGCCGCGATGGCGGCACTGTGCCTGTACCTGGCGCGGCGGTTCGCGCAGACCGGACGCGAACTCGCCGCGGTGGTCTGCGTGGGCGTCACCATGACCGCGGTATCGCCGTTCAGCTGGGTGCATCACTGGGTGTGGCTCGCGCCGTTGCTCATTTACCTGGGTGATCTCGCGCTGCGCCGCCGCGGCCTCATCGCGCCGCTGGGTTTCCTGCTGACCGCGCTCGTCGTCTCCAGCGGCCTGCTGACCTTCTACGATCCGGCAGTGGTCAGCATCTTCGACTACGCCGACCGAGCCTGGCCGAGCGTGCTCTACCGCAATGCCTACCTCTGGCTGACCATTGTGCTGCTCGCGGCCGCAACCATAGCCCTCCGATCGAGCTCGAAGCCGGACGCAGCGCCGACGAAGCATCCGGCCACGGACGAACAGGTCCGGCAAGTGTGATCCTGCCGCCCCGGCGCCGTTCAGCGAGCGAATTTCTCGATCGCCGCGGCGGTGACCGGGGTGAAGAAGTTCACCAGGTTGTTGTCCGGGTCGCGGAACAGGAGTGAGCGGTTGCCCCAGGGCATCGTGGTGGGTTCCTGGACGACGTCCGCCACGAGGTCGGTCAGGTTTCGGTGCACGCGGTCCACGTTGTCGACCAGGAATTCGATGATGACGCTGCGGTTCTCGGCCGGGTGCGCCAGGTCGGGCGCGAACAGCGCGAGCGTGCGGGTGCCCGCGATCGCGAGGGTGCCCGAGTCGGTTTCGAGCTCGGCGAAGTCCTCGGTTGCCCACGTCGCCCGCAGTCCGGTGACGCGCTCGTAGAAGCCGGTGAGGCGGGCGACATCGGCGGTGATGATGCGGATCGAGACGAAGTTCATGATTCTCTCCTGGTCGGTCTGGGGTTACTGACCGCACGCTACGGTTGATACCGGACAGAAACCGCCCGGTATTCGCGCGAGACTTTTCCCATGCCCCGACCGATCGCCCGCGTGCTCACCCTGCTGGAACTCCTTCAGGCCGGCGGCACCCGAACCGTCGCCGAGCTGGCCGGCCGGCTCGAGGTCGACGAGCGCACCGTGCGCCGATACGTCGATCACCTGCTCGACCTCGACGTGCCCGTCGAATCGGTGCGCGGACGCTACGGCGGCTACCGGCTCGCCCCCGGTTACCGGATGCCGCCGCTCATGCTGAGCGATGACGAAGCGCTGGCCGTTCTGCTCGGCTTGGTCGCGGGCCGGCGAGCCGGGTTGCTCACCGCCACGGACGCGGCGAGCGAGACCGCGGCCGCGAAGATTCGCCGGGTGCTGCCGGACCGGCTCGGCCGCAAGCTCGACGCGGTCCTCGGCACGCTCGCCTTCACCGCGCCGCCCGCTGCGTCGGCGGCGCCGGAGACGACGGTCCTGCTCACGATCGCCGACGCCGTGCGCAGGCACTGGCCGATCTCCGTCCGATACACCGCCGCCGACGGTCGCCGCAGCGAACGCACCCTGCACCCGTACGGTCTCGTCGCTCACTCCGGCAGGTGGTATGTGACGGGTGCGGACCCGGCGATCGGCGAGGATCGCACTTTGCGAGTGGACCGCATCACCGAGGCGCGGACCCTGCCCGGTTCCTTCGACGCACCAACCGGATTCGATCCGGCGCAAAGCCTCCTCACCGGCCTCGCCACCGCCCGCTACCGATACGAGGTGGCCCTTCGAGTCCAAGGAACTGCCGAGCAGATCCGCACACGCCTCCCGGCCGGCCTCGCGATCGTCACCGAGTCGCCGTCCGCGAGCGACGCACAGCCGTGGTCACGCGTCGAACTCCGCGCCGAACGCCTCGACTGGCTCCCCGCCGTACTCGCCTCCCTCGACCTACCTTTCGTCATCGAACAACCAGCCGAACTCCGTCCCCTCGTCCTCGCCTTCGCCGACCGGCTGACGAAGTCGGCCCGCTCGATCTGACCCAGCGGGGGACCGGCGGGTTCAGCGAAGCGAATTCGCCTGCTTCGCAACCGAAGTGCCGATGCTCCGGGCCCGCCACGGCGCTCTGGACATGCGGCGCGACCCTCGATGCGCCTGCGTACCTCTGCTTCATCGGCCAACCGGCAGGACACGAGCGCGCTCGAGCCGGTGCCGTTCTTCGAGGTCGCCGCACCGCACGCGGTCCGCGACGACGAACACCGGAACTTTGCTAATTTGCCTGGACGGGAAGGGAGTATCCGGTGACCGATCGAGATCAGCGGCGCATCGAGCGCGAGGAACGCGCGGTGGTCGAGCGTTTGCTTCGCCAAGGTGCGGACCCGGGCGCCGTCACGTCCTACGGTCCGCACCCGGACCAGGTGCTCGAGGCCTTCGGCGACGCCGGGCCGACGGTGGTCTTCATCCACGGCGGCTACTTCCGGCCCGCCACCGACCGGACCCATGCCCGGCCCCTCGCCCGCGCGCTGGCCCGCGAAGGGGTGCGGGTCGTGCTGCTCGAATACCGGCGGATACCGGGTGCGCCCCAGGCGACGATCGACGACCTGGACCTGTTCGAAAAGCAGCTGACCGAGCCGGTCCTCTGGGCCGGCCACTCCGCAGGCGGGATGCTGGCACTGACCAGGGCGCACCACCGGCAGGCCGCGGTCATCGCCCTCGCGCCGGTGGCCGACCTCGCCCGCGCCTCCCGGTTGGGCCTCGGCGCCGGCGCGGTGACCGCGTGGATGGGCGGAACTCCCGAGCAGCACCCGAGCCGATACGCGGACCTGGACCCGCAGCTCCAGTTGCCGCCCGATCGACCCGATGTCCTCCTGGTGCACGGCGCCGACGACCAGACGGTCCCGGTCGCCCTCAGCCAGGACAGCCCAGCCGAGGCGCTGGTGCTACCGCACGCCCATCACTTCGACCTGATCGATCCCGAGTCCGAGAAATGGCCTCGGATGCTGGAATTGGTGCGCTCGGCGGCTCGGCGACTGCATGCGCCGGGCTGAGTTCCGGTCGATCCCCACGGCCGGGCGAGACGGTGGTCACTGCCGGTTCGCCGGCCCGTAGCCCGCGTGAAATACGGTGTGCTGGGAACGTACGCACGCGACGCAGGGAGACACATGCCGAATCGGTCACCAGCGAATTCGTTGACCAGTGCCGAGGCCCTGGACCAGCTGGAGAAGCTGTACGAGCAGTCCGTCGCCGCCTTGCGCGACGCGATCCGGGCCTTCGTCGAGAACGGATCGGTGCCCGACGAGGCCACCCGCGCGGCGGGCCTGTTCGTTTATCCCGAACTCCGGATCAGCTGGAACGGCGCCGCCCCGTCGAAGGATCGCTCCCGCTCGTGGGGCCGGTTCACCCGGCCGGGCAGCTACGCCACCACCATCACCCGCCCGGACCTGCTGCGCCACTATCTGGCCGAACAGCTGGAGATGATCGAGCGCGACTACGAGGTGCGCATCGAGGTGTCGCCGTCGCGCCAGGAGATCCCGTTCCCCTATGTGATCGATCGCGCCGACCTCGCCCTGGACAGCTCGATGGCCGCGGTGATGGCCAGGTACTTCCCGACCACCGACCTGGCCAGCATCGGCGACGAAACCGCCGACGGCATCTTCAACGCCATCGACACCTTCCCGCTCAGCCATTTCGACGCGCTGCGCACCGATTTCTCGCTGGCCCGATTGCAGCATTACACCGGCACGCCGGTCGATCATTTCCAGCCGTTCGTGCTGTTCACCAACTACACCCGCTATGTCGACGAATTCGTGCGCTGGGCGTGCGAGCGGATCGCCGACCCGGACAGCCCCTACGACGGCCTCTCCTGTCCGGGCGGAGCCCTGATCACCGCCGAAACCATCGGTGCGGCAACCACTTCCGATCTCGCGTGGAAGAAGCATCAGATGCCGGCCTGGCACCTGACCTCCGCCGATCGGCGCGGCATCACCCTGGTGAACATCGGCGTCGGCCCGTCGAACGCGAAGACCATCTGCGACCACCTGGCCGTGCTGCGCCCGCACGCCTGGCTGATGATCGGTCACTGCGGCGGCCTGCGGGAGAGCCAGGCGATCGGCGACTACGTGCTCGCCCACGCCTACCTGCGCGACGACCACGTGCTGGATTCGGTACTGCCGCCGGACATTCCGATTCCCAGCATCGCCGAGGTGCAGCGCGCGCTCTACGACGCCACCAAGATCGTCAGCGGAATGCCGGGCGAGGCGGTCAAGCAGCGGCTGCGCACCGGCACCGTGGTCACCACCGATGACCGGAACTGGGAACTGCGCTATTCCGCGTCGGCGTTGCGGTTCAATCTGAGCCGCGCGGTGGCCATCGATATGGAGAGCGCCACCATCGCGGCGCAGGGGTATCGCTTCCGGGTGCCCTACGGCACTTTGCTGTGCGTCTCGGATAAGCCATTGCACGGCGAGATCAAACTGCCGGGCCAGGCGAATCGCTTCTACGAGGGCGCGATTTCCGAGCATCTGCAGATCGGTATCCGAGCCGTGGAGTTGCTTCGCGCCGAAGGGGATCGGCTGCACTCGCGCAAGCTGCGCACGTTCAACGAGCCGCCGTTCCGGTAGCGGCGGGGTCCGGGATCCGGCCGCGTGGGGTGCGCCGCGCGGCAGGATGCACACCGGCTCCGCGCGCGGCTTGGTCCGCTGCCCAGGTCGGCGGCGGTGGGTCGCTCGTGATCGGATGTGATCGGTACGTGATCTGCTCGTGATCGCCTGTGTCGCTGTTAATCAGCTCTCAACTCGATTTTAGAATTCGGCGCCCAGGTCGTGGGTTCGCCCGCCGAGTCCTAACCTCGAAGCAGCGCCTGTGCCTTTGGCGGACAGGCGATCCGGCACGTGATCGACCACTGGCGAAAGAAGCGTCTAATGGGTAAGCACAGCGCACCTAGTAAAAGTCAGATTCCGGCCCGATTGGCAATTCTGTCGACGGCCACATTGATCGGCCTCGGCGTCTCCGCGCACAGCGGCGCGGGCCAGGCCGTCGCGGAAACGACGACCACCAGCACCGCGGCGGGCGACCAGGTCGCACCGGCGCCGGCCAAGGCGAAGCGGGTACTGGCCGCGAACGGGCAGGGCCACCACAGCCGAAACGCGGTGCAGCCCAAGAAGAAGAAGCCCGGCGCCAAGCCGAAGGCCAAGCCGGCCGCGGACAAGCCCGCCGACCCGTTCGAGCTGCTGAACAGCGGCAGTGCCGCGCTCGGCGGATTGGCGAAGAGCCTGAACACCGGCAGCGCCGCGATCACCCCGCTGGCCAAGGCGTTCAGCACCGGCAGCACGGCGGTCTCCGGCAGCGCCGCGACCGGCAGCAAGGCCGCGGGCGGACTCGCGCCGCTGCTCGGATTGCTCACCGGCAGCGCCTGATTCGAGCGATTCGAGGCCGCCGACCAGCAACCAGAAGGCATGTCATGGGTAAGCACAGTGCACCGCGAAAAGTTTCGCCGGCAACAATGCGCACATTGTCCACCGCTTTCGGAGTATCCGCGCTCGCTGTCACTTTTGCTGGAACTCCCACGGCCGCGGCGGGTCCCGATTCTCCCGCCGATGAGGTGATCAGCCTCACCAACGCCGCGCGCACCAAAGCGGGCTGCTCCGCGTTGAAGTCCGACGAGCATCTCACCCAGGCCGCGCAGGCCCACACCAAAGATATGGCCGCGACCGGCAACCTGGACCACAACTCGTCGAAGGGCGACCCGGGCGACCGGATCAGCGCGGCGGGCTACAAGGCCCAGACCTGGGCCGAGAACATCGCCCAGGGTCAGACCAGTGCGTCCGAGGTGGTCGACGCGTGGATGAACAGCGAAGGCCACCGCGCGAACATCCTGAACTGCGGGCTGAAGGACATCGGCGTCGGCTATGCCAAGGCCGGTGACGGAACCCCCTACTGGACCCAGGATTTCGGCGCGACCAGCGGCTCCGACAAGGATAAGGACAAAGACAAAGACAAGGGCAAGGAGAAGGACAAAGACAAGCCGTCCGGGGGAGACAAGGACAAGCCCTCTGGTGGTGACAAGGACAAGCCCGGTGGCGACAAGCCCTCGGGTGGCGACAAGGACAAGCCCGGTGGCGACAAGCCCTCGGGCGGTGACAAGGACAAGCCCGGCGGCGACAAGCCTTCCGGCGGTGACAAGGACAAGCCCGGTGGCGACAAGCCTTCGGATGGCGACGACTCGGCCGAGGATCCGTCGGGGGACGGTTCCGACGAATCCTCCGATGGCGCAGGCGATCCGGCGGAGGACACGGCGGGCGACGATGCGGACGAATCCTCGGCAGGCGAGGATGATTCGTCCGAGGACCCCGGGGATGAGGGTGCCGGCGATTCCGCGGAAGACGGAGGCGATGCGCCCGAGGAATCGTCGGGTGACGAGTCGTCCGACGGGGATTGGTCCGACGGCGGGGATTGGTCCGAGGACGCGGGCGACGGTGCGGACGAATCTGCCGACGACACCGGCGGTTCGCTCGAGGACTCCTGGAGCGACCTCTTCTCCGACGAGGCCGGCGATTCATCCGCCTACGGTGACGCGGGCGACGCGTCCGCCGACGCCTTCGATTGGTTCAACGCGCCCTCCGATGACGGCCTAGGCGCGCTCACCGGCGGCGGTGACGACTTCGGCGGCCTCGGCGACCTGCTGGGCGGACTCGGCGGTGCCGGCGATGCGTTGGGCGGGCTCGGCGAAGCCGGAGATGCCCTGGGTGGACTCGGGGGCCTGGGCGAAGGCCTCGGCGCCCTGGCCGGCGGGCTGTGAACGCTGGCGGTAGCGATCGCCGAACAAGGTTGACTCCCACCTTGTTCGGCGATCATCTACGTCGTAGACGTCGAGCCGGTCAGCCGAGTTCGGCCAGCTGCGCAACCGCAGGCGCCATCTCGTCGATCCACGCGGCCGGTGTCCCGGTGGTCGGCGTGATGATCACCGTGTGCACGCCGAGCTTGGCGTAATCGGCCATCGTCCGGACGAATTCGTCGCGGGTCTCCGGGCTCGGCCGGGGATTGTTGGCCATGATGGTCACCCGGATGTCGGCGTAATTCCGCCCGACGTCGTCGCAATGCCTGCGCAGCACATCCAGCTTGTGCTCGACCTCCGCGGGCGAGCTGCCGAACAGGTTGCACGCGTCGCCGTACTGCGCGACCAGGCGCAGCGTCTTGCGCTCGCCGCTGCCGCCGATGAGGATCTTCGGCCGGTTGATCGGTTGCGGCGAGCAGAGCGTCTCGGCGAGCTGATAGTGCTTGCCCTCGAACGGCCCGTTGTTCGCCGGATCCCACATCTGCCCGCAGATCCGCAACGCCTCTTCCAGCCGCTCGAACCGCTCCGCGATCGGCGGGTACGGCACGCCGAGTCCGAGGTGTTCGCGCTCGAACCACGCGGCGCCGATGCCGAGCGTGGCCCGCCCGCCGGAGAGCACGTCGAGCGTGGTGACGATCTTGGCGAGCAGGCCGGGGTGCCGGTAGGTCACGCCGGTGACGAGCAGGCCGAGTTCGATGGTCGAGGTGTGCGCGGCCAGGAAGCCGAGCGTGGTGTAGCCCTCGAGCATGTTCGCCTCGGCGGGCAGCCCGGTCGGCTCGATCTGAAAGTAGTGGTCCATGAACGACAGCCAGGTCGCGCCGGCCGCCTCGGCCGCGGCGCCCACCCTGGCCAGTTCACCCGCGATAGCGGTGGTACCACCGGCGATGTCGAAAATCGGAACGTGAAAACCGAGCTCCATCGAGCTTCCCCTTATGTGTCGGTAACCCAGATTCGTTCACGCTACGACCTGGAGTGCACTCCAAGTCAAGTATCTTCGCCGCCGCACGTCTGCGACGCTCGAGCTCGCGGCGAATGTACGTTCGTAGCAGTTCCTAATCCCTGGGAGCCGGTCGACGAGGAGGTAGGTGCGATGCACTGGGACCAGATGACCGCCACACCGGACGAACTACGCGAGCGCGCGAACCGGGTTCGGCGCGCGGCCGGCCAGCTAGGCGTGCTCGAGTCGATCATCAGCGCGGCCGACGGCCCGTGGCTCGGCGCGATGGATGCCGACGGGCGTGGCGCGGCGGAGTTGAAGATGCACCTGGCCGGGCGCTACCGGATCACCGCCATCGTGACGACGGCGGGCAAGCTCAGCCACGTGCAGCTGAACGCGCCGGTCGCCGGGCCTGCGGGCGAGCGGGTGCTCTCGCCGAAGACCGCGACCCGGCGCGGCTGGGACGCCGACGAGGAGATGCCCAAGCAGCCGGAGTGGCTGGACTACGTCGTGGAGTGGGTGCGCAACGCGAGCGAGGATGTGGATCGCCGCGGCGTCATCGAATGGCGCCTCAGCGGCGCCGACCAGAAACTGGCCGCGATGAACGACACCATCGACAGCATGCGCGCCAGCCTGCTGGAACGCGAACAGCTGCGCGACGAACTCGCCAGCGAGGTGATACAGCTGCGCACTGAACTCGAATCCCTCGACCAGGCAAAGTGACTCGCCGCACCCGGGGTGCGGCGAGTCGCGGCGGGCCGAAAGCTATTGGGACAGTTGCTTGATCAGCCGGTAGAGGAATTCGCGGCTGGCATCGAGACCCGCGATCGGCGCGCGTTCGTTCACGCCGTGAATGCGGCCCGCGTCGGCGGACACCATGAACAATCCGCTCACCCCGTACATCGGAATCCCTTTGCTGCGCGCGTATTTGCTGTCCGTGGCGCCGGTGGACATGAACGAGCTCACCGCGGCGGTGGGGAACAGCTCCTTGGTCAGCGCGGTGACCGCCGCCATGACATCGCCGTTGGTCGGCGAGATCCCGCCGGCCGGATCGAGCTTGCGGGTGACGGTCAGCTTGCTGTCGGCGAGCGCGGCCTTGAACTGCTTGTCGATGTCGTCGGGGTTGTCCTGCGGGAGGATTCGGCAGTTCACCGTCGCCGTCGCCGTTTGCGGTAGCGCGTTCTCGGCCTCGCCGGCTTTGAGCATGGTGCTCACACAGGTGGTCCGGAGCTGGGCGTTGTACTCGGGTGTCGCCGAAAGCCGTTCCAGCGCTTCCTGGCTCGGGTTGCCCGCCGCCACCGCCCGCATGTCATCGGCCTCCTGGCCGGTGCGCGTCGCGGCCAGCGCGGCGAAGTTGTCCCTGGCCGGATCGCTGAGTGAGGTCGGGAAGCGGTACGCGGCAAGCCGATTGAGCGCGGCCGTGAGGGTATAGATGGCATTGTCCGGCGTCGGCACCGAGCTGTGCCCGCCGCTCGCCTTGGCCTCCACCTGGTAGGTGGTGTAGGTCTTCTCGGCCACCTGCACGCCCTGCAGCGAGGGCTTCCCGTCGACCAGCAGCGCCCTGCCGCCCTCGTTGAGGCCGTACTCGGCGCTCATCAGGTCGGCTTTGTTGTCCATCAACCATTTCGCCCCGTTGTCCGGCCCGGCCTCCTCGTCGGCGGTCAGGGCGAGCACGATGTCGCGGTTCGGCTTGAATCCCTCGCGCTTCAATTGGATCAGGCCGGAAACCAGCGCGGACACCATGGCCTTGTCATCGATCGAACCACGGGCGGCATAGAAGCCGTCGGTTTCGGTCAGCTTGTACGGGTCGGTGTTCCACCCGTCCTCGCGTTTGGCCTCGACCACATCGAGATGGCCCAAGAGCAGCAACGGTTTACGCTGCCCGGACCCGGTGAACCGGAGCACCAGATCGCCCTTGCGCTGCACCGGCTCGAAGATCTGGATATCGGCTTCGGCGAACCCCGCGTCGAGCAGGCGCTGCCTGACCGCGTTCGCGGCGACCGTGGTGCTGCCGGTCGAATGCGAGGTATCGGTTTCCACCAATTGCTTGTAGATATCGTGGAAAAGTTTCGTATTGTCCTCGGCCTGCGCGCTCGACGAGCTCGGCGGCGGACTCGAATCGTTCTTCGAGCCCGCTGAGTCGCAGGCGGTTGCGGTAAGCGCCGCGATAAGTCCCCATGCGGCCATCGAAATGAGCGAGTTGCGGCGACTGATTTTAGACACGCGGATAATTTTACCTGGAAGCGACGAAATATATCGGCGGCTCGAATTGGCCGACCGGCTGGCGGAATTGGCGCTATCGCCGTGCCCGGCCTGCGCCCCGCAGCCAGCGAGCCGTCGGCTTGGACATGGCGAATACCACAGTCAGCAAGAGCAATCCGACTCCCGCGGCCATCGTCCACCCGGTGGTGCCGACCGGACTGTCGTAGCCGAACCGGACCGGTGCCAGGCTCGCCAGGTAGCCCGCGCACCCCAGGATCACCAGTGCGCGACCCAGGCGCTTGCGGGCCAGCAGCAGGACCGCACCGCAGAGGAGCGCCACCACCGCACCGCCGCCGGCGACACCGGAGGCGGCGTAGGGGGCCAGGCCCGGGTCGCCCTCGGCGAGGAAAGCGCGGATGACGTGTTCCCTGGGCGAAACCACCGCGTAGGCGACCAGGCAACCGAGCAGAACGGCGAGTACGCAGGCGCCGAGCGCGTCGCGGAAACCGCTCGACGGCGCCGGCTCGCTGACGGGGGTGGGCGCCGGTGTCGGCTGGGGCGTGCGTGTCGGCTGAGCGACCGGAGTCGGCGCCGGTGTCGCCGACCGGCCTTGGGCCGTGCGATTGACCGCGGTCGGGGCGATCCGGCCCGGCGCTGTGGTCGACGGTGCGGGTGGACGACCGTGCAGCGACGCCCAGGCGGCCGTGGTGAACTCGCGGCAGCTGTCGAATCGTTCGTCCGGCCGCTTCGCCATCGCCCGGGCGATGACCTCGTCCAGCGCCTGCGGTGCGTCGGGGCGAACGGAACTGAGCCGCGGCACCGGTTTGCTGATGTGCCCGGCGACGACCTGTCCCGGGTTGGTCGCCGCGAACGGCGGATGCCCCGCCAGCAGCGTGAACAGCGTGCAGGCCAGCGAGTACTGATCCGAACGGTGATCGACCCGCTCGCCGGAGAGCTGCTCCGGCGAGGCATAGGCGAGCGTGGCGTTGAACGTCCCGCTCGAGGTCAGCTGGGTATTCGAGTCGAGCAGCCGGGCGATCCCGAAATCGGTCAGCACCGCTCGCTCCGCGCGACCGGTGTCCGGCGAGGACAACAGAATGTTCGCCGGTTTGATATCGCGGTGCAGCACGCCACGGCTGTGCGCGTGATCGAGCGCGGCCCCGGTCTCGGTGACGATGCGCAACGCGCGATCGACCGGCACGTCCCGCGGATTCAACCGGGAGGCGTCGGTGCCGTGGATGTACTGCATGGCGATCCACAGGTGCCCGTCCTGGGTGCCGCGGTCGTGGATGCCGACGATGCCCGGATGATCCAGCCGGGCAACGACATTGGCCTCCTGCTCGAACCGCCGCCGCAACTCCGGATCCGCGGAGACCTCGCGGTTCAGCAGCTTGAGCGCGACTCGGCGCGGCAACCGCGGATGCTGCGCCGAATACACGGTGCCCATCCCGCCGCGACCGAGCACGCCCTCGATGAGGTAGTCCGCGAACGACTCGTTCACTCCGAGCTGCACCACGTCTACCCCTACTCCCTCCGAGCTGACAATCCGAGAGGAGTTAACCACCCTCACCCATAACCCGCACCCTCCCAATCTGCCACCTCGGCCCGGGACCGGGAAATCCTCACCGCAGAACCACCGACTGACCCTGTGCCGCGTCGACCGGATCGGTTTTGACGTGCACGATGCCGCCGCGATCGTTCGGATCGAACCACCAGCCGTTGGGCGCGCGGTCGAAATCCGCCCGATCGGCCCGCTGGGTCAACGGACCCGCGGCGGTCTGCACCAGCTTCGGCGCCGCGGCGGTGTGCACCGCGATTTCGTAGCGGCGCGCGGCCGGTTTGCCCGGATACGATCCCGAACTGGCGCCGATGCTCACCTCGATCGCACCGGCCTCCGGCGAGCGCACGGCGAATTTCTGCGACGCCTGTTCGCCGCGCTGATAGCCCCGGGTCACCCCGTCGTCCTCGACCAGGGTGAAGTTGCCCGCGGCCTGCGGGTAGACATCCAGATCGAGCACGCTCTGATCGCGGGTCCGCCAGGACTGGGTGCCCTCGGCCCACATCGGCACCACCGCGCCCGCCCGCACGAACAGCGGCAGCGTGTCCAGCGGCGCGTGGTAGCCGTTCACCGTGGTCGGACCGGTCCAGGTGCGGCCGCTCCAGTAGTCGATCCAGGTGCCTTCGGGCAGGTAGATGCCGTCCCGCGTTTCGGCGTCGGTGTAGACCGGTGCGACGAGAAAGTCCTTCCCGGACAGGAATTCGTAACGGGCCTGCTCGCCCCAGGTCGCCTTGTCGTGCGGGTACTCCAGGGCGAGTGGCCGGACCTGGCCGACCCCGGTGCGATTCGCCTCGACCGCGTGCGAATAGGTGTACGGCAGCAGTCTCTCCTTGAGCTGCAGGTACTTTCGGTTGATCGAGGTGTAGGGCTCGCCGTAGCGCCACGGCTGCTTGTCGTTGGGCGCCCAGCCGTCCATCGACATGATGGTGGGCAGGAACGCCTTCCACTGCAGGTCGCGGGTGTAGGTCCGGGGACTGCCGCCGAAGATGCCGTCGACGTCACCGGTGTTGTAGGCGATGCCGGACATGGTCGAGCCCGCGTAGGTGGGAATCTGCCAGCGGATGTAGTCGTAGGTGCCGGATTGGTCCCCGCTCCACAGCACCGCACATCGTTGCGCCCCGGCCCAGCTCACCGGCGTCCAGACGAAACCCCGTGCGTCGCTGTTGTCTTCGATGCCGCGGTGCGCGCTGTCGCAGGCGTCCAGGGCGAATTGATAGCCGGGACCCACCCACGCCACGTCCAGCTTGCGCACGCGCACACCGGCTTTGACCTCCTCGGCCTGATTCGGCAGCCCGTTCTCGGTCCACAAGCCGAGCTGCATGTTGTGCTCGCGCAGCCCCTCGCCGACCTGCGGCAGATTCTCATAACCGCAGCCGTAGCCGTCGTTCACCAGCATCCAGCCGTTGGGCATCTGATTGCGCACGTACCCGTCGGCGATGCCCACCGCGTCGAGGGTGTGCCGCTCACCGCGGTTGGCATTGTGCAGGTAGCAATCGGAGTCGCCCATCTCCAGGCCGTAGATCGGCGGCAGGAACGGCCTGCCGACCAGCGCGGTGTAGGCGGAGATCACCCCCTTGGGGCCGTCGCCGACGACGTAGATCGCGTCGAAGCGGCGTTCCTCGTGGGTGGTGCGGGCCGGATCGGTGAAGGCGTAATTGCCCGGCGCGAAGGTGTTGCGCAGCACCCCGTATCCGTTGCTGGACAGGTAGAACGGCTGGGAGTTCGGCGCGCCGCCGTCGTTCCAGTTGTCGTCGGCGAAGATCTTGATCGTCTGATCGCGGTGGCTGAACCGGCCGTTCTGCTCGCCGCCGCCGAAGAACTGCTCGTCCTTGCCCCGGCCGAGGCTCTGCGTGGTGGCGTTCTTGGTCCAGGACAGCGGCGCCGACTCGGCCCAGATCTGCCGCCGGTTGGTGCCGTCGTACAGGGCGAAGCGCAGGGGAGACTTGTAGGCGCGCAGGGTGAGATCGGTGCTGGTGATCGCCCAGTAGTCGCCCTTGTCCGTCTTCTTCGTCCTGGCCGGTGGGACCTTGGTCGGCAGGACGATCTTGTCGCGGGCCGGATCGGTGAACTTGCCGTCCGGTGCCAGCTGCACCCGCACCGCACCGGCGGTGGGGAAGGTGACCCGGACCGCGGCCGAGCCGGAGTACATGGTGGTCGTCGTGCCGTCGTCGACGATGCGACCGAGATTGCCGAGCCGGCCGTTGTCCGCGTCGGCCCAGGCGTCGGGCGTGGCCACCAGGCTGCCGGCTACCACCAGCAGACCTAGCGTGATATGCGTGATTCTGCGCATTCAGAAACCCTTTCACGCGTGAACGAGCATGGATGATCTAGAACCAAGTAGAACCGCACCTGGCCCGCCATCTCGACTGGCGCGCAACTGGGGACCGGTCCACCTGCGGCGGCGGCCCGGAATCTGTTGTGCGAGAACCTGACTCGCTACTCGAACAGCACGCAGGTGGCCGCGGGCGCGGCCAGCACCGCCGACGGTGCGGCGGGCCGCCCGGTGACCGGATCGAGGTCGAGCAGGGCCACCGAATTCGACTTCTGATTGGCCGCGTACAGGCGCCTGCCGTCGGGGCTCAGGGTCAGATGGCGGGGGAACTTTCCGCCGCAGGGTGTGCTGCCCATCGGCATCAGCATCGCGCCGACCACCGCGAAGGTCGCGACATTGTCGTGGCCCCGGTTGGCGAGGTAGAGGAATCGGCCGTCTTTCGCGACCACCGGCGCGGACGGGTAGTTCCGGTCGCCGCCGGCGTTCAGGTCCGCGGGCAGCGACTGCCCGGCCCGTAGTTCCCCGCGGTCGGCCCGCCAATCCAGCACGGTCACCGTGGAATTCAGCTCGTTGGCCAGAAAGGCGGTACGACCGTCGGGATGGAAGGTCAGGTGTCGTGGTCCGCTGCCCGGCGCCAGCGCGACCCGCGCGTGCTGGTTCAGCTTGCCGCCGGCCAGTCGATAGACGTAGATCGAGTCGACGCCCAGGTCCACCGCCAGCACCCAGCGGCCGGACGGATCGATCGAGACCTGATGGGCGTGCGGTCCGGTCTGCCGGTCCGGATCCGGTCCGCGGCCGGTGTGCTCGGCCACGTCGAGCACCGCGCCGAGGCGTCCGTCCTTGCCCACGGCGAGCACGCTGACGCTGCCGGAGGTGTAGTTCGCGGTCAGCACGTACCGCCCGTCCGGGGTGACGCACAGGTGGGTGGGCGCATCGCCCTGTACCGCAACAGTATTCAATACGGTTGGCTGTTGCCCCCGGAGCTCGAGCGCGGTGGCCGTACCCGGGCCGGACCCTTCGTTCACCGCGTACAGGTAGCGCCGATCGGGAGACAATGCCAGGAACGACGGATCGGCCACCTGCACGGTGCTTTTCACGGTGAGCCTGCCGTCACCGGGGTCGACCGCGGCGACACCGATGCCGAAACCGCCTGCGCCACCGGAGGTATAGGAACCGAGGAATGCGCGAGTTCCGATCGCCGGGTCCGCGACCGCGGGCCGCACCGCCGCGGCCGTGACCGCGATGCCCATCGCGCCACCCAGTACTCCGAGGAATCCTCGCCGTCCGAGCTCACCATTGCGCACCGATTTCTCCTTCCGTCCCGCGGCAGATCTCTCCGCGTGCGGGTCAGAATGTCGCACGCATCTGAGAATTTCCTTGGGCGCAGATCCCCAGTGGGACTGGGGAGATCAGAAAACCTGCCGGTCTGCCACCGGCATTCGCCTCGAATGGGCAACCGCGGCACAACTTCCCCAGTTGAGTGTCTGGACGCGACGTGGATCCCAGTGGAATCTGGTTGCTGCCAACACCCAATGATCCAAGCACCTGCGCTCAGGTGCTGCTCGGTTCAATACCGTTACCAGACAGGCGGTTTGAGACATGTCGACCTTCCTCAGCGTTATGGATACCGTTCACTACATCGCCGCGAGCTCCGGGTCCAGTGACGCCGGCTCCAGTGACGCCGGCGATTCCCTCAGCGGCGGCGGATCGTCGACCGGATCGCTCGGTACCGGATTGGATTTGGCCAAGGTGGCCTTGAAACTGCTCAGCTTGCTGGTCGGTCATTTGTCCTGACCCGGAACCCGATATTCAGCGCGGCGCATTCGGCTGCCGCGCTGAATACGCATGCGCATCGTATCGGCACTTCGCGCGCAGTGAGGTTCAGATGTCAGTCACGCATTCGTCCAATCGCTACGTGGTGGCGACGATGGTGGCGCTCGGGATGGCCGTCGCCTCCGCAACCGTCGCCGCCCCGGCCGTCGTACACGCGGCGCCCGCCGACTGCGCGGAGACCTTCAACCTGTTCATTCCCGGCACCTGGGAGACCAACGAGAAGGCCGATCCCGCGCAGCCGATCGGCATGCTCCGGCCGATCGCCGAGGCCATCCAGCGCCAGCACGGCCCGAGTTCCGATATCTACTTCACGCCGTATATGGCCCGCGCCTTCGACAACGGCTACACCTATGCCGACAGCAAGAACACCGCGCTGGTCAACGCGCGCAAGGCGCTGCGTGACTACGACAACCGTTGTCCCGGAGCGAAATTCACCATTGCCGGCTACAGCCAGGGCGCGGACGCCGCGGGTGACGTCGCCGCCGAGATCGGCAACGACCGCGGTCCGGTGCCCGCCGAGCGGGTGATCGCGGTCGGACTGATCGCCGACCCGGCCGCGGGCACCAAGGGCGAGACCGCCGTCGGCCCGCACACCGTGGGTTCCGGGATCGCCGATCCGCGCCCGCTCGGCATGGGCAAGCTCACCGGGCGGGTCAGCTCGATCTGCGATCCAGGGGACCTGTACTGCTCGATCAAGAAGGGCGACAACCCATTACTCGGGAAACTCGGCTCGCTGCTGAGCAAGGTGCTCAGCAACTCCACCCTGGCCAAGACCCTGACCGCGAACGCCGCCAAGGCCGACCTCCCTGGTCTGGCCGGCGCCGTCGACGAGCTGTCCGGGAGCCTCAGCGCGCCGGGCGGGATCAACCTCACCCACCTCCGCGACACCGCCGCGAAGCTGGAGGGCAGCCTCAAAGTGCTTGCCGGACTCCAAGATTCCACCACCGCCGCCCGGCTCGCCGATGCCCCCGCCGGGTCGGCCGAGCACAGTGCGGGACAGGTGCTGATCAAGGCGGGCGAGTCCGACCTGACCGGCGCGACCACTGCGGTCAGCACGATCACCGACACCGCGACCGGCCTGTTGAACCGGGGTGTGCGCACCCTCCAGGTGAATTCGCCCGACGCGGCCACGCTGACCGTCAAGGTCGAGGCCATGGTCGATCAGATCGCGCCGCTGGCCGATCTGCCCGCGGCCATCCTTGGCTCGGCCACGAAGATCCTCGCGATGCTGAAGCCCACCATGCTGGTCGATCAGACCCTCGATGTGGTCGCCAATGTCACCGCGCTCGACTTCGGCGCGATCATGGCCAACCTCGCGCTCTTGCCGCAGAAGGTCGCGGCGATGGACGCCCAGGGCGCCCATCAGGTCGCCGGCGCGCTGAACAATCAGTTCAAACCGCTGGTCGACCTGGTCGCGAGCGCGGATCTGAAATCGGTCGCGCAGGTGCTCTCCGCCGTCCCGAACGCACAGGGTTACGTGCAGATCGCCGCGTCCATGACCGCGATCCTGTCGAACGTCGATGTCATCCGGATGGCCACCCTGGTCGGCCAGATCCAGGAAATAGCCTGGTCGGTGGTGGAGAAGCTGGTCCCGCCACCCGGCCAGGCGCCGGACCCGGCCGGCGCGGCCGCCGTGCTGTCCGGCCTGCTGCCGGTCGGCCTCGAGCTGGCCACCGTCGCCGGCGGCCTGCTCACCAGCAACAACAGCCAGCACCTCGACCTCGACGAGCTGAGCGACGCCCTCGCCAAAACCGCGCCGCCCAAGGTGGGCATCAATCTGCTCGCGCTCATTCGCGACGGCCTCAGCGCCGCAACGTTTTTCTCCTCCAACGCGCACATCAACTACGGTGCCCTCATTGTGGACGATTCCGGTCGCAACGCCATCCAGTGGCTCGGCGACTGGATGAACGGCCAAATCGGGCAGGCCCATTGAGGACGGCGTTAGGGTCGGGCATGCGGATTGCTGCGGCGCAGGCACGGCCTGCCTGGCTCGACCCAACGGCGGGGACCAAGATTGTTGTCGATTACCTGACCCAGGCCGCGGCGGCGGGGGTGGAACTCGTCGCCTTTCCGGAGACGTTTCTGTCCGGCTATCCGATCTGGCTGGCGCGCACCGGTGGGGCGCGGTTCGACAATCCGATCCAAAAGGCCGCTTACGCTTACTATCTGGACGCGGCGGTCACGCTCGACGGTCCGCACATCGCCACGGTGCGGGAGGCGGTCGCCGATCTGGGGGTGTTCTGTTATCTCGGCATCACCGAGCGGGTTCGCGGCACCGTGTACTGCACGCTGGTCGCGATCGATCCGGTGCGCGGCGTGGTGAGCGCGCATCGCAAGTTGATGCCCACACACGAGGAACGGATGGTCTGGGGGATCGGGGACGGGAACGGGCTGCGGGCCCACGACGTCGGCGAGTTCCGCGTCGGCGGTCTGTCCTGCTGGGAGAACTGGATGCCGCAGGCGCGGCACGCGCTGTACGCGGACGGCGCGACGCTGCACGTGTCCACCTGGCCGGGTTCGGTCCGAAACACCAGGGACATAACGCGTTTCGTGGCCATGGAGGGGCGGGTGTATTCCCTCGCGGCCGGGGCCGTGCTCGACTACGCGGACGTGCCCACCGACTTTCCGCTGCGCGCGGAACTCCTCGCGGTCGGTAAGCCGGCGGGCTATGACGGCGGCTCCGCACTCGCGGGCCCCAACGGTGATTGGCTGATCGAACCCGTCGCCGGCGAGGAGCGGCTCGTCATCGCCGATATCGATCCGGGCGAAGTGGCAAGGGAGCGGCAGAATTTCGACCCGACGGGGCATTACGCTCGCCCGGACGTGTTCACGGTGACCGTGGACCGTCGTCGCCGGATCCCGGCGACTTTCCTGGAGGATTGATCCGCTGAAAGCCCCTGCCCTAGTGTTGAGTCCAGTCGGGCTGGGTGAAGTGGGCCACCCGAGCGTCCGCGTGGTCTCGCCCGAGGAGCACGACCGCGCGGAACTGCCAGAGCAGCGCGCCGGTGGGGGCGTGGATGGTCATCCCCTCGCCGAGGCGCATCTGAAGCAGGCCAACGCTTTCCGGCACGGACGCCGCCTGGCCGCGTAGCTCGGGTTGTTTGACGGCCGCCTGCGGGGCGACCCAGTGCGGCACCTCGTCGGCGGCCAGCCGGGCGAGCGGCACCAGGTGCACGGAGTGCACTTCGGCGGGGCTCGGCGTCAGCTCGGCGGTGTCGGGGAGCGCCGCCACGAACGGGGTGATCACGAAACCCGATGCGGCCGGGAAGTCGTCGAGCCGGCCGAGCAGGTCGGCGGGCGCGGCGGTCAGGCCGAGTTCCTCGTGTAGTTCGCGTACTACGGCCTGTTCCGCGGTCTCGCCCGGGTCCAGCCTGCCGCCGGGCAATCCCCACTGGCCGGCATTGCGGCCACGGTAGGCCCGCCGGATGACCACGACCGACGGCGTGCCGTCGTCCCCCGCGACGACGCACAGCAGCACCGCGGCCCGGCGAAGGTCCGGCGCGTCCGGGACTTCGGTATGCGGGAATTCGCGCAACCTGGTGCGCGCGAGGTCGCGGAATTCGTCCACGGTCGCGGGTACCAGCGGTCCGGTGGTGGAGCTCATGCCTCGATCTTGCCCCACGGGCCGGGCGCTACATCTTGGCGTAGCGGGCCATGACGAAGCTGTAGAGACCGTAGGTGATGATGCCCAGGCCAGCCACGACGAGCAGGATCACGCCATACGGTTGCGCACCAAGGGTTTTCAGCGCCCCGTCGAGCCCGGTGGCCTTGCCCGGCTCGGCCTTGCCCACCGCGAGGATGACCAGCAGCCCGATGGCCGCGACCGCGAGCCCCTTCGCGAGGTATCCGGTCGTGCCGAGCCGGCGCACGAGAGTGCTCGGATTGCCCTCGAGATCCTTGACGAACTTCTGGCTGACGCCCTTGTAGAGGTGATATCCGCCGACGCCGATGATGATCAACCCGGCCACCACCAGGGCGGCCTTGCCCGCGGAGTTCTGCATCAACCGCCCGGTGATGCCCGCGCTCTGCTCGCTACTCGATTTCCCCGCACCACGAGCGAATCCGAGAGCCGACAACGCGAACGAGAAGTAGATCACCGCCAGCGCGAACGCCTTCACCCGGTGAAACGCCTCCGACTTCTTGCTGTCCTTGGCCGGCTTGGACGCGCTCCCGAACGCCGCCTCCGCGAGCCGCCACAGTCCCATAAGCACGAACGCCACCACCCCCACCCACATGAGCACGATCCCGCCCGGTTTGCTCGCCAGTTCGCCGAGCGCCCCGGATTGATCGGCATTGCCCCCCGACCCGCCCAGCGCGATCCGGATGGCGATATACCCGATGAACAGGTGCACGAGCCCGGTCATGACGAACCCGCCCCGGGCGAATCGCTCGAAAACCTCGTGCTGGGCAATCCGCTCGGCGGTGGACGAGGCCCCGCCCCGCTGACCGCGCGACCGATTCGTCCCAGTCGACAACCCACTCATCAGACGCCCTCATCTCCGTCGAACCGAACGTCCGGCAGATACCCGGCGCGGCGGGTTCGAAACGGTATCGGGCCCTATTGGAAGAGCTTGAGCAGGTTTACGATCAGCCGATCGAGCCCGTAGGCGAACGGTGCGGCCACCCACAGCCAGGCGAAGACCAGCAGCGGAATGCGCCGCGGCGGAGCCGTTTCGGCGCTGTCGGGTTCGGTCATGCCGGATTTCCTTCCGTGACGACGGCTTCCGCCGGGACCTTCCGGTGATGCTTCGACGCGACCGGCCGGATCAGCTCGTTGGCGACGAAGCCGACGCACAGCAGGGTGATCATGATGGCGAATGAGGTCCCGTACAGTTCGGGACCGGTCTTCCCGTGTCGCGCACCGGAATCCGCGATCGCGTTGACGATCAACGGGCCCGCGACGCCCGCCGCCGACCACGCGGTGAGCAGCCTGCCGTGGATCGCCCCGACCTGGTAGGTCCCGAACAAATCCTTGAGATACGCCGGAACCGTGGCGAATCCGCCGCCGTAGAACGACAGGATCACCATCGCGCCGAGAATGAACAGCGGTTTGCTGGTCTGCCCGACCGACCACACCATGGCGTAGGCGAGCGCGCCGACCCCCAAGTAGATCCGGTACATGTTCTTGCGGCCGATCACATCCGACAGCGACGACCAGCCGATCCGCCCGGCCATATTCGCTGCGGACAGCACCGCGACGAAGCCCGCCGCCGCGGCCGCCGTCACCGGCGTCGAGGACTGCTTGAAGAAGTCGATCACCATCGGCGCAGCCTTCTCCAGGATGCCGATGCCCGCGGTCACGTTGAAGCACAACACGATCCACAGCAGCCAGAACTGCGGCGTCCGGATCGCGTCGTTGGCCGCGACATCGTGTTCGCTGATCAGCTTCGCGGTATTCGTCTTCGGCACCCAGCCCGCGGGTCGCCAACCCGGCGGCGGCACCCGCACGAGCAGCACGCCCACCGACATGAACACCGCGTAGACCAGGCCCATGACCAGGAAGGTCTTGGCGATGCCCGCGTCGTCCCTGCCGAAGGTGGTGAGCAGCTGAGTGGTCCACGGGGAGGCGATCAACGCGCCGCCGCCGAAGCCCATGATCGCGAAACCCGTTGCCATTCCCGGCCGGTCGGGGAACCAGCGGATCAGCGTGGACACCGGGGAGATGTAGCCGATGCCGAGCCCGATCCCGCCGACGAACCCGTAGCCGAACACGATGAGCCAGTAGGCATTCGCGTACGCGCCGACCGCCGAGATCAGCAGCCCCGAGGAGAAACACACCAGCGAGACGGTCATCGCCCAGCGCGGACCGCGGCGCTCGACCAGCGTCCCGCCGAAGGCCGCCGACAGCCCGAGCATGACGATGGCGATCTGGAAGGGCAGCGCGCTGCCGGTCCCCGAGATATCCATCGCCTTCTCCAGCGGCGGCTTGAACACGCTCCACGCGTAGGCCTGCCCGATGGCGAGATGAATGGACAGCGCGGCGGGCGGGACCAGCCAGCGGCTCCAGCCGGGCGGCGCGATCACGCGGGAATATCCGGTGGCACCGGCGTTGGCAACTGCGGTCATGCGGCTATCTCCACTCTCGCTGTCTGGCGATCATAGGGCGCACGACCCGGTTCCGTGGCAACAACTTTCACCCGCCGCCATCGGGACGAAATCAGTGCCCAGCGATCCGCTCCCCACCAGCGGCAACCGCGCCCGTCTCGCGATCGGGCGAGCCGGGCGCGGTCCGCTCAGCGGATCAGGCCCCGGCGGTCACCGGGTAGTGGTCGGACAGGTTGGTGTAGGTGTAGTCCTTGCCCTGGCTGGTGACCGTCCAGGCGGGACAGGTCTCCTTGATGACCCGGTTCTGCCAGCTCGCGGGCTTGGCGTGACCCTTGCGGTGCAGGACGTAGTCGAGATCCTCGCGCGGGTCGTTCGGGTAGCGGTAGTTGGCGATCGAGTTCTCCTTGGTGTCGAAGGAGAACGGGTGCCCGGTGCGGGCGGTCGCGGGCTCGAGCCGGGCGTCGGCCAGCATCGAACCGTATTCGGCACTGTGCGAGTCGACGTTCAGGTCGCCGGCCAGCAGCACCTGCTCGTTCGCCGGGATGTGCTTCGCGGTCAGGAACGCGTCGATCTCCTTGAACTGCGCGGACCGATCGCGCGCCGCCTCGCCGGCATCGCAGCCGGGGTCGGTCGACTGGCTGTGCGTGCCGACCACGTGCACTTTGCTGCCGTTGACCGAAAGCACCACGTAGGCGATGCCCTTGTTCGCCCACCAGTCGGCGCCGCACGCGTCGGCGAAGATGAACTGCTCCTTGCGGATGATCGGCCACTTGCTCAGGATGGTGACCCCGCCGTCCTCCGGCGTCAGGGAGCTGTATTTGCCGCCGGTGGCGTCCCAGCCGTCCTTCGAGCGGCCGACGACCGGCGTCTGATTCGGATACTCCGCCCTGGCCTTCGCTTTCAGCGCGTCGGAGGACTCGTTGTCGAACATCTCCTGCAGTACGACGACGTCGTTGCCCTTGAAGAAGTCGGTCTTCGGGATCTCCGCGGCCCGGTGGTCCTGTCCCCAGTTGGGATACAGGTTCTTGCTCATCAGGAAGGTGTTGTAGGTCAGTACCTTCAGCTCGGGGGTCGAGGCCGGTGCTGCGGAGGCCTGCGGGGCACTCACCATGAGGGTGGTGGCGAGTGCGGCGATGATGCTGAGCCGGGTGGGCTTGGGTAGCGGCATGGCACTTCCTCGAATCTCATAGATTCCGGGTAGGACAGAACTGATGAGACCAGGCGTCGGTGACGCGTTCATGACTTAGTGATGCACTAAGCGGCACAACAAGTTTGACTGAATTTCAGCTCGTGGAACTGGGGAAAGGCCGGCGTTGACGGGCTTGGGGAGCAGCCGGTAATGCGGTGATCCGCGCCGCCGCGGACAGCGGACATCTGGCGCGATCCGGGGGCGGGATGCTTCGATCAGGGCATGACGGACAACATCGAACCTGCGCGCACCGTGAGCGCGAGCCGCGACATCGCGGCGGGACCGGAACGGATCTTCGAACTGATCGCCGACCCGGCCCGGCAGCCGCTGTGGGACGGCAACGAGAATCTGGCGAAAGCCGCGGCGGGGCAACGGGTTCGCGCGGTCGGCGATGTGTTCGTGATGACGCTGACCAACGGCGCCGACCGGGACAACCACGTGGTCGAGTTCGAGGAGGGCCGTCGCATCGCCTGGCGGCCGTCCGAGCAGGGGCAGCAGCCGCCCGGACACCTGTGGCGCTGGGAAATCGAGCCCATCGACGAGACGAACACCCGGGTCACCCATACCTACGACTGGACGCGACTCACCGACGAGAAGCGCCTCGTCCGGGCCCGCGCCACCACCGCGGAGAAGTTGCAGGCGTCGCTCGACCGGCTGGCCGAGCTCGCCGAAGGTCAGTGAGTCCGGCGGCGCGACATCGCCGGACGCGGACTGTCGGTGCTCCGGTCTACCGTGGGCGCTGTTGTCCGCGCCGGTGCGGCGAGTAGAGGAGACCCAACATGACAGTGCTGCCGGACCGACCCCACACCGCTTTGCTGGTGATCGACGTGCAGAACGGCGTGGTGGCCGACGCATACCAGCGGGACGCGGTCGTCGCCACAATCGGCCGGCTGGTCGACAAGGCGCGCGACCAGGGTGTTCCGGTCGTCTGGATCCAGCACAGCTCCGACGAGCTGGTGCGCGGCAGCGAGGGCTGGGCCTACGTCCCGGAGTTGGTCCGCCGGGAATCGGAACCGTTGGTGCACAAGTTGTTCGGCGACTCGTTCGAGGACACCGACCTGGAAGCGGTGCTGGCGGGGGCGGGCGTCGGACGCCTGGTGGTCACCGGAGCCGAGACCGATGCCTGCGTCCGGTCCACCATCCACGGCGCTTTCGCCCGCGGCTATGACGTGACCCTGGTGGGTGACGCGCACACCACCTTCGACAAGAGCGAATGGGGTGCCCCGCCGCCGGAGCAGGTCATCGCGCACACCAATCTGTACTGGCGGTTCCAGACCGCGCCCGGCCGCACCGCGGGCGTCGAGCAGGCCGCGGACGTGGCGTTCAGCGGCTGAGTCCGGCTACCGCACGCCGGGCGAGCGCGGCCTGCGCCACCTCGGTGACGGCCCGCTCGGCCTGGCTCGCGGTGCCCGGGTGTCAGGTAGCCGGCGAACCCCACGACGACGAGCACCATGATCGCCAGCGGCAGCAGACGACCCCATGGGCGGCGGGACGCGAACGACGACATGTCTGCGAACCTAGTCGGTCGACATCACCGGACTCGCCCCCGGCGGCCTGGTCATCGTGGACAATCGGGTCACCGTGCAGGGCCGCACGGCGTTCGAACCCCGCTTCGACGGCGCGGACCGCTGGGGTGATCCGACGCCGGCACCCCCGAGGAGTCGCCCGATGGCACAGCCCAAGAGCCCGCCCGACGACCGCGCGCCCGCGCCGGGCCCGACGCCGCCCGACGTCCTAGATCCGGCCCCGGGCAATCCGGACCTGCGCCGGGAACTGCTGTTGATGAAGGCTTTTCAGAGCCGGATCGCCGGACCGGTGCTGCGGCGCTTCGCCGATCCGCAGCAGATCCTGGAGACCGGGATGGCGTTCTGGCCGTCCCGGGTCGTGCTTACGGCGGTCGAACAGGGCGTGTTCACCGAACTGGCGGTGCGTCCGCTGTCGCAGCAGGACTTGATGGACCGGCTGAACTGGCATCCGCGGGCCGCGGGCCCGTTCCTCGCCGCGCTCGTCGATCTGGGTCTGCTGCGGCGCGATCGCGCTGGGCGCTATGTGAATTCGCGACAGGCCGCGCTGTTCCTGGACCGCGCCAAGCCCAGCTACATCGGCGGGCTGATGGAGCTGTCCAGCACTCGCCTCTATGATCTGTGGTCCGGTCTGGGCGGCCTGCTGCGGACCGGCAAACCCGGAGCCGAGGAGGAACAGGGCGAGAGCGAGTTCTTCTCCGCCCTCTATGGCGACCAGACCGCACTGCGGAAGTTCCTGGCCGGCATGACCGGAATCTCCACCGGCGAGGCCATGCTGATCGCCGCGCGCTTTCCGTGGCAGCGGTTCCGGACGTTCCTGGATGTCGGTGCGGCACAGGGTGCGTTGCCCGTGCGGGTCGCGCTCACCCACGCGCATATCCGCGGGGTCAGCTACGACCTGCCCGCCGTGCAGCCGATCTTCGAGGAGTACGTCTCCTCGTTCGGGTTAAGTGACCGCATCCGGTTCACCGCCGGCGACATGTTCGCCGGCCCGCTGCCCGGTGCGGACGTGATCAGCTTCGGCCACGTGCTGCACGGCTATAGCGAAGCCGTGCGGCGCGAGCTGATCGCCAAGGCCTACGCGGCGGTGCCGCCCGGCGGCGCCCTGCTCGTCTACGACGCCATGACCGATCCCGGGCGCAGGCAGAACCTGATCAGTGCGCTGTCCAGCCTGAACATCATGCTGGAGATGCGCGAGGGGTTCGAAGCCACCACCACCCAGTGCGCGGACTGGTTGCGCGACGCGGGTTTCGTGAACATCAAGAAGCGGCACCTGATCGGGCCGACGTCGATGGTGTACGGGCGCAAGCCCGGACGCCCGAGTCGATCGAACGACGGATACTGACCAGGCATTTCGGCACCTACCGTTGGCCATACCACGATGGCTCACCCGAGGAACCGCATGTCCGGACTGATCGCACCCGCGAAGGTCGGCGTCGTGCTCACCGCCGCGGCGCCGATCACCACGGTGGCCGCTGCGGTGCACATGGCCGCCACCAAGAATCCGTCGTTCACCGAGCGCAGGCTCAAGTACTACAAGACACCCGGTATCGGCGAATTCTGGTCGGTGCGCGCGCTGCACCCGGGCGAGGCGCGCAGGCTGATCACCGAGCACGAACCCGCGATGGCGATGCTGATCGACGCGGGCGGCGGCCTGCACATCCAGACGCTGTTCTATACCGCGGGCAACGGCACCCTGGCGACGTTCCTCGCCATCAACCACGACGTGAACGGCTTCCTGCAGATCGCCAGCGCGTTCTGGTGGGCCGACGCGGTGGCGAAGCGGACCGCCGAATTCCTCGCGGAGTCGGATGTGTCCTGTGAACTGGAGATCAAGAAGATGCGTAACCGATAGGTCCTACGGGACGTCTTCGTCGGGTGCGTTACCCGCCGCCCAGATGCCGCGGACGTGCCCGATGTGCCTGCGCAGGAACCGCTCCAGCTCCTCGTCGCGCTGCGTCTCGATCAGATCGACGATCGTGTGATGCTCCTGCGCCGACTTGTCCAGCTCGCCGCGCTCGACGAGCGCGGCGAGACCGAACAGGCGGGTTTGCGCGCGCAGGTCGCCGACGATCTGCGACAGCCGCGGGTTGTGGCAGTAGTCCAGCAGCATCAGGTGGAATCGCCGGTCGGCGTCGACGTACTCGACGAGATCGCCGCGCTTGGCCGCATCCACGATCTTGTCCGCCTGATCGCGCAGGCCCGGGATATCCGCCGCGGGAATCTCGCCGACGATCGACCGCACGCTCGGCGGCTCCAGCAGCATCCGGATCTTGGCGATCGAATCGAGGTCGGCGTCGGAGATCTCGGTGACCCGGAAACCCTTGTTCGGCACCGACACCACCAGACCCTGCTTGACCAGATCCAGCATCGCCTCGCGCACCGGCGTGGGGGAGACCCCGAAGCGCTCCGACAGCCACGGTGCCGAGTAGAGCACTCCGGGTTCGAGCTCACCGGAGATGATGGCAGCGCGCAGCGCGTCGGACACGTGATCGCGCAGCGTGGGCCGCTTGGGTATATCCAGCCGTTCGATCATCAAATGCGCTCCGGGTTTCTCCTGTGGGCGAGCACCGCTGGTATCAGGTTAGTGAACGGCCGGCGTCGTTCAGCTTCGAGTGGCGGTAGCTGAACGCGACGTAGACCGCGAGGCCGAGCAGCAGCCAGACCACGAAGCGCAGCCAGGTGACCCAGGTGAGGTGGCTGATCAACCAGAGGGAGAAGACGATCCCGATCAGCGGCACCACCGGAACCCACGGGGTGCGGAACGCGCGCTCGGCGTCCGGGCGGGTCCGGCGCAGCCGCATGACGCCGAGCGCCACCACGATGAACGCCATCAGGATGCCGACATTGGTGAGCTCGGCCGCCTCGCGGATCGGCAGGAAGCCGGCGATCAGCGCGGACACGATGCCGACCGGCCAGATCACCCGGGACGGCACCTTGCGGACCGGGCTGGGCTTGGCGAAGTAGGCGGGCAGCAGGCCGTCGCGGCTCATCGCGAAGCCGACCCTGGTCACCGCGAGCATGTTGGCGAACGCCGAGGTGGTGACGCCGACGACGGCGCCGACCGCGATGACCAGGCCGAGGATGCCCATGCCCGCCGAGTCGAACGCGCTGGAGAACGGCGAGGAAACGGTGATGTCGGTGTAGTTGACCATTCCGACGATGACCAGGCAGACCAGCAGATAGACCACCGAGGCGATGCCGAGGCTGATCATGATCGCCTTGGGCATCAGCCGCTTGCCGTCGGTGGACTCCTCCGCCGCGGCGCTCATCGCGTCGTAGCCGTAGACCGCGAAGAAGGCCAGGGCCGCACCGGAGACCGCGCCGCCGACGCCGAACGGGAAGAACGGCTGGTAGTTGCCTGCCTTGAGGTGGAATGCGCCCGCTACCACCACGATCGCGACGATCACCATCTTCAGCGCGACGAGACCGGTTTGCACCCGGGCGGATTCGCGGGTGCCGCGGGAGAGCAGGAAGGCCAGCAGCAGGCAGAGCAGCACCGCGAAGAGGTCGACCCGGTGCCCGGATCCGGTGCCCGGTGCGCCGAGCGCCCAGGTGGGCAGGTCGAATCCGATGTAGTGGGTGATGTAGTTCAGGTAGCCGGACACCGCGATCGCGACGACGGACACGATGGCGGTGTACTCCAGCAGCAGATCCCAGCCGATCATGAAGCCGATGATCTCGCCGAGCGCGACATAGGAATAGGTGTAGGCGGACCCGGCGCGCGGGACCATGCCCGCGAATTCGGCGTAGCAGAGCCCGGCCGCGCCGGAGGCGATGATCGCGATGGCGAACGAGACCAGCACCGCCGGACCCGCGACCTCGTTGGCCACCACACCGGCCAGCGAGAACACCCCCGCCCCGACCAGCCCGCCGAGGCTCAGTGCGACCAACTGCCACAGCCCCATGCTCTTCTTGAAATCGCCGGTGTCGGCGACGGTTACCGGCATTCGCCGCATGACCCCGCTCGTGCTGAGCGGTGCGCGCGCGGGCCTGGTGACGACTGTCTTCATTGACGGGGCCTTTCACAGTGGAGCAGTGGAGCGGGTGGTGCTGGTCAGAAACGGAAGCCTGCGGGGAAGGGGTCGGTGGGGTCGAGCAGGTAGTTGGCGGTGCCGGTGACCCAGGCGCGGCCGGTGATGGCGGGGATGATCGCGGAGCGGTCGCCGACGGTGGCGGTGTCGACGGCGCGGGCGTAGAAGGTGGTGCCGATGAACGAATCGCTCTGCAGGACTTGGTCGTCGGTGAGCAGACCGCGGGCGTGCTGACGGGCGAGCAGGGCGGAGGTGCCGGTGCCGCAGGGGGAGCGGTCGAACCAGCCGGGGTGGGCGACCAGGGCGTTGCGGGTGTGGGTCGGCTCGGACGCGGGGTCGAGGAACAGGACGTGCTTGCAGCCGGCGATCCGTTCGTCCTCCAGGTGGACCGGGCGACGGGACTCGTTGATGGCCGCCATGATTCGCAGTCCGGCGTCGAGGATGCGGTCCTTGTGCGCGCGTTCGTAGGGCAGGCCGAGCTTGCCGAGGTCGACGATGGCGTAGAAGTTGCCGCCGTAGGACATGTCGTAACGCACTGTGCCGAGGCCGGATACCTCGACTTCGTTGTCCAGGCTGTCGCAGTAGGCGGGCACGTTGCGCAGGGTGACCGAATCCGCGTGCCCGCCGCTCACTGCGACCGAGGCGACGACGCGGCCGGCCGGGGTGTCCAGCCGGATGTCGGTGACGGGCTCGGTGACCGGCACCATGCCCGCCTCGACCAAGGCCGTCGCGACGCCGATGGTGCCGTGGCCGCACATCGGCAACAGGCCGCTGACCTCGATGAACAGCACGCCGTAGTGGCCGTCGCCGGTGGTGGCCGGTTGCAGGATCGCGCCGCTCATCGACGCGTGGCCGCGCGGTTCGTCGACCAGCAGGGTGCGCAGGCCGTCCAGCTGCTCGATGAAGTGCATGCGTTTGGCGGCCATGGTGTCGCCGGGGACCGTGCCGATGCCGCCGGTGATCACCCGGGTCGGCATGCCTTCGGTGTGGGTGTCGATCGCGGAAATGATTCTGTTGCTGCGCATCAGGACTGTCCTTCGTCTAGTTGCGGGGATCGCGGACCAGGTGGGGTTATCCCGGCAGCGGCCGGGGCGGTCGCGGACTCCGGGTCGAGTTCGGCGAGTTCGCGCAGGCGGATCGGCGCGGCGAGGGGCCGCCACGCGGGACCGGCGGTGGCGAGACCCGTTGTGGTAAAAGGTTCTTCGTCGGCGTAGGGCCGGTCGCGCAACGCATCGATGTTCGCCGCGCACATGCGGCCCTGGCAGGGCCCGAGTCCGGCGCGGGTGGCGAGCTTGGCGGAGCGGTAGCTCTCGCCCGCGGCGCGGGACCAGGCGGCGCTCAGTTCGCCGCGGGTGGTGCCTTCGCAGCGGCAGACGACGGTGTCGGGGCGCGACCAGGCGAGTACGCCGGCACGGATGGGGTGCGCGGCCGCGAGGCGGGTCACGAACTGCTCGGCCGTGCGATGCCGGGCCTGTAGTGCGCGGTCCGCGGTCGCACCCGCGGCGGCCAGGCCGGCCACGGTTCCCTCGACGGCGGCGACCTGCGCACCACCGATGCCGGTGATTTCCCCTGCGGCCCAAACATATTCGGCGCTCGTCCGCTGGTTGTCATCGACCTGGACGAAGCCGTCCGGCGAGAGCTCCGCACCGGCGGCGACCGCGAGTTCGTGCTGCGGGGTGAAACCGTGCGAGACCGCGACCGCGTCCACCCGCATCGTGGTGTGGCTGCCGGGGATCGGGGTCCAGTTCTCGTCGAGGCGAGCGACGATGGCCTCCTCCACCCTGCCGTCACCGGCGACCGCGACGATCGCGCGCGAGGTCCGCAACGGAATCCGCTGCCGTACACCGCATGCCAGGTACTCGAGCAGTTCGACGGCCTTGCTCGCGCTGTGCCGCAGCTCCCACGGACGCGCCGCCCAGTGCGCGGCGATCCGCCGACCGGGGTTGGCCTCGAGCACGGCCCGCACCTCGGCGCCGTTGTCCGCCAACGACTGTGCGACCGGGAGGAGGAATGGGCCGGTGCCGGAGACCAATACGGTCGCACCGACCAGCAGCCGCTGGGTCTTCGCGAGAGTCTGTGCGGCGCCGGCGGTGTAGACGCCGGGCAGGTCCCAGCCCGGAAACGGGCACACCCGGTCGTAGGCGCCCGTGGCGAGCACCAGCGCGTCACCCTGCACGACGCGGTGCTCGCGCTGGTCGCCCTCGGCGCCGATCAGCACACGTACTGCGGGACAACCACCTTCGAGGTGACGCTCGATCCGATAGACGGCCGCCCAGGGCAGGTACGCGCAGCGAGGGTGTTCGATCAGCAGACGTGCGCGGCGGGCCGCCGCGGCATATCCGTGCCCGATGGCAAGCGGTCGGCGGACCCCGTACCCGGCCGGGATACACCGGTTGTACTGCCCGCCGAGTGCCTCGTTCGAATCGATCAACGTCACCCTCGCGCCGTGGCGCAGCGCGGCTTCGGCGGCCGCGGCGCCCGCCGGACCCCCGCCGACCACCACCACATGCCGGTTCACCGAGCCGCCGAACGGTTTTGCGTGGTGATCCGGTCGCCGTCCCGGGCCGGTCGGCGGCACAGCCGGACATCCGGAACCCCATTGACGGTGGCGACACAGTCGAAACACACTCCGATGCCACAGAACACACCGCGCGGACCACCGTCGGGCCCGGTGCGCCAGTGTGACCGGCCATCGGCCAACAGCACCGTCGCCAGTGTCTGGCCATGCACACCGGCAACCGGCGTGCCATCGACGGTCACCACCAGCGGCCGGTCATCCCGCCCGACGGAATCGGCCTCCGGCCGGATCAAACGCGCGCTCATTCCATCCCCATCGAACGAAGGGAGCTTCCGGCCGGTCTGGGTGGATGGGGGTAGGCGAATACGGTCATGGGGATACCTTCTGGCTCTGTTCGGCGGGATCGAGGATGACGGCCGGGCGATCGACGGTGTAGGCGGCGATATCGATCTCGTCCGGTCGCCGGGCCAGCGCCGATGAGATCAGTTGGGCGGTACCGAGGGACAGGCCGATGCCGGCACCCTCGTGACCGGTCGCGTGCCAGAGGCCGGGTAGTCGTGGGTCGGGGCCGATCACCGGGAGATGGTCGGCGACGTACGGGCGAAAGCCGCCGTAGGCCCGCATGATCGCGACATCGGCGAGGATCGGGTACAGCCGCAACGCCTTTCGGGCGATGGCGGCCATGCTGTCCGAGCGGATACGGTCGTCGAAGCCGCATTGGCGACGCGAGGAGCCGAGGAGCAGCGGGCCGCCCCTGGTCGATTCGACTACCGCCGAAGACTGCAAGGCCGCGTCGGAACTGCCGACCGCACCAACGTAATCCGCGTCGTAGACCTTGTGGAACACCGTCGGCGGCATCGGTGCGGTGATGAGCACGTCGCCACGGCGGGGCTTGATCGCGATCGGCGCGCCGAGCGACTCGGACACCGGGCCCGACCACGGGCCCGCCGCGTTGATCACGATGTCGGCGTGCCGTGGTCCGCGCGTGGTTTGCACGCCGATCAGCCGGCCGTCCCGGATCAGCGGTCCGGTGACCGCACAGCGGGTCTCGACAACCGCGCCTGCCGCGACCGCCGACCCGAGTAAAGCCGTTGCGGCGCCGGCGGGTTGGACCTGGGCGTCCTCCGGGTAGTACACCGCCGCGCGCACCTCGCGGGTCAGCGCGGGCTCGGCCGCGGCCAGCTGATCCGCGTCGAGCCGCTCGCAGCGCACTCCGGCGGCGCGCTGTCCGCCGGCGAACGCACCGAGCGCGGCAGCGCCCGCCTCGGTGGTGGCAACGACGATGCCGCCCTTGGGTTCCCATTCGATGCCGGCCGCGTCGTCGGGTAGCCGCTCGGCGATCCGCTCGAGCACGGCGGGCCACAGCCGCCGGGACAACTGGGCCAGCACCAGTTCCGGCCCCGGCCCCTTGTCCGAGACGAGCACATTGCCCTCGCCGTGCGCCGTGGTGCCCGAGGCGACCCCGCCGCGCTCGCAGACGCGCACCGCGGCGCCGTCCAGGCTGAGCCGGTCCGCGAGCGCGCATCCGATCATGCCGCCGCCGATGATCAGGACGTCGGTTCCCCGTGCGGCCCCGGTCATCGCGCCCGTGCCCCGTTCATCGAGCGCGGCACGGAAAGCGGGTTGTCCGTGCGCAATTCGAGCGGCAGCAGATCCTCCGGCACCGACTGGTAGGTCACCGGGCGCAGAAACCGGGAGATCGCCGCGGTGCCGACGGAGGTCGTGGTCGGCGCCGTCGTCGCCGGGTAGGGGCCGCCGTGCTGTTGCGCGTAGGTCACCGAGAGCCCGGTCGGCCAGCTGTTCCACAGCACCCGCCCGGCCGCGCCCACCGCGGCGGCGGTCAGCGCACGCGCGGTGTCGTCGACTCGGTCGCCGAAGATGGAGACGGTCAACTGGCCGCTCACCGATCGAGCCAGTTCGAGCAGTTCGCCGGTGCTTCGATAGCTGACCAAAAGGGTTGCCGGGCCGAACATCTCGTGCAGCAGGGCGTCGGGGTCGGACAATACCGTGCGTGCCGTGGTGGCGAGCAGCAGCGCCTCGCCCGGTCCGCCGCCGGCGAGCAGTTCCACGTTGGCGTGCGCGCGGACCTGTTCGACGGCGCGGGCGAACCCGGCGGCGATCTCCGCATTGAGCAGGTCCCCGGTGGGCACCGGATGGTTCCGGATCAGCTCGGCCAGCTCGCTGAAAACCGTTGCCTCCTCGGGTATTGCGACCAGGCCCGGCTTGGTGCACAGCTGGCCCGCACTCGCGCTGACCGCTGTCAGCAGTCCCGACGCGATCTCCGCCGCCCGGCTCCGCGCGGCCTCCTCGGTGACGAATACCGGGTTGACGGAGCCGAGTTCGCCGTAGAAGGGGATCGGCACCGGGCGGCGAGCGGCCAGGTCGTACAGCGCCCGCCCACCCGCGGTCGAGCCGGTGAACGCCGCGGCGGCGACGGCGGGATGCGTCAGCACCCGCACCCCGGCGTCGCGCCCGAACACGATCCCGAAAGTCCCGCTCGGCGCACCGCATTCGGTCAGCGCCTCATCGATCAGCCGCCCGACCGCGCGGGACAGCGCCGGGTGCCCCGGACTCGCTTTGACGATCACCGGACAACCCGCCGCCAGCGCGGCGGCGGTGTCACCCCCGGCCACCGAGAACGCGAACGGAAAGTTGCTCGCCGCGAAGTTCACCACCGGACCGAGCGCGATGTTCATCCGCCGCAGATCCGGCCGCGGCGCGCCCATCGGCCAGTCCGTGTCGGCGGTATCGATGCGCACGTCGAGGAAGCCACCGTCGAGCACGGTCCGGGCGAACAGCCGCAGCTGAAAACTGGTGCGTTTCAGCTCGCCGGTCAGCCGCGCTTCGGCCAGGTGCGTCTCCCGCATCGCCAGCGGGATCAGCTCCGCGGCCCGCGCGTCCAGCCGGTCGGCGATGTCGCCCAGCACCCGGGCGCGCTCGGACCGGCCCATCGCCGCCCAGGGGCTCGCGGCCGTCGCGGCGGCGATGGCAATGGTGTCGGCCTCCTCGGCGGTCGTGTCGCGAACGGATTCGATCGTGCTCATCGCCAACTCCTCGTCTTTCGTGTGCGCCGAGCTACAGACTGCCTACCGGTAACCCTTGGCGAGCAGGTCGCGGGTGTCCTCGGTGAGTTTCGCGATCAGCTCCGGCGCCAGCGGAACCCGCGGCGGCCTGCACTTGCCACCCGTGCGGCCGGCCAGGTCCATGGACAGCTTGATCGCGTGCACGAATTGCGGCTTCGAGTCCCAGCGCAGCAGCTTGTGCAGCTCGCGGTAGAGCGGGAGCGCCTTGTCCAGATCCCGGTTGACCGCGGCGTTGTACAGCTCGACGGTGGCCCGGGGGATCGCGTTCGGGTATCCGGCGACCCAGCCGACCGCGCCGGCGATGCCGAGTTCCAGGAGCACGTCGTCCGAGCCGACCAGCACGTCGAGTTCGGGGGCGAGCTCCTTGATCTCGAAGAAGCGGCGCACGTCGCCGGTGAACTCCTTGACCGCGACGATCAGCCCCTCGCCGTGCAGTTCGGCCAGGATGTCCGGGGTCAGGTCGATGCGGGTGTCGAATGGATTGTTGTAGGCCACGATCGGCAGCCCGACCTCGGCCACCGTGCGGTAGTGGTCGAGGATCGAGTCCCGGCCGCCGCGATAGGTGTTCGGCGGCAGCAGCATCACGGC
The DNA here is from genome assembly GCF_042793755.1 of Nocardia sp. NPDC056564. NCBI lineage: Bacteria > Bacillati > Actinomycetota > Actinomycetes > Mycobacteriales > Nocardiaceae > Nocardia > Nocardia sp. NPDC056564. Next base: position 839,699 of record NZ_JBHTUR010000001.1, read on the forward strand.
CTGCGCGCCTGCCTCGGCGGCCTGCGCGGCCCACTTGCGCGCCTGCAACGCGCCGTACGCGGCGATGCCGGGCATGACGGTGAATCCGTCCGGCGCGGCCGCGATGGCCGTCCGCACCACCCTGGCCCGTTCCTCGTCGTCGAGGGTCTGGTATTCGCCGAGCGACCCGTTCGGGCTCACCCCGTGGCAGCCGTTGGCGGCCAGCCACTGCACGTGCTGCGCGTAGGCGTCGTAGTCGACCGAGTAATCCTCAGCGAACGGCAGGGTCGTCGCGACCAGGATCCCGTGCCAGGGCTTGGTCACGGCTGAGGTGATCGGTTCGGACATGTGGAGCCTCCATCTGCGCGATTGTCCGGATCAGCGTTCGATCCGGATGTCATGTGACGTGTGACATTGCACAAGATAGCGAAGTGATGGTGGTCACGCAATAGAGGCGGAGTGACTGGGGACACAGCTGCTTCGCGGTCCTGGAAACGCGCTGACGCCCAGCCCCGGCGACTGCGTTCACCGTCCGCATACGCGGGGATGACGTTGCGGCTGTTCAACTTTCGATCAGCGCGCGCTGTGCCGGGGCTAGGCGTGGTTCAGCTGGATGGATCAGCGGGGGACCGGGGTGACCGCGATCGGCGGGATCGAGTCCACGCAGGCGGTCGGTCCGGTGTTGCCGGTCCGGATGAAGCGGGCCACCAGGTCGGTGACGCAGCCGCTGGGCTCCAGGTCCGGGACGTGGCCGGTGTTGGGCACGGAGAGGAAGGTCGCGTTCGGGAAGCCGGCGGCCACCCGCTTGCCGTTGGCGTCCGGGGTGATGGCGTCGAGGTCGCCGGAGATGACCAGCACCGGGACGTTCGGCAGCGCGGAGGCGGGGCGGCCCGGGTATGCACTGGTGACGGCGGGCCAGCGGATACACGCGTCACCGCCGTCGCGCATGCCCGCGCTGAATCCCTCGGCGCTGAAGGCGCCGACCCCGTCGGGTCCGGCGGTGGCGAGCCCGTCGCGGTACTGCTGAACCCGCTCATGCAGCGGCGACTGACGCTGCCAGAGGTTGGGGTAGTCGTTGCAGGCGACGGTGAGGAACAGGTCGAGGTTCTCCGCGGTCGGCTCACTGCCGGCCTGCTCGGCCCACTGCCGCAGCCCGGTGTCGTCGCCGTTGGCGGCGCTGTGCAGGGCGGCGGGCAGGGCGCCCATCAGGGTCGGCTGCGTCGGATCGGCGCCGACGTTGGTGCTGGCCACCTCGAAGGCGAGGGTGGCGAACTTGCTCTCGCTGAGCACCAGGGGAGTGCGGCCGGCGATGGTGAGCGGCTGGGCGGCCAGGCGCTGTGTCACCGTGCGCAGGTCGGCCACGGCCGTCGCGCCGTCGCAGGCCCGGCTGCGCTCGCAGATCCGTTGCAGAGCAAGCGATACCGCCTCCGCGTTGGGGCGCGACAGCAGGTCGAACTCGGGCGGGTAGGCGCCGGAGAGCACGATGGACTGCACGGAGTCGGGGTGGCGCTCGGCGTAGATCGGCATCAGGTAGGTGCCGTAGGAGATGCCGTAGAGCACCAGCTTGGGGATGCCGAGCCGGGCGCGGATCGCGTCGAAGTCGTCGGCGGTGGCCGCCGAGGTGTAGCCGGCGGCGCGCGGGCCGAGCTGTTCGGCGCAGCGGGCGACCGTCTGCTGCTGGTATTCCCGGGTGCCGATCTCGTATCCGGCCTCGTCCGCGCCGCAGTCCAACGGGCTGGACAGGCCGGTGCCGCGCGGGTCGATAAGGAGCAGGTCGTGATCGGTCAGCAACTGCGCGGACAGCTGGGTGGCCTGGGCCGCGTGGTCGATCAGCGGGACGCCGGGTCCGCCCGGGTTCGGGGCGATCGTGCCCGCGGCCGGGGCGTCGGTGTTACTGCGCCGGACGAGCGCGTAACTCACTGCGACGGTGCCCAATTCGGGTTTGTCCTGGACCAGCGGCCGGGACTGCACGCCGCACTCGACCTGATGGCCAGGTACCGTCGGGCACCAGTCCGGTCCGGTCGGCCGACTGTCTCCGCACGCGGTGATCACTGTCGTGGCGGCGAGCGCGGCGAGCAAACCCGCGACTGCCCGCATTCCGTTGCGCATCCTCGAAATCCCTTCCCTCGATGCAACTCCCGCGTTCGGCGGGGTGTTGTGGAGAATCCTGGGCGGTGGACGTCAAGGGTCGGCGAGGACAACGACAGAATCAGGTAAGAATCCGCGGCACGTGATAACGGTCACGAACGGAACAGCCAAGTCCCGCGACCGCGCTATCCACCAGCAACAATGGCTGCGTGAGCACACCGAACTCGTCCGCCCCCGCCGCCTCGGTGCTCGTCGTCGAGGACGACCCGCACGTGCGCAGCACCCTCGATCAACTGCTGCGCTTCGAGGGCTACACCGTTCACCTGGCCGCGGACGGGCAGCAGGCCCTGGAGATGCTGGCCGAAATCCAGCCGGACCTGGCCGTGGTGGACGTGGTCATGCCGCGCATGGACGGGCTGTCGCTGTGCCGGCTGCTGCGCCGCCGCGGCGACCGGCTGCCGATCCTGGTGCTCACCGCGCGCCATCAGATCGGTGACCGGGTCGCCGGTCTGGACGCGGGCGCCGACGACTACCTGCCCAAACCATTCGCGACCGACGAACTGCTTGCCCGGCTGCGCGCGCTGCTGCGGCGCAGCGCGCCGGACGAGGACACCGAGGTGCTGTCCGTCGCGGATCTGACGCTGAACCCGGCGACCCGCGAGGTGCATCGCGGCGACCGGGCCATCGAACTCACCAAGACCGAGTTCGACGTGCTCGAGCTGCTGCTGCGCAATGCGCGAATCGTGCTGCCCCGCAGCCGGATCTACGAACACATCTGGGGCTACGACTTCGACACCGATTCCCGTTCGCTCGATGTGTACATCGGCTACCTGCGCCGGAAGACCGAGCAGGAGGGCGAATCCCGGCTGATCCACACCGTCCGCAATGTCGGTTACGCCGTGCGGCCCGCGTGATGTTGCGCGCCCGGATCACCCTCGTCGTCATCGTGGCCGTGGTGGCCGCGATCGTGGTCACCCTCGCCACCTCGTATCGCGGGGTCAGCGAGCTGGTCGGCAATCAGATCGATCGCAGCCTCAACGACCGGGTGGACGCCGTCATCGCCGTGCTGCCCGCGGTGCTGCCCGAGCGGTCCGACACCATCGAGCAGTTGCTCGCGGCGGACGGGACCGCGCGCCCGCTGCTGCCGGGCCACATGTCGCTCCCGGTCTCCGCGGCGGACCATCGAGTGGCCCGAACCGGCAGCGGCACAGCCGAATACAACATCGATCTGGACGGCGAGCCGTATGGAATCCTGACCAAGCCGCGCCCCGGCGGCGGGGCGGTGATGGTGGCGCAGCGCTACCACGAGTCCGAGCGGATCGACAACGAATTCCTGTGGCGCACCGGCGGTATCACCGTGATCGCGGTGGCGCTGTCGGCGTTGCTGAGCTGGCTGGCGATCGGGCGCATCCTGCGCCCGGTCCGTCGCCTGCTCGCCGCCACCGAGCAGATCAGCACCACGCAGGACCTGTCGGTGCCGCTGCCGCCCACCGGTCGCGACGAAATCGGCAGGCTCACCGGCAGTTTCGACACCATGCTGACCGCGCTGCGCCGCTCCCGTGCGCAGCAGCACCGGCTCGTCCAGGACGCCAGTCACGAGCTGCGCACCCCGCTGACCTCCATCCGCGGCAGCGCCGAACTGTTGCAGCGCGCCCGCGGCCGGCTCGGCGCCGAGGACGAGACGAAGGTGCTCAACACCCTCGTGCAGGAGTCCGCCGCGCTCGACGACCTGGTCGCCGAACTCGTCGAACTCGCAACCGATCAGCACACCGCCGAGGAACCCGTCGAACTGGACCTCTCCGCCGTCGCCGAAGACTGCGCGCAGCGCTTCCGGCACCGCAGCGGTCGCACTATCACCGTCACCGCGAACGCCCCCGCGTCCGTGCTCGCCCGGCCCCGGGCCCTGGCCCGGTGCGTGGACAACCTGATCAGCAACGCGATCAAGTTCAGCCCGCCGGACACCCCGGTCGACGTGCACATTCATCGGACCGAGCTGACCGTGCGCGACCAGGGCCCCGGCATCGCCGCCGACGACACCGCCGCCATCTTCGACCGGTTCTATCGCGCCGCGAACACCCAGGGCACACCGGGTTCCGGGCTCGGGCTCGCCATTGTCGCGGACATCATCACCGCGCACGGGGGCACGGTGTTCGCCGAACACGGCCCCGGCGCGCGCATCGGCTTCCGGCTCCCGCCACGGGAACCGGAGGCGGGGCGCCGCCGGCGCTAGCTCGCCTTGGTGCCGACGCCGCCGTAGATCACCAGGCGGGTGGCGGGCAGGTTGTCGTCGAGCCATTCCTGCGCGGGCACCACGCCGGGGTCGATCAGCTCGAAGCCGTCGAAGAACGCCTCGACCTGATCGTGCGAGCGGTAGACGACCTGGGACGGGCTCTGGTCGGTATCGTCCTGCGACTGGGTGATGAAGTCCGGGTGGGTGTCGTTGGAGCCGTGGGTGATCGCGAGGTAGCTGCCCGGCGCCATCAGGTCGCGGAACTTGGCGACGATCCCGTACGGATCCTCGTCGTCCATCACGTAGTGCAGCACACCGACGATCAGCACCGCGACCGGCTCGGAGAAATCGATGAGCGAGCCGGTCTTCAACCGGTCGATGATGTCCTCGGGCTGGCGGATGTCGGCCTTCAACGCCGTCACGCCGGGCGAATGCGCCAGCAGCGCATCGCAATGCGCGTGCACGATCGGGTCGTTGTCGATGTAGACCACACGTGCTTCCGGATGGATCTTGCGCGCCACCTCGTGCACGTTCGGCGAGGTCGGGATGCCGGAACCCAGGTCGACGAACTGCCGGACGCCCGCGTCGGCGGCCATCTCGATCGCCTTCACCAGGAACTGGCGGATGAACCAGGCCAGGGTCTTGGTGTCGGGCGCGATGGCCAGCATCCGATGCGCAACCTCGCGGTCGACGTCGTAGTTGTCTTTGCCGCCGAGCATGTAGTCATAGATCCGGGCCGAGCTCGGCACGTGCGGATTGAGTCCTGGCGCTCGATCTATGTCCGACAAGGTGTCCTCCCGATCCTCGACCACAATCGTAGCGATCTTCCCGGCTGGGTGGTTGTGCTATGTCACAGTGGAGTGTGCGCCGGGCCGACCGCGCACCGAATCACCCTTTCGCGGCAAGTGTATTCGCTCGTGCCATCAGCGCGTCGGCGACCGGGCGCGGGCGGCGGCCGAGGCCGCACGCGGTGGCGACGCCGTCGACCGGTCGGCCGAGCGCCCGCTCGATGAGGTGCAGCGTGTGCAGTTGTTCGGCTTCGCTCGGGCTCTCGTGCACCATGCCCGCGTAGCAGGCGGTGCCCTCGGGCAGCGCCAGCTTCGCAAGCGGCGCATAGAATTTCGGCTTCGCCGACGGCGGGATGTCGCCCGCGGCGAAGGGCACGTGCACGAAGTCCAGGGTGCGATCGGCGGGCCACTGCCGCGCGATCGAATTCGCCAGGTCCACGGCGGGCCGCATGGTGCGCAACGTGGCGCGGGCCTTATTGTTCATGCTGCCGAGGCACAGGTGCACGCCGAATCGTGTGCCCGGCGGGGAGGCCGCGGCGATTTCGGCGATGCCGCGCCCGATGCCCAACCCGCGATCGGCGAGTCTGTGCAGCGGCTGGGTCTTGGCCATCAGCAGCAATTCCGCGGTGGCCTCCAGCTGGATGACGACGTCGTCACCGGCCAATTCCCGGATCGCCACGATGTCGCGCACGGTGGCGTCGGTGAAGGCTTTCTTACTTTCCCGCACTCCCTTGGGGCCGAGCGCGACGAACGCCATGGTGAAGTCGGTTGCCATCCCCAATTGGAGTGTGACACCGGATAAATCCCGTTCCGCGCACAGCGCGCGGAATACCGGGACCGCCTCCTGCGCTTCGCGGAAATATCCGAGATCCATCATGTCGCCGGTGAGTTTCCGGCCGCCCGCGGGGCGATAGATGGTCCGTTCCCGGCTGGTGCGCCACTGGCCGGGCCGTTTCGATTCCAATGCGCCCTGCGCGACCAGATCCTCGATGATCGGCCGGATGTAGAACTCGTAGCGCCACGTCTCGCCGGTGGGCAGGGTGCGCAACTGGGGGCCGGCGCTGTCTACCATCGCTCGCATGGCGGCGTCTGTGCTTTCCGCTGGAAAACTTCCGACGAAATGCACCGCTCGCGTACCCATGGGTCGGATACTAGACCGGCGGTTTGCTGCGCGCGATCCGGTGAGCGGTCGGGCACGACTCGTTGTCGTACTGTGACCTTCCCGGCTCGACGGACTACGTGCTCGGCCCGCCATGTCCGACGAGGGTCGCGAATCATACTGGGGATGGCCATGATTCGCCGAAAGATGGCTCGAGGTCCGACAGGGCTCCACATCCGGGGCCGCTCGACCACGAAGAAGCGCCACGTCCCGCCGATGACGGCCACGTGTCCGTCGATACCGAAACCGCTGCTACCGCAGCCTCATCCGGCAATGCGACCTGCCCGTAGCGTCGGCCGGGCTGAAATAGCGGTCGAAGTCGTTGCCGGGGTGATCAATCCGGACACGCCCGGGGTCGGCGTCGCGAAACTCATTCCACCGATCAATAGTTGAGCGCACGTCCAACTGAAATGCCGCGATTTATCAAGTGCGGCAATCCATGTCCGTCGCTGGTTGCGACGGTAACGAGTATTCAAATCTTTTTCGATAACCGTTGCGAGTTCGCTAGTTCGCGGTCTAACCTCCGGACCTACAACTGAATCAGGATGCCAAAGTGGTTATCCTCGTGTAACTCCGAGGGGAGCGCGTCTCGTGCGGGCCTTCTTAAAAGCATTTGTCGTGTCATCAATTCTGTGTCTGATTCCGGTGGTAGCGCACGCCGACGACACCTCACCACCGGGCGGCTGCACCGCGATTTCCTTTGCCGTTCCCCCGACGGGCACTTTGGCGGCCACCCTGTGCATGCCTGCGACCCCGACCGGCACGGTGCTGGTGTTGATGGCGGGATCCAATTACAACCACACCTATTGGGACTTCCCGTACGCGCCGGAGACGTACAACTTCCGGCGCGCGATGAACGCCGCGGGTTACGCGACGCTGGTCGTCGATCGTTTCGGCAACGGTGCGAGCACCAGGCCGCCGAGCGCCACGCTGACGGCGACCGGTTCGGTCATCGCGCTGCATCAACTCGTCGGCGCGGTGCGGCAGGGATTGCCCGGTGCGCAACCGTTCAGCAAGGTGATCACCGGAGGGCACTCGCTCAGCTCGGGCATCGCGGTGATCGAGGCGAGTACCCATCACGACGTCGATGGTGTTCTGCTGACCGGGTTTTCGCACAGCTTGAATACGGTGGGCACGCTCGGGGTCGTGGCGACCTACTATCCTGCGGCGGGTGACCCGCAATTTGCCGGAAAGGGTTATGACCCCGGTTACCTGACCACCCGGCCCGGAACTCGGGCGGGTGATTTCTACGGGGCCGGAGATTACGACCCGGCGGTGCTCGCCACCGACGAGGCGACCAAGGAGGTCTTTTCGCTCACCGAGTATCCCGATGGTCTTACCTCCACCCTTCCGCCGGCCACCAACTTGATCGATGTGCCGGTCATGGTGGTCAACGGAAGCGAGGATCGGTTGTGCCTGAACGCCTGCGCGAGCACCGCGACGCTGGCCGCCGAAGAAGCGCCGTATTTCAATGCCGCGGCTCGGCTGCGCACCTATGTATTGCCGGGTAGCGGGCATTCGGTCAACCTCGCCCTGAACACCGCCGCTTATCAAGCGGCAGTGCGCGATTGGCTGGCGTCGCTGTTCTGACCGCCTCGCCGCAGGTCGGCGTTGGTATCGATCGACCCGAGGGCGGGAGCCGGCAAGGCTGCCGCCCTCGGCCGGTTGCCGCCCGATGTGCCCGAAAGGTGAGGTCCCGATGGTTGCCTCGTCGGTGGCAGCGGTTTGTCAAGTGGGCCAACGCATCTCCGCCGAGCGGGGCGCGCGGACGGGGTAGCCACATCTTCGCGATAGGTATTGCGCATCATCCGGCGCGCGGGTTAGCCTCCCGGTTGATGACTCAACATGGATGCCAGAGTGGCTATCCGCGTATAACTCCGAGGGGAGCCGGTCGCGTGCGGGCCTCGATACGGGCTTTTGTCATATCAACAATGCTCTGTCTGACGCCGGGTATCGCCCAGGCGGACGAAGTTTCGCTGCCGGATCGCTGCCAGCAGATCACCTTCCCGGTGCCGCAGGGAACACTGGCGGGCAAACTGTGCCAGCCGACGGACCGGCCGACCGACGCCGTCATGGTGTTGATGGCGGGATCCAATTACAACGGTTCCTACTGGGATTTCCAGTACGAGCCGGGGACATACAATTTCCGGCGCGCGATGAACGGGGCGGGCTACGCCACGCTGGTGGTCGACCGGCTCGGCAACGGCGCGAGCAGCAGGCCGCCGAGCGCGACCCTGACCGCGACGGCCACCGCGGAGGCGCTGCACCTCATCGTGCAGCAGCTGCGGCAGGGCCTGCCGGGCTCGAAGCCGTTCGGCAAGATCATCACCGGCGGGCATTCGCTGAGTTCGGGCACCTCCGTCATGGAGGCCACCAAGTATCACGACGTCGACGGCGTGCTGCTCACCGGGTACTCACACACGCTGTACGTGCCCGGCGTGCTCGGCGTGATCGGCACGTACTATCCGGCCGCCCAGGATCCGGCCTTCGCCGGCCGCGGCTATGACCCCGGCTATCTGGTGTCGCGCCCAGGCTCCCGCGCCGCGGATTTCTACGGACCGGACAATTTCGATCCGAAGGTGGTCGCCGCCGACGAGGCGACCAAGGAAACCTTCTCCCTCACCGAGTATCCCGACGGCCTGCTGTCCACGCTGCCGGGAATGTCCAGTCTGATCACCGCGCCGACCATGGTGGTCAACGGCAGCAAGGACATATTGTCCTGCGGGCCGGGTTTCTCGATCTGCGCGGACAGCGCGGCCCTGCACGCCGCCGAGGCGCCGTATTTCGGTCCCGACGCCAAGCTGCGCACCTTTGTCCTGCCCGGTTCCGGGCATTCGGTGAACCTCGCGCCCAACACCGCCGAATATCGCGCCGCCGTCATCGACTGGGCGGACTCGATCGTCCGGTAACCACCCGAGCCCGGCACCGACGATCAGCGGCGCCGGGCTCGGTCGTTCCGGAATCGTTTCTCACGCACGGGGTTTCGGGTCGAAAGGCGATTCGTTGCCGGGCTCGATGCGCGGGTCGGCGAAGATCTCGGTCCCGGTCGAGCTCATCCGGGCCGCGGCCGCGTCGGTCACCCGCAGGGCATACAGGCCGTTCGCCGGATCCACGGCCACCAGGCCGTAGGCGGTGTCCACATCGTCGACGGTGAGCTTCAACTCCCGCAGGGCGGCGTCCAGGGTCGCCTCCTGCGGGAGCCGGACGGTCAGCAGCGGCATGCCTCCACGTTACGCGCGGGTGGCCGCCCGGTTCAGCTCCGCGAGCAGCGCCGTGGTGTCGGCGACGCCGTACCCGTAGTCGTAGTTGTAGCCCCCGGGCTGGGCGGTCGCGCTGCGCTGCAACAACTCCCGCAGCCGGGCCGGCGGCAGCGCGGTCGCCGACCAGCGGGTGCGGATGGCGGTGACCAGACCCGCCGCCACCGGCGTGGCCGCGGAGGTGCCGGTGTCCGGTTCGGTGGCGCCGAAGGCCGTCGACCCGAGGAAATGGGTGTAGGAGCAGACGTCCGGCTTGCGGTCGGTCAACCGGCCGGGGCCCTGGGACGAATAGCCCACCCGCTTGCCCGCGGTGTCGACGCCGCCGATGGAGAGCACGCTCGGATGCGAGTTGGCCCCGCCGATCGGCTTGTTCGGGTAGGCGCACCGGCCGTCCGGGCAGTCCCGCCCGCAATTGCCCGCGGCGAAGAGGATGTCGGCGCCCGCGGCTTCGAGCGAGCCGACGATCACGTTGAACGGGTGGGACGGGTTGTCGGAGTAATTGCCCGGCGCGCCGACCGGGAAATCCCAGCTCGGCGAGAACGAACCCCAGCTGTTGCTGATCACCAGGGCCCGGGACGCGGCGGGCTGATCGGTGAGCACGGTACGCAGGTGGGCGTACCCGGCCAGCGCGTCCGACAGCAGGCCCTCCATGACGGTGCCGCCCTGCCGTCGGCTCTGCAGGACCGGCAGGTCGAGCAGCGACGCCTTCGGCGCGGCGATGAGCGCGTCGAAGGCGCACATCGAGCCGTGGTCCACCGGGAACTCGCCCGCGGTGCCGGTGACGCCGGCGGGATTCCAGCTGCGCGCCTTGTCGATGGTCACCGAGCCGCCGCGCACCTGCTTGACCTTCGCGGCGTTGATGCCGGTGTCCACGATGGCCAGCGCCACCGACGTGCCGTCCAGGCCGGCGGCCGCCAGATCGCCGTGGCGCAAGAGGGTTTCGACGTCGTGCCAGTTACCGACCGCGGGCGTGTCGCCACAGGTGAGGTTGGTCTGGATAACCGGATCCGCGAAAACCCCGGTGACGCCGCCGGCCGCCGACAATCGCGACACCGCGTCGGTGATGCCGTCGTCGTCGATCTCGCCGCGCACCAGCACCGTCGCGTGCTCCGGTGCGAGCGAATACCGCGACTGATCGGCATCGGGCACTGCCGGAACGGGTTTCGGCACCGCGATCGGTGTGTAGGTGTGATCCAAGACCAGCCCGGGCAGTTGCCCGGCAACATCGGCGGAGGCGACCGGAACCGCGCGATCGGCCACTGCGGTAATCAGATCGACGGACGGACGAAGCTGAATCAGTACGCGCATATCTGCCATGATGCCGCCCCGCCCGGCAAAATTCGCGCCTGGCGTGCAAAGTGCCGCTGGGTCGATGCGCAACGGCGACCGGAATAGCCGCAAGCTGCCAGCAATTTTACCGAACTGCGTGGCGCGGATCACAGTGCGGGAGGCGAACGCGTTTTGCTGAATGCGGATCGGACACACCGGACAGCGGCTGCCCGCCTGCCGCGGATGCCGCGCCCGGTGTGGGTTTCGGCAAAGGTCTCAGCAGGTAGTGGACAGAAACGCTGGGCCACACAGGTATTGACGTCTGGTGCGCCGAGATCCCTTTTGCTAGAGCGTTTTTCGCTTTCTCGGACATTGCCGTACCGCGGATTCGGTGGTTAGGCTTGTGTCGGTTGCCGACGTTGCCGACCGTTATTCCGCGGCACGGCAATCGTGTTCATCCAGTTCATCTCGATGATTGATGGGACGGTTCGATGAAATCAGGAATCCGCTCTGGCCTATTGCGGTTCGCCGCGATCACCTGCCTCGCCGTGGCCGCCGTCGGCGCGCCCGCGGCCTTTGCCGCCCCGAACGACCCGTCCGCGCCGCTCTGCACGATGAGTTACCCGGTCCCGGTGGAACCGTTCCAGACGCCTGCGTCCAGCGAGGTGTTCGCGACGTCCGCCGGCGGTTCGGTCGACCTGAAAGTCCACACGAACGCGGGGACGGATGTGGCCTATGACCAGAAATTCTCGGTCAATTGGGCCAATATCGACACCGGCCGCAGCGGGGTAGCCGACACCTCCGCCCAGGTGAAGGGCTCGGACAACACGTTGACCGTCACCGGCATTCCCACCAAGCCCGGCCGAGTCCTGTTCAACCTCGGTGTCTTCAACCACGGCGAGGGCGCGAACTACACCAACGGCGAATGCAGCGTGGAGTACCAGGTCAGCTGATCTGCCCCTGGATAAACGACGAGCGCCCGGCCGCTGGACGGGCCGGGCGCTCGGGCGAAGTCGCTCAGTCGGCCTGGATTTCGCTGCGGTCGCCGCTCCACAGCGTGTGGAACTTGCCCGGCAGGTCGATGCGCTCGTAGGTGTGCGCACCGAAGTAGTCGCGCTGGGCCTGGGTGAGCGCGGCGGGCAGGCGCTCGGCGCGCAGGCCGTCGTAGTAGGCCAGCGACGAGGCGAAGGCGGGGACCGGGATGCCGAGCCGCACGGCCGCCGCGACCACGCGCCGCCAGCTGTCGATGGCGTTCTCGATGGCCTCCCGGAAGAACGGATCGAGGATGAGGCTCGGCAGCTGCGCGTTCGTGTCGTACGCGTCCTTGATCCGGTTGAGGAAGCGGGCCCGGATGATGCAGCCGCCGCGCCAGATGGTGGCCAGGTCGCCCGGGCGCAGGTTCCAGTCGTATTCGGTACTGGCGGCGGCGATCTGGTCGAAGCCCTGGGCGTAGGCGACCACCTTGGACGCGTACAGCGCGCGCTCGATGTCCTTGGTGAACTGCTCGACATCGGTCGGCTTGTCGGCGAGCTGCCCCGAGGCGAGCCCGACCGCGGCGCGGCGCTGATCGGTGGCGCCGGACAGCGCGCGGGCGAACACCGCCTCGGCGATGCCGGTGACCGGGACGCCGAGATCGAGCGCCGCCTTGACCGTCCAGCGGCCGGTGCCCTTCTGCTCGGCCGCGTCGAGGATGACGTCGACCAGCGGCTTGCCGGTCTTGGCGTCGACCTGGTTGAGCACCTCGGCGGTGATCTCGACCAGGTAGCTTTCCAGCTCGCCCTGGTTCCAGCCGGTGAACACGTCGGCGATCTGCTTGGCGTCGTAGCCGACGGCATCGCGGAGCAGGTGGTAGGCCTCGCCGATGAGCTGCATGTCGGCGTACTCGATGCCGTTGTGCACCATCTTGACGAAGTGGCCCGAGCCGTCCGGCCCGATGTGCGTGCAGCACGGGGTGCCGTCGACCTGCGCCGCGATCGACTCCAGCAGCGGGCCGAGCACCTCGTAGGACTCCTTGGGCCCGCCCGGCATGATGGCCGGACCGTTCAGCGCGCCCTCCTCACCGCCGGAGATGCCCGCGCCGACGAAGTGCAGGCCGCGCTCGCGCAGCGACTTCTCCCGGCGGATGGTGTCGGTGAACAGCGCGTTGCCGCCGTCGATGATGATGTCGCCCTCGTCCATCGCGGCGGCGAGTTCCTCGATCACCGCGTCGGTCGGATCGCCGGCCTTGACCATGATCAGCACCCGGCGCGGCTTCTGCAGCGCGCCGACGAACTCCTCGATCGTCTCGGTGCGGACGAAGTCGCCCTCGTCGCCGTGCGCCGCGAGCAGCGCGTCGGTCTTGGCGATGCTGCGGTTGTGCAGCGCGACGGTGTGTCCGTGCCGGGCGAAGTTGCGCGCGATATTGCTTCCCATCACCGCGAGGCCGGTGACCCCGATGTGGGCGCGTGCGTTCGATCCCGCCGATGACGTCATGCTGAATAAGGCCTTTCACTCGGCGCGGACTTCGCCACGCTGGTGCCGCAAGAAAACCTGTCGTCCAACCTACATGGGTGGCGTCCCGCGATTGTCGGTTGGTCGCGGTCCACGACTCGCGGCAAGGGGGCTTGTCATAGGATCATCCGATGCCACTACGTCGCTGGATAGTCGCGTTGACGGTATGCACGACGGTCGCCATGGCGACCGGGTGCGGCGGCGCGGGGGAGTCGTCCGCGGCGCCGGTGAAGGTCGGCGTGCTGGTCATCACGATGTTCGATCCCGAGGTCGAGCCCTGGTTGCAACGCGAGTCGCTGCCGATCACCGTCGATGTCCCCACCTCGTACAAGCCGGTGCACTGCAATGCCGACGGACTGTGCGTCGCCGAGACCGGACAGGGCAAGGCCAACGCCGCGGCCACCATGATGGCCGTGCTGGACAGCCCGAAGCTCGACTTCACCAACGCCCACTTCCTCACCGTCGGCACCGCGGGCGCGCCGCCGGACCAGGCCACCCTCGGCTCGGCCACCTGGGCCCGCTGGGTCGTCGATTTCGACCTCGGCAACCATCTGATCCCCGCCGAGGCGCCGGGCCTGCCCTACGGCTACCGCCCGGTGGAGAACTACAACACCGCCGCCTATCGCCTGAACGATCAACTCATCGACACCGCCTTCGGCCTCACCGAACACGCCACCCTCGCGGACAGTCCCGAGGCCGCGGCCGAACGCGTCCAGTTCGGTCAGGGCGACCGCAAGCCCGCGGTGACCAAGTGCGACACCATGACCGGCGACGACTGGTTCTCCGGCAAGGAACTCTCCGACACCGCGCGCTACATCATGGGCGTGCGCACCAACGGCCAGGGCACCTACTGCACCACGCAGATGGAGGACAACGCCACCGCCGCGGTCCTGGACCGCCACGGCTACCTCGACCGCTACCTGTCGCTGCGCACGGTGAGCAATTTCGATCAGCCCTACCCGGGCCAGAGCGTGCTCGACCACCTGGAGCAACATTCCGCGGGCTTCCGCCTGTCCCTCGACAACGGCTACACCGTGGGCCGCACGGTCGTCGACTACTTCCTGAAGAACCGGTACCAGCCGGCTCGCTGAGCGGGCCGGCCGGTAGCGGTTCTCATTCGTCGCGGTCGTAGTCGGCGACGCCGCGTTTCCAGTACCCGGCGATCAGGTAGTCCTTCGGATCGATGCCGAGGTCGCCGCGCACCCAGCGGCGCAGCGGCTTCAGCACGCCCGACTCGCCGGCCAGCCAGACGTAGGTCCGTTCTCCCGCAGGCACTTCGATGGCGCGCAGCGTCTTCTCGAAGGCATCGCCGGTGCCGGGCGCGGTGTGGCCGCGATGCACCCAGTGCACCTCGAAGCCCGCGGGCGCGTCCAGCGGGATCTCCTCCTCGGGACCGCCCACCTCGATGACCGCCCACCCGGCGGACTCGCGCGGCAGCCATTCCAGCCAGCGCGCGATGGCGGGCAGCGCGGTGATGTCGCCGGCGAGCAGATACCTGTCGTAGCTGGTGGGCACGACCACGCCGCCGGGCGGGCCGGCGATGTGCATCGGGGTGCCCGGGGCGGCGACCAGCGCCCAGTCCGAGGCGAGCCCGCCGGGATGCACGGCGAAGTCGATATCCAGTTCCCGGTCCGCGGCGCTGAATCGCCGAACGGTGTACTCCCGCGACACCGGACGCGGCTTGCCCCACTCCAGGGAGAGCCCGTCCTTCCTTGGCAGGCGCAGCACGCCCTCCTCGTCCGGAAACACCAGTCGCACATGCTCATCCGGCACATAGCTGTGGAAGTCGGCGAGATCCGCGCCGCCGAAGGTGATGCGGATCAGGCCCGCGCCCACCTGCTCGGTGCGCAGCACCTGTACCGCGCACAGCCCGATCGGGTAGCCGACCTTGGCTCCGTGCGCGCCCGACAGCACCTCGGCGATGCGTTCGGCGTAACCGGCACGATCCATCAGGGCTTCTCCTTTCCCATCAGCGGGGCGGCGGCGACCGCCGCCAACCCGCCCAACACCAGTACGGACAGCCCGTAGATCACCAGAGCGGTTCCGGGCGCGAAGAATTGGCCGACCAGGCCGGCTGTCATCGAGCCGACCGCGGTCCCGGTCACCGCCTGCACCATGAGCAGGCCGGAGAGCCTGCCACGCAGCTCCTCCGGGGACTGCTGCTGCAGGATCGTATAGCGCAGCACGATATTCAGCGCCCGCGCCAGACCGAATCCGGCCAGGCCGAGAAAGGCCAGTGCGGCATGCGGCCAGAGCCCGGCGACGATGACGCCGATCGGCATGACCGCCATCGAGATCAGCAGCGCCCGACCGGGCCGCTGGGTGCGCCCGATCCAGCCGCTGGTCAGTGAGCCAAGCACCGCGCCCGCGCCGGGTGCGGCATAGAGCAGGCCGAGAGTTGTTGTCCCGACCCCGAGTTCGTCGTGCGCCAGCGCGGGCAGCAGCACCAGCGGACCGCTCACCAGCATGGCGATCGTGCCGGTCAGCAGCGCGGCCCGGATGACCTTGTGTCTGGCCGCGAACGTGATGCCGATGGCGAGCTCGCGCAGTGGATGCGCGATCTCCCGCTGCGGCGGCGGCTGCGGTCCGATGGACCGGATCAGTCCGACGGTGGCGACCGTCGCGCCCGCACAGAGGAAAAAGGCAAGTCCGACACCACTTTTCGCGATCAATAGCCCGGCCACCGCCGGGGTGACCATGGTGCCGAGGTCGGTGGTGAGCGAGGTGAGCGCGCCCGCGGCGGCCACCTTCTCCCGGCCGACGAGCGTGGGAATCAGCGCCATCAGCGCCGATCCGCTGACGCCACCGGCCAGGCCGTCCACCACGCCGGCGGCGTAGATGACGGCCAGGAACGGATCCGGCAGCAGTGCGTTCAGGCCGAGCGCGAGGAAGCCGAAACCGGCTGCGCTGCGCGCCCATTGGATGACGTCGCGCCGGTCGTACCGGTCCGCGATCACCCCGCCCGCCAGGCTTCCGCCGAACAGCGAGACCGCGGTGACGGCGGTGACGCCGGCGACGTGCAGCGACGATCCGGTGGCTTGGTAGACCTGCACGGGCAGCGCCACCATCAGCAGGCCGATGCCGAGCACCGAGATCAGCCGGGCCGCGAAGGCGTTGCGGAACTCCCGGCTGGCCCGCAGTGGCGAGGTGTCGATCAGCAAGCCACCGAACGATGTCACTTGAAGCGCTCCGCCAACAGGTCGAGAGTGGCCATGGCGGTGCGGTAATCCGGACGCTGGCTGGTCGCCGGCAGCTCGTAGAGCTGACCGTTCTGGAAGGCAGGCAGCTTGGCCAGCAGCGGGTCCTCCTTCAGCTGGGCGATGGTGCGGCCGCCGTCGAGCGTGATCACGAACAGCACCGGCGCGTCGACCACCGTGCTCAGCAGCTCGGGGCTGAAGCTCACCCAGTCACCGGCCGCGGGCCGGGCCGGGTTGCCCGCCTTCGCCTCGACCTTGTCGTCCATGGTGACGCCGACCGAGGACAGCAGCGTGGCCAGCGAGGTGTTCGGGGCGATCAGGGTGGGCTTGCCGTCCTTGCGGGACTGCATGACCGCGGCCGCGCCCTGCGGCAGCTTGATGCCCGCCTTCACCTTCGCGACCTTGTCGTTGTAGGCGGTGATCAGGCTGTCGACCTTCGCGGAACGGTTCACGATGTCGGCCACCGACTTCAGCTGGTCCTGCCAGTCGGTGGCGTTGGACGGCACCAGCGCGGTGGGCGCGATGGCGGTGAGCTTGTCGTAGTTGTTGATCGACTGCTGGCCCGGGTAGCCCGGTCCGCCGCCGATGATCAGGTCCGGCTGCTGGGCCGCGATGAACTCCAGGTTCATGTCGTCACCGGAGGGCACCGCCACGGTGCCCTGCTGCTTGGCATCCGCGGCCCACGCGGCGGGGAACTCACCGGGCTTCATCGTTACGCCCAGGATGCGCGGATCCGCGGCCTTCACCTTGGTGCCCAGGTCGAAGAGGTATCCGGCGAGCACGCCGTTGACCACCACGATGCGCTGCGGGTCGGCGGGCACGGTGACCGCGCCCTTGGCGGTCTGCACCTCCCTGGTGCCGGACTTGCTCGAATCGTCCGTGGCGGAGCTGGTGCAGCCCGCCACCAGCGCGACGAGCGCGAGGATCAGCAGCGCGACGGCGGCACGCAGGCGGGCCGTCTTTCGGTACAGCGACATGACGAGTTTTCTTTCTTGTTGAGGGGAGGTCAGGCGCGGATCCGGGGATCCACGTCGAGCAGCGCCGCGACTTCGGTCCAGCCCGTGGGGGACACGATGTCGAAGTGCGAGTAGGGAAGCCGGCGCACCACGAGCCGGGCGCCCGCCGCCTGCCAGCCCGTCATCTGGGCTTCGGCGCGTGCGGGTTCGGTACCGGTGTCACCGGAGTACAGGGCCATCGGCCCGCGGTATCGCGGCGTCTCGGAGCGGATGACCAGGCGCAGCAGCACGGTGGCGGCGCCACGAATGGCGGCCGCGAGTTCCGGTGCGTCCTCCGGGATTTCGGGGAGCAGCCGATCCAGCTGCGCCGGATCCGCGAGACTCTGTTCGGCCCGCTCGGTGAGATTGGACAGCGGATGCGAATCCACGAGGCCGGCATAGGCGACGGCGTCACCGTCGGCCTCCAGCGCGGCCGCCAGCGCATGCACGATATTGCCGCCGAGCGAGTAACCCAGCAGGTGATACGGCCCCTGCGGCTGGATCCGGCGAATGGTGCGCAGATAGTGCCGCGCCAGCTCATCCAGGGTGGCCACCTCGAAGGCGGGGTCGCTCAGGGTCGGCAGCTGCAAGCCGATGATCGGCCGGTCGGCCCGCAGCAGCGTGGCCAGCGGGCCGAATTGCCAGGCCGTGCCACCCACCGGGTGCACGCAGAACAGGGGTGCGGCCGTGCCGCGGGTCCGCAATGGCAGCACGTGATCGAGGCGGCTGCCCAGCAGGGCGAGCCCATCGGTCACCACGGCCGTGCCGGGTTCGGTGGCCCCGAGCCGCGCCGCCAGGGCCCGCGGTGTCGGAGCCGCGAACACGTCGTCGAGGGTCGCCGCGACGCCCGCGCGCCCGAGCCGTCCGACCAGCCGGACCGCGCTGAGCGAATGCCCGCCCGCCGCGAAGAAGTCGTCGTCGGCGGCGAATTCGGGTAGCGACAGCACCGCGGCCATGGCCGCGCGAATTCCGTCGGCCCGGTCTGCCGTACCTGGCGCGGCCACGGGCGCGGCGGTGACTACACCCGAGGGCACGGGTGCCGTGACTTCCCCGCTGGACGGCGCCTCCGCCGCGCCCGAGTCCGCCTCGTAGGTCGGGACGGGCAGCGCCTTGCGATCGATCTTGTCGCTGGAGGTGCGCGGAATATGGTCGAGCACCAGGAACGCCGCGGGAATCATGTAGGCGGGCAGCAGTGTTCGCAATTGCTCGCGCACGCCCGCCAGGTCGAGCTCGACGCCGAAGCCGGGGATGAGGTACGCGGCCAGACGCTGGTCGCCCGGGGCGTCCTCGCGCAGCAGCACCACGGCGGTCGCCACGCCCGCGCAGGTGAGCAGCGCCGATTCGATGTCGCCGAGTTCGATGCGCTGTCCGCGCAGCTTGACCTGGCTGTCCGCGCGCCCGACGTAGTCGAGTTCGCCCGCCGCGTTCCACTTCACCAGATCGCCGGTGCGGTACATCCGCTCGCCGTTTCCGGACGGGTCCGCGACAAACGCCGCGGCGGTCAGGTCCGGCCTGGACAGATACCCACGCGCCAGCTGGGTACCGGTGAGGTACAGATCGCCGATGGTGCCCGCGGCCACCGGCCGCAGCCGTTCGTCCAGCACTCGCACCCCGCATCCGGTGGGCGGGACACCGATGGGCACCGACAGCAGGTCGGCGTCGACGGTCTCGTGATGGGTGATGCACACGGCGGCCTCGGTCGGGCCGTAGAGGTTGTGCACCACGGTTCCGGTCAGCGCCCGCATCCGCTGCGCGGTCGCGGGCGGCAGCGCCTCCCCGCCGGTGTAGACGCAGCGCAGGTCGGTGTACCCGGTCAGATCGGCTTCCTCGGCGAGCACCGTCAGCATGGAGCTGGTCATCTGGATGGCGGTTACCCGCTCCTCGCGCATGAGCCGGGCCTGATAGTAGGGGTCGCGATGGCCGTTCGGCCGGGTCAGCACGATCCGCGCGCCGACGTGCAGCGGCAGGAAGATCTCCAGCAGCGACGCGTCGAACACCGGCGGTGTCCGGTACAGCACGGTGTCACCGGGCCCGAACCGATCCAGCCGCTGCAACCACTCGAAGGTGTTGATGATCGCCGCGTGCGAGACGGTCACGCCCTTGGGCATGCCGGTGGATCCCGAGGTGAACAGCAGGTACGCGGAGTTGGCCGGCCGCAACGGCGCGATCCGGTCGGCATCGGTGAGCGCGGCCGTCGAGAACTCGCCGACCTCGAACCCGTCGAGCGAGTCCAGTACCACCGTTGGTGCCGCGGTCTCGAGGATCCGCTCGATGCGTTGCGCGGGTTGTTCGGCGTCGATCGGCAGGTATACCCCGCCCGCCCGGCAGATCGCGTGCGCGGCGACCACCGCGTCGACGGTGCGCGGAATCGTCACCGCCACCACCGATTCCGGTCCGACGCCCTGCGCGATCAAGCGCCGCGCGAGGCTGTTGGCTCTGGCGTCGAATTCCCGGAAGTCGATGGTCACGCCGTCGGCGGTGATGGCGGGTGCGCCTGGATCGACCGCCGTACCCCAGTCGGCCAGGGTCGTGCCGCGGGGCGAAACCTGCTGCTGGACAGGGTGGTCGAGGAACTCCGCGACGCGCACATCAGACCGGACGGTGAGCTCGGTCAGGATCGCGGCGACCCGGTCGGCGATCCACCCCAGCGTCGCGTCGGTGATACCGCCCCGGTCGTAGCCGATCAGCAGCTCCAGTTCAGCGGCGGGCGGCGCGACCAGCGTCATCGGGTAGTGCGTGGCACCGTGGTTGTGGAACGCGCCCAATCGCACCTCATGTGATTCCGGTTGCCGGGCCCCGGAATTGGGGAAGTTCTCGAACACCACAAGGGTGTCGAACAGCTGCCCGATCCCGGCGATGCGCTCGATCTCCGCCAGCCCGGCGTGATCGAATTCCTGCATGGCGAACTGCTTTTCCTGCAGGTCGGCCAGCTGATCGAGCAGACCCCGCTGCGGGTCCAGCGCGCACCGCACCGGAACGGTATTGGTGAACAGCCCGACCATGGCCTCCACCCCGGCCAGCTCGGCGGGCCGCCCGGAGACGGTCGCGCCGAACACCACATCGGTGCGACCGGTGAGTCCGGCCAGCGCGACCGCCCACGCGCCCTGCACGAGGGTGTTCATGGTGAGGCCGTGGCGACGGCCGAGGTCGGTGAGCGCCGCCGCGAGCTCCCGGCCGAGCGGTATCGGTCGCTGCGAGAACTCGCTCTCGCGGAAGGTGTTCTCCCGCACCAGAGTCGGTGCGGTGAGCCCGGCCAGCCGGCGCGCCCACGCGGTGCGCACCGCGCCGTGGTCCCGTGCGCCGATCCAGGCGAGATAGTCGCGGTACCGTGCCGGGGCGGGCAACTCGTCACCGTGATAGGCGGCGAGCAATTCGCGCAGCACGATCGGCGTGGACCAGCCGTCGATGATCAGGTGGTGGGCATTGAGCACCAGCCGGTGCTCGTGGTCCGGCAGGCGAATCAGCATGGCGCGCAACATCGGCGACCGATCGACCACGAACCGGTGCCGGGTCGCCTCGGCCGCCAGCCGCTCCGCGGCGGCGACCGCGGCCCGCGGCGGCAGTCCGGAGAGGTCGACCTCCCGCCACGGCATGCGCGCCGCGCGCGGCATCGCCTGGACCGGCTGATCCAAACCCGCGTAATGGAAGGCCGCCGCCATATTGGGGTGGCGGCGCACCACCGTGTCGAAGGCCGCCGACAGCCGCGGTCCGTCGACCGGGCCGTGCAGATCGACCCGTGCGGTCAAGGTGTACACATCCGCCGCGCCATCCCGAATCGCGTGGAACAGCAGCCCTTCCTGCAACGGCGAGAGCGGCAACAGCTCGGCCAGCGGGCCGTGTGCGGCCTCCAGCGTGTCGATGACGTCCTGCGACACGCCCGTGCCCGGGCAATCCGACGGCGTCAGGCCGCCCTGGTACAGCACCGCGTGGGTGGCGAAGGCCTCCAGCGCGACCTCCCAGTGGCGCTGCAACCGGGCGACGGCCTCGGCGCCGAGAATCCGGCTCGCGGCCGTCCACTCCACGGCGATCCTGGGTGCACCCGACTGTGCGGTCGTGCCTTCGTGCACAAAGACATTGAGCGAAAGTACCTCCGTCAGTGCCTTTTCCGGCGGTTCGGTCACCGCGAAGGCATCGTGTTCGGGCAGACTCCAGCCGATGGCGGCGCCCCCGCCGAAGCGGCCGAGGTAATTGAGCAGCACCTCGGGCGCCCGCCGCGAACCGAGCAGCGGTGCGGTCTCCGGGTCTTGCCTGCGCAGCACGCCGTAGCCGACCCCGTTGCCGGGGACCGCCCGCTTGGCCTCCTTGACCGCGCGCAACAGCCGGCCGGCCGCCGCGCCGCCGGCCAGGGCGTCGGCGAGCCCGTCCGGGTCGTCGATACCCGTCGCGGGCGTCCACACCGGGTACTCGCTGGTGAACCAGCCGATGGTGCCCGCGAAATCGGTATCCGCGCCGAGAGATTCGCGCCCGTGCCCCTCGACCGTGACCGGCCTGCCCGCTTCCAGGGCCTCGCCGCGCTCGTGCCGCCAGGCATTGATCGCGAGCATGAGGGCGGCGAGCAGCACGTCGTCGGTCTTCGCCCGGTAGGCGGCGGGCAGGGTGGTCAGCAATGCGTCGGAGATCTCCGGTGCGGCGAAAGTCCTACTGCGGTCGGCGCTTTCGACGAGATCGAGGCCGTGGTCGAGCGGCCGATCGCCCAGCGCCGCGACCGGGCCTGCGCCGAGGACCTGCTGCCAGTGCGCCAGTTCGCGGCGATATCCGCCGGTCGCGCCGGCCTCGGCGAGCAGCGTGGCGTGCCGTCGCCATGAACTGCCCTTGGCCGGTAGTCGTGCCGGGCGTCCGGCACGCGCCGCCACGCACGCCTCGTACAGCTCGGGTACCAGGATGCGCCACGAAACACCGTCGACCACAAGATGATTGGCGACGAGGACGAGCCGGTCGGCGTCGTCCGGCCCCATCCGGACCAGCGCGGCCCGGATCTCGACGCCCGCGGCTGGATCCAATTCCGTCGACAGCTCCGCCGCGACCTGTTCGACGAGCGCCGCGTCGGATTCCGCCGATGTTCCGTGTGGGTCACGAGAATCTCCGTGTGGGTCACGAGAATCAGAGACAGAAGCGGGCGTGTTCGCCGTTTGCTGGTGGTGGAGCGCTATCTCGCGGACCAGATCGGCCGCGCGTACCGCGCCGACCTCCGCGACCGCCAGTCCGGGGTCGGCGTCGGTTGCGTCGAACACCAGCCGCAACGCGTCGTGGCGGTCGAGCAGGGTTTGCAGGCCCGTGATCAGGTGGTCGAGGGAGACGTCCTCGTGCAGGGTCAGCGCGGTCCACTGGGCGTATCCGGCGATGCCGCGGCCGCCGGGGTTGGCTTCCAGCAGAGCGCCGACCAGGGGCGGAATCGGGACCGGGCCGGTGGCCTCGTCCGGCGCCGCGGCGTCGGCCCCGTGTGTCACGGGTTGGGCAGCGGCGGCGACGGTGGCCAGATCGCGCTGGGCGAGCAGGGTTTTCGGCTGGACGGCCAATCCGAGGGCGCGCAATCGGCTGCTCACGCCGATGGCGGTGATGCTGTCGCCGCCGAGCCCGAAGAAGTCGTCGGTGGCGTTGACCCGCGCCACGCCCAGCACCTCGGCGACCACAGCGCAGACCGCGCGCTCCGGCTCGGTGCGGGGCGGTCGTCCCGTTGAAACCAGTTGGGGCGCAGGGAGTGCCGCTCGGTCGAGCTTGCCGTTCACGGTGGTCGGCAGCGCGTCGAGCGGCACCAGCACCGATGGGATCAGGTGGTCGGGCACCATGGTGGTCAACCGGTGCCGCAACTGATCGGCGTCGAGGGTTCCGCCCGCCTCCGGGACCAGATAGCCCACCAATCGGGTGCTGTCGCCGGTCTTTCGGACGGTGGCCGCCGCGGCGGCCACGCCGGGCAGCGCACCGAGCGCCGCCTCGACCTCACCCAATTCCACGCGATAGCCGCGCACCTTGATCTGCTGGTCGGCGCGGCCCAGATAGTCGTAGCCCTGGCCGGGCAGCCAGCGCGCCCGGTCGCCGGTGCGGTACATGCGCTCACCCGCCGCGAACGGGTCGGCGACGAAGCGGTCGGCCGTCAGTGCGGCGCGGCCGAGGTAGCCGCGTGCCAATTGTGTTCCAGCCAAGTACAACTCGCCGATTTCGCCGTCGGGCACCGGTTGCAGCCCGCCGTCCAGCAGGTAGGCGCGGGTGCCGGCCAGCGGGCGGCCGACGTGCGGCACCGCACCGGAAAGGGGCGCACTGAGCGCGTCGACCGTCGCCTCCGTCGGGCCGTACATATTGCGGGCGGGCACCTCCGACGCGACGATCGCCGACCACAGCGCGGGCGGGGTCGCCTCGCCGCCGAGCAGCAGCAGCCCGGGGCGGTGCGCGCCGTCGAGCAACCCGTTGTCGATCAGCGCGGTCGCCATGGACGGAGTGGTGTCGACGACGTCGATCCGGTCCGCGGCGAAGGCGGCGACCTGCGCGGCGGCGTCCTTTTGAATGTCGTTGTCGTACAGGTAGATCCGGTGGCCGCACCATAGCCAGAGCAACTGGTCCAGCGCCGCGTCGAAGGCGAAGGAGTAGGTGTGGGCAACGTGCAACTGCCGCCCGCCGGCTCGCGCGGCGGCCTCGGCGTAGTCGAGCGAGCGGTGGTGCTGGAGCAACTGCGCCAGTGCGCCGCAGGTGATCTGGACGCCCTTGGGCTTTCCGGTGGAGCCGGAGGTGTACACCAGATAGGCGAGATGTGCGTCCGAGCGCGGCGCGCCGAGTTCGGCCTCGGCCAGGGGACCGCTCGCGAACTCGGCGACGGCTTCCCGAATCGCGCTGTCCGACAACCGGATCAGCTGGTCGCATCGATCGGCGAAAACCGCTTCGCCACGGTCGTCGCCGGTCAGGATCAGTACCGGTGCGGCGTCGTCGACGATGTCGGCGAGCCGCTGCGCCGGATGCCCCAGATCCAGCATGAGGTAGGCCGCGCCCGCATGCCGCACCGCGAGCAGGGCGACCACGATCTCCACGGTGCGGGGCAGCGCGATGCCGACGATGTCCTCGGGACCGACGCCCCGGCCGCGCAGATATCGCGCCAGCCGGTGTACCCGCGCACCCAGGTCGGCCGCGGTGACCTGCTCGCGGCCGCCGACCAGCACGATGTCGTCCGGGCGCGCGGCGACCATCCGATCGAAGATCTCGACCGCGTCCGCGGGGTGCCCGGGCAAGGGCGCGCCGGCCCGCTCGACGGCGATCCGCGCGCCGATCTCGGCCGGATACAGGGTGATCGCGCCGATCCGCCGGTCCGCGTCGTCGACCAGTTCGGTGATCATCCGGACCAGTGCGGCCATCCGGCGGTGCACCGTCTCGGCGTCGAGCGACCGCGCGTCTACCTCGAACCCGAGCTGGATCCGATCCTGGGCGAGCGGCGTGACGGTCAGGCCGAGGTCCTCCGGCGGACCACCGGCGACATTGCGCAGAATGCCTGTGGCACCGTCGAAATCGAGGGTGAAGTCGAATGCCTTCAGATTGATGCCGATGCCGTGCAGCAGCGCGCCGGTCTGGGTGCCGCCGAATTCGCGCGCCAAGTCCTCACCGCGGAAACGCTGGTGGGCACGCACCTCGCGCAGCGCGTCGGCCACCCGCTTGCCGAGCTCGCCCAGCCGGTCCTGGCCGGACACCGGAATCCGCAGCGGCAGCACATTGACCGCCATGGACGGTGTGGTGAGCGCGACCTTGCCGACCCGGGCCATCACCGGCAGGGCGATGACCACGTCGGTCTCCCCGAGCAACCGATGCACGAATCCCGCATAACCGGCGACGAGCACGTCGGCCCAGGTGATGCCGGTCGCGGCGGCCGCCGCCTTGATGCGTGTCACCAGATCGGCGTCGAGGACGGCACGCGCCTCGTGGGTCTGCTCGACAATTCCCTCCGGCGCGGCGCCACGTCCGTCCAGCGACGGTAGCGGGGTGAGCCGATCCCGCCAGTAGTCGCGGTCGTGCCGATGGGCCTGGCTGGCACGGTATTCGAGGTCTTCCGCGACGAGCGTCCGGAACGAGCCCCACTTCGGCGGCGGCACGTCGCTGCCCTGGCGCAACGCGGTGTAGTGCGCGGCTACCCGGCGCGACACCATGGCCGCGCTGTATCCGTCGATGATCAGATGGTGGTAGAGCTGGATGCACCACACGTCGCGGTCGGTGAGTCGCAGCAGCGTGTAGGTGTACAGCTGCCGGTCGACCATGGTGCGGCAATCGGTGGCGGCCCGTTCGCGTTCGGCCGCGACCAGCCGGTGCGCGGTGGCGATCGGGTCGGTCTCGTCGCGCAGGTCGATGAGCGGTCGCAGTTCCGGTTCCAGGTCGGTGATCCGCTGACGCGGGCCGTCGGCGGTGTCGCTGAACCGCAGCCGCATGGTGTCGGTCTCGGCGATGGTGCGGCGGATGGCGGTGTCCAGCAACGTCACGTCGATGGTCTCGGACGCGGAGATCTCGAGCACCTCGCCGACCAGGTAGCTGAGCGACTCGGGATCGAGGCGCTGGGCGTTCCAGATGCCCAGTTGCGCTCCGGTGAGCGGCAATCCGGGATGACCTGCGCCCGTGTCGTCCCGTTCCACCAGGCCCACAGCAACTCCTTCACCACCGACGTATTGACCCCTCCCTCGGTCCGCGCGGCGCGATGAGACCCGACAAGGAGGACAAAGGGAAGGTTAGCCTAACATTAATTCCAAGAGGAAATCATGCCCCGGCGTACCGGAGAGGCCGCTGCCGGTCGCCGGATCAGCTCTCGCCCGCCGCGTTTTCGGCGAGCGGAATCACCAGTGGCGTACCGGTTTCCGGGTCGTCGATGATGCGGCAGCCGAGGGCGAAGACCGCGCGCACCAGTTCGGCGGTGGCGATCTCGCGCGGCGCACCGGCGGCGATCACCCGACCGTCCCGCATGGCGATGAGGTGATCGGCGTAGCGGAAGGCGTGGTTCAGATCGTGCAGGACGGCGACCACGGTCCGGCCGGATTCCCGGTTCAAGGAGCGGCAGAGATCCAGCAGCTGGATCTGATGGGCGATATCCAGGTAGGTGGTCGGCTCGTCGAGCAGGATGATCGGCGTCTCCTGCGCCAGCACCATGGCGATCCAGACGCGTTGGCGCTGGCCGCCGGACAGTTCGTCCACCGAACGGGCGGACAGGTCGGTGACTCCGGTGGCCGCCATGGCCGCGGTGACCGCGGCCTCGTCCGCCCGCGACCACTGGCGGAGCAGGGTCTGGTGCGGATAGCGGCCGCGCGCGACCAGATCCGCGACCCGGATGCCGTCCGGAGCGGTGGAGGACTGGGGGAGCAGGCCGATGCGGCGGGCCACCTCTTTGGCCGGGTAGGCGGTGATGGCCTTGCCGTCGAGCAGCACGGCGCCGTCTTCCGGGGTGAGCAACCGGGCCAGCGCGCGCAACAGGGTGGACTTCCCGCAGGCATTGGGGCCGATGATCACGGTGAAGGCGCCGTCGGGGATGTCGACCGAGAGGTGGTCGCTGATGGTCCGGCCGCGATAGCCGAGGCGCACCTGATCGGCCCGCAGCCGGACCCGATCCGTCGATACGCCGTGGCCGTTCGTCTGTGCCAGCGCGCCGTCGGCGGCCAATTCTGTTCCGGCGCGGTGTTTGTCGTTCATCGTCGCTTCCCCTACTTCCGTCTCGCCTCGGCGACAAGCACATACGCCAGATACAGCCCGCCCACCGATACCGTGACGACGCCGACCGGAAGCGCCGTGGGCGCGAACAGCCGTTGCGCGATCCAGTCGCAGGTCACCAACAGCAGTGCACCCATGGCAGCGGCCGGAGCCAATGCGGTGGAGGCCGTGCGGGCCAGGCGGCGGCCCAATTGCGGTGCGGCCAAGGCCAAGAACGCGATGGGCCCGGCGATGGCCGTGGCGACGGAACAGAACGCGACGCTCAGCACGATCAGCAGCAGGCGGTCGCGTCCGGCCCGGACGCCGAACGCCTGCGCCAGATCGTCGCCCAATTCCAGGATCTGCAAGCGAGGCGCGATCGCGACGGCCGCCACCGCCAGCACCGCCAGCAGGATGAGCGCGGGCGCGACCTGTGCCGAGGTGGCCCCGCTCAGTGAGCCGGCCCCCCAGGCGGCCGCCGAGGTGGCGGCGGCGAGGTCGGCGCGCAGAATGAGCCAGGTATTGACCGAGGCCAGCATGGCGCTGACGCCGATGCCCACGATGATGAGCCGGAAGCCGGTGACGTTGTGCCGGAAAGCCAGCAGCTGAATGGCCAGGGCCGCGGCCAATCCGCCGAGGAACGCACCCGCCGAGGTCTCGAACCCGCCGCCGCCCAGCACCAGCATGACGACGAGCGCGCCGGTGTAAGCGCCGGTGTTGAAGCCGATCAGGTCCGGGCTGCCGAGCGGATTGCGGGTCACCGATTGCAGGATCGCGCCGCTCACGCCCAGCGCCGCGCCCAGCGCGAGAGCCAGCACCACGCGCGGAAATCGCCAGTCCCACACCACGAGCCGGTCGAAACGCTGATCCCCGACGAACAGCGCCCGCAGCACCCGATCGGGAGGAATCGGGTAATCGCCGGTGCCGAGCGACAATACGGCCACGGCCAGCGCCGCGACGATGAGCATCGCGCACACCACCACGGTGCGAACGCTCACCCGGGCGGCGAGGCGGCGGGTTCGGAGCACCAGCACCGAGTGGCCGAAATCGATGGCGGTCATTGCGCACTCACCCGGGGCCGCCGCGCCAGCCAGATCAGGACGGGCGCCCCGAGGAAGGCGGTCACCAATCCGGCCGCCACTTCGTCGGGCCGAATGATGATGCGTCCCAGCGTATCCGCGCCCAGCACCAGAATCGGCCCGAGCAGCAGGGAGTAGCCGACGATCCAGCGCTGGTCCGGTCCGACGATCCAGCGCGCGATATGCGGCACGGCCAGGCCGACGAAGGTGATCGGACCCACCGCCGCGGTCGCGGTGCCGCACAGCAGGGTGAGCGCGGTGACGGTGAGCAGCCGGGTCCGCCCGACGTGCACGCCGAGCGCGTGGGCGAGGTCGTCGCCGAGGGCGACGGCGTTGAGCGAGCGCGCGGCGATCACCGCCGCCACCAGGCCCAGGAGAATGAATGGCGCCGCGCCGGCGATGACGTCGTGACCGCGCCCGGTCAACGATCCGGCGTCCCAGTTCCGCATGTGGTCGAAGGCCTTGGGGTCCAGCAGCATCAACCCCTTGGTGAGTCCGGAGAGCACGGCCGTGATCGCGACCCCGGCCAGCGTCAGCCGGACCGGATCCGTCCCCTGCCTGCCCGCGGTGCCCAGCCGGTACACCACTACCGACGCGGCCGCGGCGCCGGCGAACCCGAACCACACGTACGACGTGATCTCGGTGACGCCCAGGAACGAGACCGCCATCGCGATGACGAAGGCCGCTCCGGCATTGATGCCGAGCAGCCCCGGATCGGCCAGCGGATTGCGCGTCAGCCCTTGCATGAGGCACCCGGCCACGCCCAGCGCCACTCCGGCGAGCAGGCCGAGCAGTGTGCGCGGCACCCGATACTCGGTGACGACCAGCGCGTCCGCCGACCCGTCGGAACCCCACAGCGCATCCCATACCTGCCCGGCCGGAATCGCCTTGGTACCGATCATGAGGCTGAGCACACAGGCGGCCACCAGGACGGCCGCCGCCAGCAGCCACCCCGGCCAGCGCCTGGTCCGTGCGCGCGTACCTTCCATCTGGTAATTTCTCCACGATTCCGAGCTGAGACGGGCGAGGTGTTATTTAGGTTTGCCTACCCTAGCGCGTGAACCCATTCGGTTGTAATCGCCAGTGCGACGGTATACCGGCAGACGAGCTCTCACCCGGGCTGAACTGAGGCTTCGAGCGTAGCGAGATAGGTTGTCGCGGAGTCGGTTTCGGGCACGCCGAGGCGGCGGTAGAGCTCGATGGCCCGGCCCAGCCGAGCGGCGGCGCCGGCGGTGTTGCCGAGGGCCGCCTGGCAGCGGGCGGTACCGTCCAGGGCGCGGGCCTGCTCGATTCGGTTGCCGATGGCGCTGGCCAGGGTCAGCGCGTCGGTGAACATCGCCGACGCCTCGCCGAGGTCGCCGGTCGCCAGCAGCACCGTCGCGCAGTTGTTCAGTGCTTCGGTTTCGCCGACGCGGTAGCCGATCTCCCGGAACAAGGCCAAGGCCTGCCGGGACAGATCGGCGGCCGCCGCGTTCTTCCCGGTTTCCCGGTACACCGCCCCCAGGTTGGCGAGTGCTTCGGCCTCGCCGATGCGATAGCCGATGTCCCGGAAGAAGATCAGGGCTTGCCGGGAGAGTTCGGCTGCCTGCTCATGGTTCCGGGTTCGCTGGTACACGGTGGCGAGATTGTTGAGGTTGATCGCTTCGCCGAGCCGGTGGCCGATGTCCTGGAACAGAGCCAAGGCCTGCTGGATCACCTCGGCGGCCTGCTCGTAGTCCCCGGTATCCCGGCAGACCAGGCCGAGGTTGCCGATCCAGCGGGCTTCGCTTCTGCGGTGCCCGAATTCCCGGAACCGCGTCGTCGCTTGCCGGAACAGGTCGCCGGCCTCGCGATAGTCCCCGGTTTCGCGGCGCACGCTGCCCAGGAATCCGAGGGCGTCGGCCTCGCCGAGGGCGGAGCCGGTGGCGCGGAACAGCGCCAGGGCCTGCTGGATCAGGTCCGCGGCCTGGCGCGGGTCCCCGTTGTCGCGGAGCAGGCCGCCGAGTCGGATCAGCGTGCCTGCCTCGCCCAACGGATAGTCGTTCTCGTGGTACAGGGTTCGCGCCTGCCGCAGTAGGTCGGCGGCCTGCCCGAGGTCACCGGCGTATCGGTGGAAGCCGCCGAGATTGGCCAGGGCGTCGGCCTCACCGATGGGGTAGCCGTTCTCGCGGTACAGGGTTCGCGCCTGCCGGAGCAGGTCGGCGGCCTGGTCGTAGTTCCCGGTCTGCCACTGGAGGGTGCCGAGATTGGTGAGGGCGTTGGCCTGGCCGAGGCGGTTGCCGATGCGGTCCGCGGCCGCGACGGCGCGCCGGTGCAGCCGCAGGGCCGACGACCACGGTCCTTCGCGCTCCAGCAGTTCCGCGAGTGCCTCGGTCAGATCGACCATGCGCGCGGGATCATCACCGGCGGTGTGCTCGATGCAGGCGAGCAGGTTGGCTCGCTCGGTGCGCAGCCACGCCAGCGCCTGTGCCCCGTCGTCGAATTCCCGCACCGGGGCACCGGGCGCACGGTTGCCGTCGGCGGGGTGGGGTCTTCGGGTCAGCCATCGGTCCGCTGCGGCGGCGGTGTTGCGGTAGTAGTCCAGTAGTCGCCGCGTGGGTTCGGAGCCGCCGGTCGGGTCGAGGGCGCGGGCGTATTCGCGCACCAGGTCGTGTAAGTGGTATCGGCCGGGGGTGGTTTCGTGGATGAGGTTGTCGGTGTAGAGGGCGTCGAGGTGGGTTCGGGTTTCGGTGAGGGGTGTGTCGTTCAATGCGGCGACGGCGTGGGCGTCGAAGTCGGTGCCGGGGTGCAGGCCGAGGGTGCGGAACAGGCGTTGTCTGTCGGGTGGGAGGTTGTCGTAGGAGGCGGTGAAGGCGGCGCGGACTGCTCGTTGGCCTGTGTCGAGTTCGTCGAGTCGGTGTTGGGTGGTGCGGAATTCGTCGGCCAGGCTGGTGAGTGTCCATGCGGGGTGGTGGGCGAGGCGGCCGGCGAGGAGCACGATGGCCAGGGGTAGGTATCCGCACAGCTGGACGATGTCGGCGATTGCGGCGTGGTCGTCGTCGCAGGGTTTGCGTTGGGCCAGTTGGCAGAACAGGTTTGCGGCGTTGTCGGGGTCGAGGGTGTCGAGGGGCAGGGGGAAGGCGTTGTCGAGGGCGATGAGTCGGCGGCGGCTGGTGATCAGGGTGAGGGGTCGGGGGCCGGTGGGTAGCAGTGGTTCGATCTGGTCGTGGTCGCGGGCGTCGTCGAGGATGAGCAGGATTTGTTTGGTGGCGGTGCGGTCGCGCCAGAGGTCTCGGCGTGCGGTGAGGGTGTCGGGGATGTGGTTGGGGGCGATGCCGAGGCCGGTGAGCAGGGTGGCCAAGACCTCGGCGGGGTCGGCGGGGGCTTGGCCTGGGGTGTGGGAGTTCAGTTCGACGAAGTATCGGCCGTCGGGGAACTTGTCTGACAGCAGATGTGCCGCGCGGGTGACCAGCGCGGTTTTGCCGATGCCGGGCATGCCGTCGATGGTGTGGATGGACACGACTCGGCCCGGCTCGGCGGCGTCGAGGATTCGTTGTAGTTCGGTGTCGCGGCCGAGGAACATCGGAACGTCGCGGCGGAGGGAGGTCAGGACTGCCGGGCGTAGGGGTTGGGTGCTGGCGGCTTTCCAGACTCGTCGCCATGTCGTTCGGTTGGTCAGGACGGAGGGGACCGGGCCGGGTGTCTGGCGGGTGAGGGCGATCAGGGTCACCAGTACCGGGTCCAGTGCTTCGAAGCGGGAGGGGACGTTGCGTCCGCTGCGCCAGTCGCTGATGCGTTGCATCGAGGAACGCTGGTTTTGTGCTGGGGTGCGGGTGGCTTTGAGTCGTGCTTGGGTGGTGTCCGCGACTCGTTGCAGGGTGGGATTGCCCGCGGCCTCCCAGAGTTCGGTCAACCTGGTCACGAATAACGCCCGCGGCGAAACGTCCTCGCCACCGCCGGTCTCGCTACGCACCCACACACGATAATGCCTGGTCCGTCGATGGCGGACGGGCTCAGCGGTACCGCGCACGGCGCGAAGGACGGCGACGTCGTGCGCGGCGACCGGCTGGCGTGCGGGTCAGGTCGCGGCGGCCTGGGCGGTAAGCGCGGCGCGCAGGGAGCGGCGGCTGATCTTGCCGACGCTGGTTTCCGGGAAGCTGTCCACGACCTGGAGCAGGTCGGGGATCTTCCAGGTGGCCACGCCGCGCTCGCGGACGAACTGGCGGATCTGGCCGAGCGCCGGCGGCGTGGCGGGGTCGGCGGCCAGCACGAAGACGCAACTGCGCTCGCCGAGGCGTTCGTCCGGCACCGAGACGACGATCGCGTCGCGAATCAGCGGGTGGTCGAGCAGGTGTGCCTCGATCTCCTCGGCGGAGATCTTCTCGCCGCCGCGGTTGACCCGGTCGCCGAGCCTGCCCTTGACCACCAGGTTGCCGTCCGGGCGCAGGTTCACCACGTCGCCGGTGCGGTACCAGCCGTCCGCGGTGAACGAGGACGCGTTGGCCTCGGGGTTGCGGTAGTACCCGCGAATTGTGTACGGCCCCTTGGTGATCAGCAGGCCATCGGTGCCGGGCGGGACGTGGTTGCCCTGCTCGTCGACCACCGCGACCTGATCGTGCGGGGACATCGGGCGACCCTGGGTGGCCAGCACCACCTCCTCCGGATCGTCGAGCCGGGTGTAGCAGACCAGGCCCTCGGCCATGCCGAACACCTGCTGCAACGTCGCGCCGAGCGCGGGGCGGATGCGGCGGGCCAGCTCGTCCGGGCAGCGCGCGCCGCCGACGAGCAGCACCCGCAGGCTCGAGATGTCGTATTTGGTACTGGCTTCCGCGCGTTCGACCCACAGCCGGGCCAGCGGCGGGACCAGTCCGGTGATGGTGACGCCGAACCGCTCGATCGCGCTGAACGCGGTGGTGGGGGAGGGATCGATGGCCATCGCCACGGTGCCGCCCGCGACCAGCGCGCCCAGGATGCCCGGCGAACTCATGGGGAAGTTGTGTGCCACCGGCAACGCCGCGAGGTAGACGCTGCTGCTGTCGAGTTCACACAGCTCGACGCTGCGGCGCACGCTGTAGAGGTAGTCGTCGTGGGTGCGCGGGATGAGCTTCGGCGTCCCGGTGCTGCCGCCGGACAGTTGCAGGAACGCGACGTCGGCGGCGTCCACCCGCGGCAGCTCGCGTGGTTCGGCGCGCAGGTCGTCGAGCGCGTGCGTGCCGCCGGGCAGCGCGGCGCCCTGCTGGTCAGGGACGATGATCAGGTGCCGCAGCGCGGCGGAGTTGTCCCGCAGGATCGCGGAAAGCGTTGCGTGGTTGAACTTCTGGTGGTGATGACAGGTGACCATCGCCACCGCGCCGCTGGCCTGCGCGATCGGGATCAGCTCGGACTGACGGTGCGCGGGCAGGCAGAAGACCGGCAGCGCACCCGCGTAGAAGAGCCCGAAGATCACCTCGACGAACTCGGCGATATTGGGCAGCTGGACCAGTACGCGGTCACCCGGCTGCACGCCGAGGTTCGCGAACCCGGCAGCGAGTGAAGTGGCGCGCGTCTCCAGTTGCGCGTAGGTCCATCGGTTTCGGTCGTCTACCACGGCAATCGCGTCCGGCGTCGCCGCGGCGCGGGCGCTGAGCATGTCGCCGAAGGTCTCCCCGGTCCAGTACCCCAACGCGCGATATTGCTCGACTTCGGTTGTGGGCCAAGGGGTTAGGTCGGATTGAGACGGCACTGGCACTCCTTCTAGCCGAAACGTCATTGATTTACTTCTATCAGAAATTAAGGTTAGGCTAAGCACATGTCTAGGGAGAGTAAAGCCGAGGGCGGTGTGATCGTCACCGGCGCGGCCCGCGGTATCGGCCGCGCGGCGGCGCAGATCTTCGCGGCCAGGTCGGCGGTGCCGGTGCTGCTGTGGGATCAGGACCTCGCGGTGCACGACGCCGCGGCCGAGATCGGCTCGACCCGGGGCGAGGGCATCACCCACGCGCAGCAGGTCGACGTGACCGATGCCGACGCGGTGGACAAGGCGTTCGCCGCGGCCGCAGAGCGGGTCGGCCCGATCGGGTCCGTCGTGCACGCTGCGGGCATCCTGGAAACCGGTTCGGTGGCGGAATTGACCGGCGCGCAATGGGATCGGTGCCTGGCGGTGAACGCCACCGGGACGATGAACGTCACCCGGCGCGCGGCCGCCGTGCTCGCCGCGAACGGTGGCGGCTCGATCGTGGTGGTCACCTCGAACGCGGCGGGCACCCCGCGGGTCGGCATGGCCGCCTACGGCGCGTCCAAGGCCGCGGCGCGCGCGTTCGCGATGGCGCTCGGCCTGGAGGTGGCCGCGGCCGGTGTCCGGGTGAACCTGGTGTCCCCCGGCTCCACCGACACACCGATGTTGCGCGGCATGTGGGCCGAGGACGCGGCCGAATTGTCCGAGTCCGCCCGCGATCACGTGCTGGCCGGCGACCCCGCGAACTTCCGCGTCGGCATCCCGCTGCGCCGGGTGGCCCAGCCCGAGGACGTCGCCGAAAGCATCTACTTCCTGACTTCGCCGCGTGCTCGCCACATCACCATGCACGACCTGCGGGTCGATGGCGGCGCCACGTTCGACGCCTGACACTGTCCGACATCACTGAACAGGAGAAGACTGTTGGCTATCCCGCCGATAGCGCCGTATTCGATACCGGGACGCGACGACATCGTCTCGAATCAGGTGCCGTGGTCGCTGGATCCGTCGCGCTCGGCGCTGCTGATCCACGACATGCAGCGGTACTTCATCGACGCGTATGAACTGGACCAGGAACCGATCTCGACGGTCATCGCCAATATCCGGCGGCTGCGCGAATGGTGCAACGCGGCCGGCGTTCCGGTGATCTACACCATGCAGCCCGGCGATCAACATCCCTCTCGCCGCGGCATTCTCGCGGATTTCTGGGGTAGCGGACTGACCACCGGCCCGGCCACCGAGGTGGTCGGCGACCTGACGCCCGGGCCGGCCGACATCCAGGTGACCAAGTGGCGCTACTCGGCGTTCCAGCGGACCGACCTGCGCGAGTTGCTGAACCACTACAACCGCGACCAGCTCGTCGTCACCGGCGTGTACGCGCACATGGGCTGCATGCTCAGCGCCGCGGACGCGTTCATGAACGACATCAAGCCGTTCGTGGTGCTGGACGCGACCGCCGACTTCGGCCGCGACGAACACCTGATGGCGATGAACTACGTAGCCCGCCGCTGTGGCGCGGTGACGACGACCGACGCGCTGGAATTCGCGCTGCGGCAATCGAATGCGGCCTGACCCGGCATGCGGAACCACACGGAGGAAATCATGAGCGAGCCGGTCACTCTCGGCCGCCAGGACGTGATCGCCGATATCGCGGCCGCACTGGGTGTGGCGCCGGACGAGGTGCCGGTCGACGGGGATCTCACCGACGCGGGCCTGGACTCGGTGCGACTGATGTCACTGGTGGAGAAGTGGCGCTCCGCCGGAGCGGACGAGGCCGACTTCGCCACCCTGGCGGCCGAGCCGGTGCTGAGCGCCTGGCTCGACGTCCTGGTGCCCGCCGACCGGGCGGGGAGGTAGCCACGGCGCGTGCCCGCACCGCCTGACCGGCGGCAGATCGCGTAACCCGATGCGTGCCTTGGCATCCGGGGCGATGACGCGCGTCATCCCACGGTGTCCGGGGCGAAAACGTACCTCTTGACAGGTTTAGGAGTGCCTATCCTAAGCTCACCGCATCCCGACCACACCTAAGAAGGATCTGAGAATGTTGATGAGGAACTTTGCCGCGACGGCAACGCTGCTGATCGCGGCGCTCGGCGTCTCGGCAGGCACCGTCAACGCGGCTCCGGCCGCGGACGCTGACGCGCCGATCAATTTCACCGCCGAGTCCACCGACTCCCAGGCGATCGTCTCCATCGACGCCGGCTCGATCGTCGTCGAGGGCGACGCGCTGAAGATCAAGGCGGCCAACGGCAATGTCGTGGCAGGTACCCCGCTGAAGTTCCGTATCGACGAGTTCGAGTTCCCGATCGCGGCCGACGTCGCGGGCCGCACCGCGACGCTGACCCCGCAGCTCGACATGGCCAAGGCCACCTACAAGCCGGTCGCCCTGCCGTTCGAGGACAAGGCGCCGTGGAAGTCCGAGTACGACCGTGAGCAGGCCGCCTGGTCGCGGATGACCGGCACGATCAGCCTCGGCGCCTCGATCGCCACCCTGGTCGGTGGCCTCGGCGGCGCGGCCGTCGGTTGCGTCCTGGGCGGCGCGCTCGGCGGCGTGATCGTCGGCGGCACCATCGTCGGCCTGTTCGGTCCGTTCGTCGGCGGCATCATCGCCGGCTGCCTCGGTGGCGCGGCCGCCATGGGCGCGCTCGGCACGGTCGCCGGCCAGATCTTCATCACCGCGCCGGTCGCGATCGCCGCGGCGATCCAGTACTTCACCACGATCAACCAGCCGTTCACCCCGGCGCCCGCGCCGAAGTAAGACCGTTTCGGTACTGATCAGGCCCCGCCTCGGCGGGGCCTGATCTGTTCGGGACAGCGTGGGTGGTGCGCGCACCGGGTGAATTCTGTTGTCGTGCTGCAGGTTACGAGGGAAGCGGGCCGACCGGCACCGGGGTGCGGTGCGCGACTTCGGGTTCCGGGCGCCGGACGTCGAGCAATCCGGCGGCGCCGAACTTCCGGACGAGTTCGGAGTCGGTGATGACCTCGAGGAATTTCTCCACGTGCATCGACTTGTCCCGCGCGTGCACGGTCAATTCCCGGCGAATCGGGCGGGACAGCCGAATGATGGACAGCAGCCTGGCCGATCCGTGCAGCGCCATCTTCGGCACCAGCGCGACGCCGACGCCGTGCTCCACCAGGCTCAGCGCGGTGGTCACGTCGGGGGCGCGGACGGCGAACCGGACATGCACGCCCGCCCGGCCTGCCTCGCGCGAAACCGTATCGGTGAGATCGGAGTTCGAGCCGCAGCGGATCCAGGGCGCCTCGACGAGCTGCTTCCACGAGCCGTCGAAGCTGCTGCGCTGGCTGGGGTGGCAGACGACGACGAGTTCTTCCTCGCCGAAGCAGTGCACGACCCGCGAGCCGGACTGCTCGAGCGGGCCGACGGCAAGATCGAGCGCGCCTTCTTCCAAGGTCGCGTTGAGCTCGCGGAGGTCGGTGAACGCCCGGACCTCGATGCTGTCGATATTGCGTTCGTGGCGCATCCGGTAGATGAGCGGCGGCAGCAGCTTCTGCGCGATGGTCGGCGTGGTGCCGACGGTCATCACGCCGTCGCCGAAGGTCTGGCCCATGGCCATCGCCTGCCGCGCGGACTCGACCACATCCGAGGCCTGGGCGAAGAACTCGCGGCCGAACTTGGTGAGTCTCGACCTGCGCGAGCGTGGATCGAACACCTTCCGGCCGAGCGAGGTCTCCAGCGCGTCGATCTGTTGCGACATCGCGGACGGAGTTATTCCGAACCGCCGCGCGGCCGCGGACAGCGAGCCGAGTTGCACCGCGTTGACAAAGTAATCGAACTGTCGCAGCGTGATCGTATTTGAAGTTAGCAAGGGGTAATCAGACATCGGCAACCTTTGTATCGAGCCGTCGGCTCATCCGCAGCACCTTCGGTCCACACTGAAAATTAAGTGAGCATTCCGTCACCGAGTCATGGCACCTGCCGGTCGACGCGGACCGGCAAACACATCACATTCTTTCGTTAACTGTGCGTTCATCCGCGAATTGTGGCGAGAGTCTGAATGACCGCCTTCGGGGTGTTACGCCGACTTGTGTGCAAGCAGTATCTACTGCGACGACTGTTACGTCAAACGTTACGCCAAGCTAAACCTTCCTGTTGCCCAGATCACCTTGTGCCTTCAACTGAATAACTCCGCGAGGCCACGACCTGGGGATGTCAATGGAGAACGGTTGCTCGCCAAGTGAAGGCGCATGACCTTCCTTC
Source organism: Nocardia sp. NPDC056564 (assembly GCF_042793755.1). Taxonomy (NCBI): domain Bacteria; kingdom Bacillati; phylum Actinomycetota; class Actinomycetes; order Mycobacteriales; family Nocardiaceae; genus Nocardia; species Nocardia sp. NPDC056564. The sequence continues at coordinate 877,753 of NZ_JBHTUR010000001.1, forward strand.
GCCGTCGCAGGATGCACGTCACGCACCCATTTTGACCACAAATGGCCTTGGCTAGGTGCTGATTCAAGGCAAATCTCACATGAGTTCAGTTGGCCTAACAACCATCGCTCGACGCCATTCGGGAGGCTGCTGATCGGCATTCGACCTGTTTCATCCGGAAGGGCTGAACGGAGTGCTTCGTGTCCGTGCCGTGATCGGGTGGTGATCTGTTGGGGCAGTGGATGTGATCTGGTCGTGATGGGTAAATCGGACATCAGTTAATCGCATCTTGATTCGCTGTAAGAATGTCCGTTCTGCTTGTTCGTCACACTGCCGAGTTCTACGCTCCAGATTGGAAGCCGACAGCCCGCAGGACCGCGTACTTGACCGCAGAGCGGCGGTCGAAAACGGCTCCCGACCGGCAGTTCGAACCAGGTCGTACCCAGCGGATGGGCTGTCGGCTTCGCCAGCGATCGATCATTTCGAAGGAAGGCACTCATGGGGAAGCACAGCGCGCCGCGAAACAATGTCGTCCCCGCGCGATTGGCGATGCTCTCGACGGCGACGCTGATCGGCCTGGCGGTCTCGGCCAACGGCGGCGCGGGGCAGGCCATCGCCGACGATACGACCTCGACCTCGGGCGACGGCGTGTGGGTCGCGCCGCCGAAGCGCGCGGTGGTCTCGGTGGCGCCCGTTTCCTCGCCGCGGCAGGCGCGGCCGGACGGTTTCACGGCCGCACCGGCCGAACTGCCCGTGCACCGTGCCGATCGCCCGGCCGTCGCGCCGGGTGTAAATGCCAAGCCGCGCACCGCGAATCCGGGCGGCACCGGTAAGCCGGGCGGGAACACGGCACCGCTGGCCGCCCTCGTGGACACGCTCGCCACCGGCAGCGCGGCGCTGCCTCCGCCGCTGCGCGCGGTGCTGGAGGACCTGGTGAAGCAGGTCGGCCCGGTGCTGGCGAAGGGCTTGATCCAGTTCCTCGACAACAACCGGCCAAGCCCGGCCCCGGCGCCCGGCCCTGCGCCGCAGGGCAGGCACGCGGCGCCCGCGCACGCCGCACCCGCCGCCGTCGTCACCGAGGACGATAGCGACGAAACCGACGAAACCGACGGTCTCGCAGCCGATATCGAGGACACCGGCGACATCGCCGCCGCCGACACCTACCTCGATGACACCGCCGACGGCGACGATCCCGCCGTCACCGAGGACACCGCGGACGCCGTCCCCGACGCCGACGCGGATTGGCAACCACTGGCGCTCGGTCCGACTCCGGTCGGCTGATACCGCCTGCGGTTTTTCTATAAGTTCGACAACTCTCGAAGGAAATAGTGCGTTTCTCTCCCGCTGCAATGCTGTCTTTTTCCACTGCTATCGGCGTCTCGGCTATTGCCCTGTCCGCCGCCACCGGGGCCCCGGCGGCCCTGGCCGCTCCCCAATCCCAATCTCCCGCCGACACGGTGGTCAGCCTCACCAATGCCGAGCGCGCCAAAGCGGGCTGTGCACCGCTGAAAGCGGAAAGCCACCTTACCCAAGCCGCGCAAGGCCATTCGGAAGATATGGCCGCCGGCGGTTTCATGGATCACAACTCGTCGAAGGGCGATCCGGGCGACCGGATCAGCGCCGCCGGGTATCGGGCGCAGACCTGGGCGGAGAATATCGCCGCCGGTCAGCGCGGCGCGGAGGAGGTGGTCAACGCGTGGATGAACAGCGCGGGCCACCGTGCGAACATCCTGAACTGCCAGTTGAAGGACATCGGCGTCGGCTACGCCAAGGCCGGGAACGGTACGCCGTACTGGACGCAGGATTTCGGCACGTCCAGTAGGCAGAACGACGAGAAGCCCGCCGAGCCCGGCGGTAAGCCGGGTGGCGAGAAGCCCGGCGGGGAAAAGCCGGGTGGGGAAAAGCCCGGCGGGGATAATCAGCCGGGCAAGCCCGGCGGTTCGCCGTGGGATCCGTGGAATCCCTGGAATCCGGGCGGCGACGACTCTTCGGACAATGGTGATAATTCGCCCTGGGATCCGTGGGGCGACGGTTCCGATGACAATTCGGACAATGCAGACAATCCCTGGGATTCGGGCTGGAATCCCTGGGATTCGTGGGGTACCGACGATTCCGCGAACACGGGCGACTCCTGGGATCCCTGGGGTGACGGCTCCGCGACACCGTCGAACAACGACGGTGACGCGGCGTGGGATGCGTGGAGCAAGAGCTTCGACGAGATCCTCGGACAGTTCGCGGGCAAGGGTCGCTGGTAGCACTCCGCACAAGCGGTGCCGCCGAACTCGACGAGGAGTTCGGCGGCACCTTTGTCTCCGCCGGTCGAATCGTTCGGCCGGCGGAGCTCTGCCGTGCGGGTTCAGCTGTTCGGCGGGGTGCTCGTGCAGGTCGGGCGCTCGGTGGCGGTCGGATCCAGCGCGTTGAGCACGAGCTGATCCACCACCTTGTCGTAGGGCAGCAGCAGATGGTCGGTCAGATCGCCGGGGCAGTAGTCCTGCACGATGTGGTTGGTGATGTTCTGCCCCTGCACGATTCCGCTGGTGTACGGCACCACGAACTCGTCGTGACTGGTGACGATGTTGGTGTAGGTGACGCCGGGAACCGTTGGGCCGCTTGCGGACAGCTTGCGCAGGAACTCCGAGCCGGTCTGAATCTGCAGGCAGGCCGCGCAGACCGGATCCATGACGGCGCCGAGGGCGGGCATGAGCCGCAACCTGGCGGCCAGCGCGGTGAACAGCGCCCCGAACCCGAGCGAGCTGGTGCCCTGCCAGCCGGGGCCGATCGAGATGAAGCGATCGATCTTGTTCGCGCCACCGAGGAACTTGGCGTAATAGTCGGTGACCAGGCTGCCCTCCGAGTGCGCGACGATGTCGACATTCTGTGCCCCGGTCGCCGCCCGCACCTTGATGATGAAGTCGCGCAACTGCTGCGCGCTCTGCTCGATCGGCAGCAGGCCGCCGAGCGCGCCGAGTGGCGCGGGCATGCCGGGCAGCGAACCGTAGGTCAGCGCGTACACGCAGTATCCGTTGTTGGCCAGCAACGGCGCGAGCGCACCCCAGTCCAGCCGCACGGTCTCCGGGCCACCGTGTACCAGCACGATCGGATTCGGGTGCAGCGCAGTAGGTTTGCACGCCCAGTCGTTGGCTCCGGTCGGCGGCGCACCGGGATGATCCGCCTCGGCGTCCACCGCATCGCTGAACAGATAGGAGACGGGGTGCGGCGCGCGCGACCCCGGCGGCTCGCCGGAAGCAGTGGGCGAGGCGAGAATTCCGGCGAGAACCGCCGCGGCGGTCATCCAGACAACGGGCTTGTAGCGCATAACCGGACCCCTTTCTCCGGGCAAGTCCAGACCCACTATCTGTCCGAGAAGTGACCGTGACAACACACCTCGGTAGCCATCCTGTTGTGTTTGTCACCGCCTCGCAACAAACCGCACTGCAACTTAATTCGCTTAAGTGCTGCAACGTATTTGGGCTACTCAGAGGTGTCGATTAGGTCTGGACGCAACCACCGTGCGCTGAGTCGGGGTGGCCCTCGACCCCGCTGCCGGCGGCAGCGGGGTCGAGGGGGTCATGCGGTGAACGGGCCCGCGTCGCCGAAGGCCAAGTCGGCGAAGCGTTCCCCGATCCGCCGCTGGGCGGCGGGGTCGGGGTGGAGCTCGTCGGGCAGTGGCAGCTCCACGAAATCCGTTTCGCCGTATAGCGAGCGGCCGTCGAGGTAGTGCAGGTTGGTGTCGTCGGCCGCGCGCTGCTTGACGATGCGCGCGAGTTCGTCGCGGATCGTGTTGAGCGTGAGTCGCCCCATGGCCCGGTCGGCCGGGTCGCCCGTAGCGCGGAAACTCACTCTCGTGCCGTCGAATTCGAGGGCGCCCGGGCCCGGGGTGTCCTCATGGATCGGGCAGAGGATCGGGGACACGACCAGCAGCGGTGTGGTGGGGTGCCCGTCCCGGATCAGGTCGAGGAACCCGTGCACCGCCGGGACGAACGCCCGCATCCGCATCGCGTCCGCGTTGACCACGTTGATGCCGAGCTTGACGCTGATCAGATCCGCCGGGGTGTCGCGCATGGTGCGCGCGACGAACGGATCGAGCATGCTGTTCCCGCGCAGGCTCAGGTTGATCAGCTCGACTCCGGCCAACGTGGAGGCCAGCGCCGGCCACGTCTGCGTCGGGACCTCGGCGTTGGAGCCGTGGCTGATCGAACTGCCGTGGTGCAGCCACGTTTTGCGACCGCGGTCCGGGGTCACCTCGACCGGTGCGTCCGTGCGCAGGGCGACCAGCTCGGTGATTTCCGTGTGCGGCAGCCAGATCTCGACGTCCTTCGGTTCGGCCGACAGGTCGGTGAATCGGAGGGTGCCCGCCGCGCCCTGCTCGGTGATCTTCGACTGGGTGGCCATGTCGATGATGTGCCGGGTGCCGCCGGACACGCTGCCCCGACCGGCGGGCCGGCCGTCGACCCGCAGTTCGTAGACGCCGTCCGCGGGCGCCGGGGCGCCTTTGTACACGGTCCGCGTGGGCAGTACGTCCAGCTCGATGGCGGTTGCGCTGGTACGGAATGCCACGTGCACACCGGTGGGCTGGGCCTCGACCATCGCCAGGTAGTCGTCCGGATACTGCGCCCGGGCCCATGCCGGAAGCCGATGCGGCAGTAGGCCGTTCGCGGTGTGCTCGAGTTCGAGCGCGCCGCGCAGGATGGGTAATCCGACGGGGGTGGTGATCCAGTTCGTCATGGGATATTCCTCAGAGTTCGCAAAAGTTACAGTCGGTATGTACGGCGGGCGGTTTCCGAGAACAACGAGGCCAGCTCGGTCTCGGAGGCGCCGGCGACGAGCCGCTTGAAGGTGTTCCACAGCGTCGCGTATCCGGTCCCCATCTTGTCCACCGGGAAGTTGCTCTCGAACATGCACCGCTGCGGTCCGAACGCGTCGATACAGGTCTCGAACCATGGAAGCCATAGGGCGGCAAGCTCTTCCGAGCTCGGCGGGGTCGGCGCGGTCCGATAGTCGAAAGCGGCGGCGGTGGCGAGGATGCCACCGAGCTTGCAGACGACGTTCGGCCGCTCGGCCACTTGACGGATGCCCCGCGCCCAGGTCGCGAAGTGCTCGGCCCGGTCGGTGGCGTACGGCCCGAAACCGAGCGGCGCACCGCAGTGGTTGAGCACCAGCCGCAACTCGGGAATCGCGTCGGCCAGCTCGGCGGCGTCGGCGAGTTGCGGGGACAGGATCCACAGGTCGAGGCTCAGGTCGCGGTCGGCGACGGCGCGCACGCAGTCCCGGATGGCAGGCTCGGCCAGCATGTGCGGACGACTGTCCGGATGGCTGAGCTTGATCTCCGCGCTCGCGTCCCAGCTCGCCCCGAACCGCAGCCCGCGAAAGCGGCCCTGACCGGCGGCGATGTGGTGCTCGATGACGTTGTCGACGATCTCGGCGCCGAGTCCGAAGTCGGCCCGTCCGATGATCCCGGCGGCCACCTTGGTCGGACCACCGGCCGCGTCACTTTCCTCCGCCAGGTTCGCGACGAACTCCGTCTCGCCGACCGGCCGCAGTTCCGTCGGCCCGTCGGTGCGATAGGCCGACATGGCCTCGGCGTGCACGGTCGCGATCACGTTGTGCCCACTGCCGGTGTCCGCCGCGAATTCCTCTAGGAGATAACGGAATCCGGGGTGGTACCAGAGGTGGTGGTGCGGATCGATGATCGGCAGCTCGGGCAGCAGGATCGGCTCGCGCGGCTGTCCGGCCAGCCAGGCCGCGTCCGGCGGAAAGATCCGGCCGAACTCGGTCGGACGCGCGGCATGGGAAACCGATGCATTCATGGTGGAGGTCTCCCCTCGGTCGTACCTACTGGCTGATTTAACAAGTAGGTACGCTAAACTACCTAGGAGTATTAGGCAAATGAGTCAAGGCTGTAGGCAATGAGGAGGGCGGCATGGCGCGCGCGCGAATGACCGACGAGAGCTTGATCCACGCGGCGGCGGAACTTGCCGACGAGGTCGGCTTCGACAATGTAACCGTCTCGGCGCTGGCCCGCCGGATCGGCGTCAAGGACGCGAGCCTCTACTCTCGCCTGGAAAACGCCCGCGACCTGCGGGTGAAGATCGCGGTCCTGGCCCTGGCCGAACTCGCCGACCGGGTCGCCGACGCGCTGGCCGGACGCGCGGGCAAGGACGCCCTGGTCGCCTTCGCCAACGCCTACCGCGACTACGCCAGGCAGCACCCCGGCCGCTACGCCGCTGCCCAGCTCGACCTCGACCCGGCCACCGCCGCCGCCAGCGCGGCCATGCGGCACTCGGACATGACCCGAGCCATCCTGCGCGGCTACGACCTCGCCGAGCCCGACCAGACCGACGCCATCCGCCTCCTGCACGGCACCTTCTACGGCTACGTCATCCTGGAAAACACCGGCCGCTACGACACCCACCCCCGCAATGTCGAAGACTCCTGGCTCAGAGCCCTGGACGCCCTCGACGCCGTCCTGAAGAACTGGCCCCCGGCATCTCGCTAGTTGCCGGGCCGAACCCGCTCGGCATCCGGGCCGACCTTGATTTCGTGCCTCGGTTTACCTGCGGCGCAACAGGACTCCGCGAATGAAGGCGGCCTGGCCGGAGTGCTGGATGTCGTCGTCGATGACGCTGATGAGCCGGACGGCGAGGGTGACGGGGGGATTCCAGCGAGTGTCGACGATGCGGGGGAGGTCGGCGTCGGTGAGGCCGGAGACGTATTCGATGGTCTGCTCGTGCACCGCGTCGTAGTAACCGAGCAGCAGATCCGCCGACGCCGCGCCCAGTTGGGTGACCTCGTCGGGGTTGTCGCCGTAACCGGTCGAGGTGTCGTCGAACGGCAGTCCGAACCGCTCGGCCCAGCCTGCCGCGGTCCACACCTGGTCGGTGCCCGCGACGTCGGCGATGTGGTCGTCCTGCACGCGGGTCAGATGCCAGATCAACCAGGCGATGGAGTTGGCGCCCGGATCCAGCTGGACCGCCAATTCGTCGCGGGTGAGGCCGGCCACGGCGCCGTGCACGTTCTCCTGTACCCGGCCGAAGGCATCGATCAACAAGTCAGCGCTGGTCATGATCGGGTCCAATCGTGGGGTGGGCGTTCATTATTCCCGCCGCCGCGGGGCGCGGGTCCGGTCATCGGCCGCCCCGCCGTGACCCACGCGCGGTGAATTTCGCCGGAGCGCCTCGTTAGTGGCACATGAATTCTTACCGTCGAACGGAGCTCGGATAGACCGTTCCGGCCCGCGCTATTACGCTGACCGGATGACGGCAACGGGATAGTCGACTCGGGAGTGCGCTACGTTCGGATAATCACCGGTATTCAGCGGAAAATGCTTTTTAAGTCGAACTGAAGAATGACTTAAGGTCGACCTGAAAGGGTCGGCGAAATCGAATTGTCGCCATGGCGCGTCGGTCCTATCCGGCGGCGTATGGTGATGGAAACGCCTGGCCAGCAGGCTTTTTGCGGTTAGGCTGCGGCCTGGACGCGCGGTGTTCCTGTCGCCGGCGCAGCACTATAAGCCCAGCTTGATTCCTATTAGAACCGGCATGTAATCTGCGACACTTTCGCACCGGCACGCCCGCGACAATCGGCGTGCCGATGACTATTGTCGTTTCGCGCACGTGAAATGCGGTTCACCGGATCACCTGAAATTCTCGCGATGCAGTGGAGGTATAGCCAAGTGGGTAGACGACTCTTTCGGTTGGCAACCGGTGGCACGAAACTGAGACCGATTCTCGCGGCATTCGGCGCGCTGACGGTCAGCGCGGTCATGGTCGCCTCGGGCGCGGCCACCGCGAACGCCCAGCCGATCTGGCCGAACCCCGACCCGGACCCGTTCTACGCCGCGCCGGCCGACATCGGCAGCAAGGCCAACGGTGACGTGCTGGACAGCCGCCCGATGCCGCCGCTGTTCTACTTCCCCAACGCCTCGGTCACCCTGATCAAGTTCCGCTCGACCAACTCGCAGGGCCAGCCCATCGCCGCGACCACCACGGTGCTGACCCCGAACGGCCACCGCGCCGACGCGCCGCTGCTGTCGTTCCAGCACATCATCAACGGGCTCGGCACCCAGTGCGCGATCTCGCACGGGCTCTACGCCAATGACACGAACTTCATCGTCCCGTTCGCGCCGGCGCTGAACATCGCGCTGCTGCGCGGCTGGTCCGTCGCCCTGCCCGACCACCTCGGCCCGAACAGCGCCTACGGCGCGGCGAAATTGGGCGGCAAGATCACCCTCGACGGCGTCCGCGCCGCACAGCGACTCTCCCGGCTCGGGCTCGGCAAGAGCCCGGTCGCGCTGGCCGGCTATTCCGGCGGCGGCATGGCGACCGCCTGGGCCGCCGCGCTCGCGCCGAAGTACGCGCCGGAGCTGAACCTCGTCGGCGCCGCCGAGGGCGGTGTCCCGATGAACCTGCAGACGATGGGCTGGGCCATCGGGCACAACCAGCACCCGGCGTTCGGCCTCGCCTTCGCCGCCGTGCTCGGCCTGGAGCGGGAATACCCGGACCGGCTGCCGATCACCGACGCGCTGAGCCAGCGCGGACTCGCCGCCGCCCGGGACATCGCCAACAGCTGCACCAATGACCTGATCGCGCGGGGCGCCGGGCACGCCTTCGACGATTACGCGAAAGACAATGTGATGGCCCACGATCCGAAGGCATGGGAGGTGGCGGACGAGAACAGCGTCGAGCTGTACGACGGCGTGCCCGAGGCGCCGATCTTCGAATGGCATTCCCCCCAGGACACGCTGATCCCGCTGGACGCGATCACGAACACGGTCAACCGGTATTGCCGTGCGGGCGTGCGGGTCGAATCCGAACTCTTCCCCTCGCCGGATCACCTGACCACCGCCGTCGTCGGCTTCCCCTCGATGCTGAACTGGCTCGACGGCCGGTACAGCGGCAAGCCCGCCCCGAGCAACTGCGCCTAGCCGGACCGCGCATTCGGCCCCTGACCGGTAGCTACCGGTCAGGGGCCGATTCGCTTGTGCGACAGGTCAATCGCGCGCAGGCAGCGCGCACCCGTCCGGGCCGCACGCGTCCGCGCCGCCGATCGTCTGGATAGCCGGCCGCCGCTCGCCCCATGCCTGGTCCAGCGCCTGCGCGAACACCGCCACCGGCTGCGCGCCGGAGACGCCGTACTTGCGGTCGATCACGAAGAACGGAACGCCGGTCGCCCCGAGCTGCGCCGCCTCCCGCTCGTCGGCCCGCACCGCGTCGGCGTAGGCATCGGGATCGTCGAGCACCGTGCGCACGCTCGACTCGTCGAGACCCGCGTCGACCGCGAGCCGGACCAGCCGCTCGTGATCGCCGAACAGCGACTGCTCCTCGGCGAAGTTCCCGCGATAGAGCGCGTCGAGCAGCTCCTCCTGCTTACCCTGCGCCAACGCGAAGTGCAGCAGCCGGTGCATGTCGAAGGAGCTGCCGTAGTCGCGCCCCTCGGTCACATAGGGCAGGCCGAGCTCGGCCGCCTGCGCCCCGATGCCGCGCTCGTTGGCCGCGGCCTGCGCCTCGCTGATCCCGTACTTCTGCGCGATCTTGGTGATCACCGGCCCGGACTCGTCGGCGGCCAGGCTCGGATCCAGCTCGAAGGAGCGATGCACCACTTCGACCTCGTCGCCGTGCGCGAACTCCGCCAGCGCCTGCCCGAACCGCTCCTTGCCCAGGTAGCAGAACGGACAATTGATATCGGTCCAGATTTCGACCCGCACGTTCATCCTCAGTCTCGTCTCGGCCCCCGTTCTGGCAACAGCCGAGCTACCGGATATGTTCCGCGCGAGGTCTAGATCTGAGTGAGACAGGCTGTTACTGTAAACATGTGTCACATTAACCTCGACTGGATATGAGGTAGACGTCATGGCTACAAAGTCGGCAACGGCGCCGTCTCGGACCGCGGCGCAGAGCGCGTACGCGGGAATCCTGACGACGCTCTCCGAGGGGTCGGTGAACAAGCACTTCGACCCGTACACCGAGATCGACTGGGACGCGCCGGAGTGGGCGGTGGTGCCGAACGATCCGCGCTGGATCCTGCCCGCGGACAGCGATCCGCTGGGCGCGCATCCCTGGTATCTGGCGCAGTCCGAAGCGCGCAAGATCGAGATCGGTATGTGGCGGCAGGCCAATGTCGCGAAGGTCGGCCTGCAATTCGAAGAGGTGCTGATCGGCGGCGTGATGAACTATCTGTTCGCCGTGGTGCCGAACGGATCCGGTGAGTTCCGCTACCTCAATCACGAGGTCGCCGAAGAGGTCAACCACACCCTGATGTTCCAGGAGATGGTGAACCGGATCGGCCTGGACGTGCCTGGCATGAGCCGATTCATGAAGGCGGTCGGCCCGCTGGTGCCGCTGCTCGGCCGGTTCTTCCCGACCACCTTCTTCGTCGCCGTGCTCGCGGGCGAGGAGCCGATCGATCACGTGCAGAAGTCGGTGTTGCGCGCGGGCGAGAACGTGCACCCGATCATGCGCGACGTGATGCGGATCCACATCGCCGAGGAGGCCCGGCACATCGCCTTCGCACACGAGTACCTGCGGCAGCGGGTGCCGAAGCTGGGATTCGTGCAGCGCGGCACGTTGTCGCTGGCCTACCCGATCATCATGTTCATCGCCTGCGACCTGATCGTGAAGCCGCCGCGCTCGCTGTTCCGCGAGTTCGACATCCCGATCGGGATTCGCCGGGAGTTGTTCTGGCGCAGCCCCGAAGCGCGTGCCCGCCGCCGCGACTTCTTCGGCGAGGCGCGCATGCTCGCCTCCGACATCGGGCTGATGAACCCGGTGGCGAAGCTGACCTGGCGGCTGCTGCGGATCGACGGCGGGAACTCCAGGTACCGCGGCGAACCGGTACGCACCCGCGCCTGAATTCGGCCGACCCGGCGCTCAGTGCCACGCGCGCCGGGTCCCCGGCATTCCGGTGTGCCCCTGCGGGTCCGGCACCACGCCGAGCACCTGGTGCAGCCCGAGCCCGCCGTCCTCGAAGCCGAGGGCCGAGGCGGCCATATATAGTCGCCAGACCCGGGCGCGCCCTTCGCTGGTGAGCGAAACCGCTTCGTCCCAGGCGCTTTCGAGATTCGCGACCCACGCGCGCAAGGTCAGCGCGTAGTGCTCGCGCAGCGCCTCGACATCGCGCACCTCGAAGCCGGCCCGCTGCATCGCCAGCACGACCTCGCCGACGTCGACCAGTTCGCCGTCCGGGAAGACGTAGCGGCCGACGAACGAGCGCGCGCCCATCACGGACCCGCCCGCGGAGGAGATCGCGTGGTTGAGTAGCCGGCCCTCGGGGCGGAGCAGGGCGCGCAGGGTCTCGAAGTACGCCGCGGCCCGCTTGGTGCCGACGTGCTCGAACATGCCGATCGAGGAGATCGCGTCGAACTGTTCGCCGCGCAGGTCGCGATAGTCGGACAGCCTGATCTCCACGTTCGCGGACAGCCCCGCCGCGGCGACCCGTTCGCGTGCCAGCTCGATCTGCGCGCTGCTGATCGTCACGCCGACCACTTGCACGCCGTAGGTCGCGGCCGCGTGGATGGCCATGGATCCCCAGCCGCACCCGACGTCGAGCAGGCGCATCCCAGGTCGCAGGTCGAGCTTGCGGCAGATCAGATCGTGCTTGGCCCGCTGTGCGTCCGCCAGGGACACGGTCGCGTTCGGGCCTGCGTGTCCGTCGTCCTGCTCGGCGACGAATCGCGCGCAGGAGTAGGTCATGCTCGGTCCGAGCACCAGCCGATAGAAGTCGTTGCCCACGTCGTAGTGATGGCTGACCGCCGCCGCGTCCCGCCGCTTGGTGTGCAGCGGTCCGCGCCGCGGCCGCGCCTCCTCCGGCGGTGGTGCCGGCCGCTGCCCGAGCGCGCCGAGTTCCCTGGCCGCGAGGATGGCCTTGCGTGCCGCGCCGAGGCCGAGTTCGGCGTCGCTGGGCGCCGTCGTCGCCAGCGATCGAAGGATGGCGAAGATGTCTCCGTCCAGATCCACCGCGCCGGAGACGAAGGCCCGGCCGATCCCGAGTTCGCCCGGCGCCCAAACCATATGGCGCAGGGCGTCCTTGGATCGGACGCGGATGGTCCCCGCGCACGGTCGCTCGGGTTCGATGGTGCTGCCGTCCCAGAACTCGAATCGCACTGCCCGATGCGCTCCGAGTGCGGCCTCCGCCAGCGGTTCGAACACCGCCGCGACCGTCCTCCTGTTGCCCATCACTCCACTATGGCCCGCGCCACCCGCCGGCCTCGGCAACCGGCCGGCGGCAATCGCGTGTCGGTGCGGTGCTCGGTGTTTCGGCCTGAGCCGAATCATGGTGACCTTGCCACCTCCTCCTTCATAGGCTCCGAACAGTGACAACGAGGAGTTGGAAGATGATGGAAAACGTAGCGGTGCGCGCCGATGGCGGCGTCGTACCGGTGGTGGTCCGGCTGGCCGACAGCTGGGTCGCGGAATGGAAACGGGGCAGGCAGCGGTTGGCACCGATGTGGTCGCGGCGCGACGAGCAGGCGGCGAAGGAGGCGCAGGCTCCGGCGAACGCCGACGATCTTTTGCTGGGACTGGATCCGCTCATCGCGGTACGGTGGCGAGGTTCTTGGTGATCGGAGGTGCCGTCTTGCGGTATCGGGGTAGGGAAGTAGCGGGCGGGCATGGCCCGTCCGGGGACAGCCGCGGATGAAGCGGATCTATTGCACGCCCGACGATCTGCTGCGCATCCGCGTCGGCGCAGCGCTCGGCGCCATCGCGGAGACCATGCTGGCCACCCGGGTGGTGCAGCGCAGGAACGTCGCCGGTTTCGCGGGCTGGCGCAGCCAGGTGCGCGGCGCGATGCCGGCCAACTTCGGTGTGCTGGCCGACATCTTGCCCGCCGACGACTCGTTTCTCGATCTGATCACGCCGACCAAGGGCGCCAGGTCGATCTCCGCCGGTATCGAGGCGTTGCACCTGGCCTCCCGCGACGAGCTGCGGATGGAGTTGGACAGCGTCATCCGCAGCCGGGCGCGGGAGGGCCAGGCGCCCCTGCCGGCCTGGACGGCCGAGCTGTCGGATCGCGACGGTAGCGCGCGCCGCGCGGTCGCCGACGCGGTCGAGGCGTTCCATTCGGTGGCGTTCGCCGGACGCTGGGCGCACATCCAGTCCTATCTCGAACAGGCCGCCGAGCGGATGGCGCACACGCTCGCCACCGAGGGCGTGGAACGGCTGCTCGCCGACCTGCACCCCTACCTGACCTGGCGCGCGCCGGTGCTCGAGCTCCACCGCCAGCACGATTGCACCCACGACGAACACCTCGACGGCCGCGGGCTGATCATCATCCCCTCGCTGTTCGCCTGGCCCCAGCCACTCACGCTGATGTCGCTGGTGGACAAGGACGCGCCGATGACGGTGATCGTTCCGGCCCTGCGTGACATCAACGATTTCACCGCCGCGTGGGGTCCGCGCCCGCCCAACGAGGCTCTGACCGCGCTGCTCGGCCGCACCCGCGCGGCCGCGCTCCAGGTGATCGCGGAGGGCTGTAGCACCACCGAACTCGCTCGCCGACTGGGGATTTCACCCGCGACGGCGAGCGAGCACGCGTCGATCCTGCGCGAGTCCGGGCTCGTCCACAGCTGGCGGCACCGCAATGCCATGCGCCACGAGGTGACCACGCTCGGCGCGGCGTTGCTCGACGGCAACCTCGGCGGCAACGTCCGCATCGCGTAAATCCTTGCCGGGCAGCGGTATCACTCAGAATTCGTCCGCGCAGCCGCAGGAACCACGCGTCTTCAGCTCCGCGTCCAAACTGACCACGCCCGGTTCGGCCGACCCGGTGTCGATCTGTTTCAGCAGCAGCTCCACCGCCAGTTCGCCCATCTTGCGGGTCGGCTGGACCATGGTCGTCAAGCCGGGTCTGGTGTAGCGCGAGTACTCGATGCCGTCGAAGCCGACGATCGCGAGATCGTCAGGGACGCGCAGGTTCGCGTCGTAGGCCGCGCGCAGCATGCCCATCGCCTGGAGATCGCTGGTCACGAACACGGCGGTGGGCGTGCGCGCGCCACTCATCAGCTCGTCGAGCGCGCGATAGCCCGCGGCTCCGCCGAATTCGGCGCGCACGATGACGCTTTCGGGCAGTCCGGCGTCGCGCAGCGCCTGCCGATAGCCCGCGACCCGCTCATCGGCCGTCGACACGTGCGGACCGCTCAGGCAGGCGATGGCGCGATGCCCATGAGAGATCAGGTGCTGCACGGCGATGCGCGCCCCGGTCAGCGAATCGCACATGACGTGTGCGCAGCGCGCCGGATCGATGATCCGGTCCACCGCAACCAACGCCATGTCCGCCGCGGCGCAGGCGTCGGCGATGCCCGACTCCCAGGACGACGAAATCGCCAGCAGCCCTTCGACTCTGCGATCGATGAAGGCACTCACATACGCGCGCTCCCTGGCCTCGTCGCCCGCGGCGTTCCCGACGATCAGCGGGAAGCCGCGCGCGAACGCGGCCGCCTCGACCACCGCCGCCAGCTCGGCGAAGAACGGATTCGCCCCGTCCGGAATGACCATCCCGAGCGCGTGCCCGCGGTTCATCCGCAGGCTGCGCGCGGACATGTTCGGCCGATAGCCGAGCTGCTCGATGGCGGCCTCGATGCGGGCTCTGGTCGCGGGGGCGACGCTGCGCGGGCCGTCGTTGAGCACGTAGCTCACCAGGGCGGGTGAGGTGCCGGCGAGCCGGGCCACGTCGGCTCGGGTGACTGCCATCGGGTCACTCCTGTCGTGCTGGCAATTCGAGCGAGCTGCCGAAGAACCCTTGACAGTCTCGTGATTCGGGTCACACACTACACATCAACTCGTGTTGTCAACACGAGTTGAACTCGTACAGGATAGGTCGAATACCAGATGAGCACTCGATACCGGATCGGGCTTGTGGCCCTGGCCCTCGTCAGCGCGGCGGCCCTCACCGCCGGATGCGGCCGCGGCGGCGACGCCTCGTCCGACTTCAAGATCGCCGTAGTCACCCGCAACTTCACCAACCCGTACTGGGCGGCGCTGCGCGACGGTGCGCTGGCGGAGGGCAAACGGCTCGGGGTCGAGGTCGCGGTGCAGGCGGGTCAGTCCGAGACCGACGCGGACGGCGAGAACGCGCAGATCTCCACGCTGGCTGCGCAGGGCTACGACTGCTTCGCCGTGGTGCCGGTGAACGCGACCAACGTGATCACCCCGCTGGTTCCGGTGGCCCGCAAGAACGTTCCGATCCTCAACCTGGACACCCAGATCGACGCGGCCGCCTCCAAGCAGGCCGGGGTCGGCTACGCGAGCTTCATCGGCTCGGACAACCTCGCCGCGGGCAAGATCGCCGGCGAGAAGATGCTGGACGCGCTCGGCGGCAGCGGCAAAGTGATTGTGCTGCAGGGCATTGCCGGTGAGCAGAACGGCATCAACCGGGACAAGGGCTTCACCGACGCGGTCGCGGGCAAGCTGGAGATCGTGCAGCGCGCGCCCGCCGACTACGAGCAGGACAAGGGCCTCACCGTCACCGAGGCGATCCTGAAGGCGCATCCGGACATCACCGGGATCTTCGCGGCCAACGACACCATGGGCCTCGGCGCCGCGCAGGCGATCAAGAACGCGGGCCGTACCGGGCAGGTCAAGGTGATCTCGGTTGACGGCATCCAGGCCGCGCTGGCCGCGGTAAAGGCGGGCACCCTGTACGGCACAGTGACCCAATACCCTTATGCCGAAGGCGAACTCGCGATCCAGGCGTGCCTGGCCAAGCATCAGGGCAAGACGATTCCGGAGCGGGTGGTGGCGCCGATCGCGTTCATCGGCTCGGACAATGTCGAACAGCAGATCACCGCGTTCCCGCGGCCGATCACCACGTTCGACAATCCGCTGGCCGGGCTGGTGAACAAGTGAGTGCCATCGCCGACGTCGCGCGGGCCGCACCCGGACGGCTCGGCGAGCGGCGCATCCCGGCCAAGCTGGCCGACTACGCGGCGCCGATCGCGCTGGTGATCGTGTGGCTCGGATTCTTCATCGCGACGCCGAACTTCCTGACCACCAGCAACATCGACGACCTGCTCGTCGCGTCGACGATCCTGACCGTGCTCGCGCTCGGCCAGCAGTTCGCCGTGGTGGTCGGCGGCATCGACCTGTCGGTCGGCGCGACGCTGCCCTGGTCGGCCGCGCTGCTCGGGTACTTCACCAGCCACGGCTACCCGGTGACGACCGGCATCGTGGTGGCGATCCTGGGCGGCCTGCTGGTCGGGGTGATCAACGGGCTGCTGATCGGGCACTTCCAGATGACCGACTTCGTGGTCACCCTCGGCTCGCTCAGCGTGCTCAGCGGCTGCACCCTGCTGCTCACCAGCGGCAACAGCGTGGCGGTGAATTCGCCCTTCCTGCAAAGCCTTGCGCTGGACGGCGCCGGACCGCTGCGCTGGTTCTGGCTGCTCGCGCTGGTCGCGGCGCTCGGGGTGGCGGGCATCCTGTTCCGCACCAGGGTCGGCACGCACCTGCTCGCCACCGGCGGCAATATCGACTCGGCCAGGGAGACCGGCATTCCGGTGCGCCGGATCCGGTTGCTCGCCTACAGCGCCTGCGGGCTGCTGTGCGGCGTCGCCGGCGTCATGCTGGTCGCGCGCAACGGCGGCGCCGATCCTTCGTTGCAAACCACCTATCTGCTGAGTTCGATCGCGGCGGTGGTGCTCGGCGGCTCGTCGCTGAGCGGTGGCAAGGCCTCGGTGCTCGGCACCGTGTGCGGCGCGATCCTGTTCACCTCGCTGATCAACGGGTTCACCATTCTCGGCATCTCGCAGTACTACCAGCCGATCGCGGTAGGCGCGGTATTGCTTCTCGCAGCAGCTATTTCGCGATTCCGGAAGTAGGCATCTCATGACCGAACCGATGTTGGAAGCGCGCGGCCTGACGAAGTCGTTCGACTCCGTCCGCGCGCTCGACGACGTCACCCTGACCATTCCGGAAGGCGAGGTCACCGCGCTCGTCGGGGACAACGGGGCGGGCAAGTCCACCCTGGTGCGCTGCCTGACCGGCGTCCAGCCGCCCGACTCCGGGGAGATCCGGTTCCGTGGCGAACCGGTGCGGCTCGGTTCGCCGGAGGACGCCCGGCGGATGGGCATCGAGACCGTGTACCAGGATCTCGCCCTCATCGACGATCTGACTGTGTGGCAGAACCTCTTCCTGAACCGGGAGCTCGTGTATCCGTCCTGGCCGATCAAGATTGTCAATCGGAAGGCGATGATCAGCCGGAGCGGGGAGATCCTGCGGGATCTCGACGTGGACGTGCCGTCGGTGCGGACCACGGTGCGGCGGATGAGCGGTGGTCAGCGGCAGAGCATCGCCATCGCGCGGGCGGTCGCCTGGGGTAAGGCGATGGTGATCATGGATGAGCCGACGGCGGCGCTGGGCGTGCGGGAGACGGCGGCGGTGGAGAAGCTGGTGCGCGGGCTGCGCGACCGCGGGGTCACCGTGCTGATCATCAGTCATGATCTGGCGCAGGTGATGCGGATCTGCGACAACGTGGTGGTGCTGCGCCGCGGGCGCTCGGTGGCCGCGCACCGGACGGAGGAGATCGATGGGGATCGGTTGGTGGCGTTGATCACCGGGGCCGCGCCGGGCAACCTGGAGGCGAAGACCGCTGTGGAGCAACAGGTCTCGTGACGGGAGTGGTCGTGGTCATCGGATCGATGAACCAAGATGTGGTGTGCGAGGTGGCGAGGCTGCCCGGGCCCGGGGAGACCGTGCTGGCGGTCGGCTCGCGGACGAACCCGGGCGGCAAGGGGGCCAACCAGGCGGTTGCCGCCGCCAAGGTCGGTGGGTGCGTCGAGTTCGTCGGGCGGGTCGGGCGCGATTCCGCCGCCGCTGCGCTGCGCGACTCGCTGGGTGCGGCGGGCGTGAAAACGACTGGGCTGCGGGAGGTTCCGGGCGTGCGAACCGGACGGGCGTACGTCACGGTCGCCGCGGGCGAGAACCAGATCGTGGTGGACCCCGGTGCCAATTTCGTCTGGGAATCCGGTGCAGACGAGGCCGAGCTGCTCGAATCGGCCGATGTCGTTGTCGCGCAACTCGAAATACCGCTGGCGGTGGTCGCCTGGGCGGCCGGCCTCGCTCGCCGGTTCGTGCTCAACGCCGCTCCCGCGGCGCAACTCGACGACGACCTGTTGCGCCGGTGCGATCCGCTCGTGGTGAACGAATACGAGTTGGCCGCGATCAGCGGTGCCGCGACCGGCACCACGGAGCAAGCAGTTCAAGCCGCACGGTCGCTGTGTCTGCGTGGAGCGCCGTCCGTCGTCGTCACGCTGGGTGCGGCCGGTTCGGTCCTGGCCTGTAAGACATCGGACTCGGTCGAGGTCACGTATCAAGCCGCGCCACAGGTGGACTCGGTGGACTCGACCGGAGCGGGCGACGCCTATGTCGGCGCGTTGTCCACCGCGCTGGCCGACGGTGCCGACCTGCCCGAGGCGGTCGCCTTCGCGACGGCCGCCGCCTCCCTGTCCGTTCAGGCGCCGGGCACGCACGCCGCCTATCCCACTCGGGCGCAGGTCGTCGCGGCGCTCGCCGCGGTACCGCCCGCGCACAACTAGATTGGAACCTCCTTGCGTACAGGTGGATTGATTCACGCCGGACTCATGTCGGCCCTCGTCGCGCTCCGCCACACCGACACCTTCGCGGTCAGCGACTCGGGACTGCCGGTGCCGCCCGCGGTTCCGGTGATCGATCTCGGAATCAGCTACGGTATGCCGCGATTCGCGCCGGTGGTCGAGCTGATCCTCGACGAGATCGCCGTCGAGGCGGCCTGGGGCAGCGCCGACGTGGTCGCGGCCAACCCGGAGGCGGCCGACCTGCTGACCAACCGGTGGAAAGCCGAGTTGCTGGAGCACGAAGAGTTCAAGCGACGGATCGGGCAGTGCCGCTTCGTCGTGCGCACCGGCGAGGCGCGGCCCTACGCCAATGTGTTGTTCCGCGCCGGGGTGCCGTGGCTGTAGTGCGTCGATCGGCCGCCATGGCGTGCCGCCATCGGACAGACTCGTTCTGACGGCTCGCGCAGGGCGACGCGGAGCCGACGAGGGAGGCTCCAGATGATCCGACGCCGACTGGCTCAGGTCGTTTCCTGCGCGGCCGTGGCGATCCTGCTCGGCGCCGCCGGCTGCACGGACACACCGCCGGGTGTTCTCGAACCGCGCACGGCGACCGATGTTTTCGCGTACGCCACCGGCACCGAGCTGATCGTCGCGGACGGCACGACCACAGTGTCCCGAACGCCGGGCGCCTTCGATACGACGCGCGATATCGGCCTCACCGCGGACGCGAAATTCGCCTTCTGGAAGGAGGACTCGCGCACCGGTGCCGGATCCGTGGTGGCGGCGGTGTCCACCGGGGCGCCCGCTGCGCCGATCCGCGTGCCCTGCGGTTGTCGTCAGGTCCTCCGATTCAGCGGCAGCACCATCGTCTGGCTGCAAGCGCCCGGCACCGTGATGCGCATGGATCTCGATGCGGCACAGCCGAAACCGACCGCGTGGCGCACCATCAGCCCGGCGCCTTCGGCGCAGCAGCACATCGATCTCCTGGCGGTCGATCAGGATCGGCTGCTGCTGAATCGGTATGACATAGAGCAGCAATACGACTCGATCAAGAACCAGCTCTTCACCCTGGAGGCCGACGGCGGAACACGCACGCGTGGACCGCTCGCCGATCTCAAGGCGTATTTCTACAGCGGGGCGTTCAGCCCCGACGGCCGGTCGGCCGCACTGTCCCAATACGCGGTCCCCAGCAGCTATGTGCGGGACATGGCGTGCAGCCAGGCCGTCGTCTTCTTCCTCGACCTGACCTCGGGCGCACTGCAACCAACCGTCCCCGCGCCCGAGAACTGTTCCAGCGCATTGAAACTCCGCTGGGATACGCCGGACGGCCCGACCATCGCGGTGGATCGGTGGCCCGCGTTCGGCAAGCCGGCCGACGCGCAGACCACCCGCTGGCAGAGCAGGCAACGCACCTGGTCACCACTGGACCCCCCGATCGCGGACCGCGCCCGGACCACGGCGGGCGCGACCGTCGAACTCGCCGGGCCGGGCAGCGCCGGCTTCTACGACGTCTACTTCGTCAAGAACGGGGAGCGCATCAAGGTTGCCGAGCAGGTTTATTCCATCGCGGTCCCGTGACTATCGCAACAGACGTCGTGGCGGAAAACCGCGTGAGTTCGCCAGGCGGGTGATCTAGCGTTCGACAAATGGAGCAAGTCGTTCGCTCGGGCGATCGGAAGGCCGTCCTCGCGGCCGCGGTCACCGTGGTGCTGTGGGCATCCGCCTTTGTGTTCATTCGTGCTGCGGGAGAAGACTTCTCGCCGGGCGCGCTGGCGTTGGGCCGCCTGCTGACCGGGGCCATCGCACTGGTAATCATCCTGGTCGTCCGGGGTGAGGGGATGCCGGCCCGGGGCGCGTGGCCCGGGATTCTGGTGTCCGGTGTGCTCTGGTTCGGGGTCTACATGGTCGCGTTGAACTGGGGCGAGCAGCACGTCGACGCGGGCACCGCGGCGATGGTGATCAACGTCGGCCCGATCCTGATCGCGGTGCTGAGCGGACTGGTGCTCCGCGAAGGGTTTCCGGCGCGGCTGATGGCCGGGATCGTGGTGGCGTTCGCCGGCGCGATCGTGGTCGGGCTGTCGAATTCGAGCGGCGGCAGCGCCGCGGTGCTCGGCGTCGTCCTGTGCTTGACCGCGGCGCTGGCCTGGGCGGTGGCGGTCGTCGCGCAGAAGCCCGCGCTGGAGCACGCCTCGGCGCTGCAGGTGACCACCGGCGGGTGCGTCATCGGCACCATCGCCTGCCTGCCGTTCGCCGGCCAGCTGTTCAGCGAGGCCGCCCACGCGCCGCTGTCCTCGACGCTGAGCGTGGTCTACCTGGGCGTGTTCCCCACCGCGCTGGCCTTCACCACCTGGGCTTACGCGCTGTCCCGCACCACAGCGGGAAAGATGGGCGTGACCACCTACGCCGTTCCCGCCCTGGTGATTCTGCTGGCGTGGATCGCGCTCGACGAGGTCCCCGGGCCGCTGGCCGTGCTCGGCGGCCTGCTGTGCCTGTCCGGTGTGGCGATCACCAGATCGCGGGCGGACCGGCCGATCGAGCCCGAAGACGCGGTGACGCAAGAGGTTTCGACTCTGACGTAAGCCCAACGCGGGCACCGGCGGCCGCGGTCAGTGGTGGCCGAGCACGGCGTGCGGCCGGTACGGCGCCGCCAACCTCGCCACCTCCTCGTCGCTCAGCCGTACCCGCAGCGCGTCGAGCGCGTCCGCGAGGTGTTCCGCTCTGGTGGCCCCGACGATCGGCGCGGTGACCCCGGGCCGGCCGAGCAACCAGGCCAGCGCGATCTGGGCCGGCGGCAGCGCGCGCTCGGCGGCGACCGCGCGCACCGCGTCGACCACGTCGAAGTCGTCATCGACGTACATATCGTCGGCAATGGGGTCGGTGCCGGAGCGCGCGGTGGTCGGTCCGCCGCCGCGCACGCGCGAGCCGGTCAGCAGCCCGCGGGCCAGTGGGCTCCACGGAATGATGCCGACGCCCTGATCGCGGCAGAGCGGGATCATCTCCCGCTCCTCCTCGCGATAGACGAGGTTGTAGTGGTTCTGCATCGAGACGAATTTCGTCCAGCCGTGCGCCTCGGCCACCTGCTGTGCCTTGGCGAACTGCCAGGCGAACATGCTCGACGCGCCGATGTATCTGGCCTTTCCGGCGGCGACCACGTCGTGCAGCGCGTTCATGGTCTCCTCGATCGGCGTCTCGTAGTCCCACCGATGGATCTGGTACAGGTCGACGTGGTCGAGGCCGAGCCGGTCGAGTGAGGCGTCGATCGCGGCCATGATGTGCTTGCGGGACAAGCCTTTATCGTTCGGGCCGGAGCCCATCGGGAAGTAGACCTTGGTGGCCAGCACGTAGTCGTCGCGGCGGGGAAACAGCTTGGCGAGCAGCCGCCCGGTGACCAGCTCGCTGACCCCGCCGGAATACATGTCCGCGGTGTCGAAGAACGTCACGCCGGACTCGACGGCCTGCCGGACGATCGGCTCCGCGGCGTCCTCGCCGAGTATCCAATCCCGCGCGGCGGGACTGCCGTAACTCATCATGCCGAGGCAGAGCCGGGACACGACGAGGCCGGAGGCGCCCAGTCGTAGGTATTCCATCATTTCTCCTTGGTTTCTCGTGGTTCCTGGTGCATCGAGATGCCGCCGGCGATCAGCGCGATGCCGGTCAGTTCCTGAATGGTGGGGACCTGGGCGAGCACGACGATCCCGATCACCGTGGCGACCGCGGGCAGGATGCTCAGCAGCAGCGCGAAGGTGTCCCGGCGCAGCCGGGCCATGGCGAGTTGGTCGGTCACATACGGGATGACCGACGAGCAGATGCCGACGCCCGCTCCGGCCAGCAGCGCCGCCGGGTTGGTGAACGCGGGAAGCGCGGCGCCGAAGCAGAACGGCGTCGAGACCACCGCGCCGATCAGCATCGCGACGCCGATCTGGTCGATGCCGGAGATCCCGGCACCGGTATTGGCGATCCGGTGGCCGAGGATCACGTAGAGCATGAACAGCGCGCAGTCGATCAACGCGAAGGCGAATCCGAGCGGCTGTCCGGCGAGTCGGAGGTCGGTCAGCGCGAGCACCCCGGCGACCGCGAGCACGAGGGCGAACACGTTGCGGCCGTTGCGCATTCCGATCGCGGCGAGCACGATGATGCCGGCGAATTCGATCGCCCCCACGGTGGCCAGCGGCAGCCGGGCGAGGGCCAGGTAGAACGCCGCGTTCATGGCCGCGAGCAGGACGCCGAGCCCGAGCAGCACCCGGCGCTGCGCCGAGGTCAGGTGTTCGAGCAACCGCCACGGCCGCCGCCACAGCGCGAATACCACTGCGGCACTGGCGATCCGCAGCCAAGCCACGCCCAGCACATCCACCCGGGCGAACAGCAGCACGGCCAGGGCCGGTCCCAGATAGTGGAAGATCGCGCTGACCCCGAAGTACGCCGCGGCGGGCACCCGCCGCGCCGTGATCTCGGACGGTTTCGTCATGCGGAGTATCTTGCAAAGAAACATTCGCGGCTGGAATGGCACTCTCCAGGAAGTTGGCGTCAGTTGTCTGGAAAATCAAGGTCGAATGGCCAAGATTCCTTCATCGAGCGATCGCGCCTGCTGGATGAGGTAAACGTGCGGCTGCTCAACGAGCTGCACGCCGATCCGCGGCTGTCCATGTCCGAACTCGCGCGCCGCGTGGGCATGTCCGCGCCCGCGGTCACCGAGCGGGTGCAGCGCCTGGAACGCCTCGGCGTGATCACCGGCTTCCGGATGGAGGTCGATCCGGCCGCCCTCGGCATGCCGGTGACCGCGCTGGTGCGGATCCGGCCGGGACCCGGCCAGCTGCCCAAGATCGTGGCGGCGGCCAAGGACACACCGCAGGTGGTCGAGTGTTTCCGGATCACCGGCGAGGACTGCTTCCTGCTCAAGGTGCACGGCCCCTCGATCGGCGAGCTGGAGGAACTGCTCGACGGCTTCCTCATGTTCGGCCAGACGACCACCTCGATCGTCGTGTCCGAACCGGTGCCGCGGCGGCCGTTGCCCGTTCCGGTGCTGGACAAGCGTTAGCGTGCGTCGACGGGAAAGGGGTTGCCGTGGTGGATGATCGGAAGCTGCCGAACGGTGCGGGGAAGCGCTGGACGCGCCGGGTGCTGAGGGTGACCGCGGTCGCCGCGACCGGGCTGGTGCTGATCGTGGTCGGGGCGAACGGCCGGCTGTGGCTGGTGTCGTCCGGTCATCGGTTCGAGGCGGCCGACGCGCCCGCGGTTCCGGTGGTGATCGTGCCCGGCGCGAAGGTAGGGCCGGACGGTACGCCGATGGCGTATCTGCGTGGCCGGCTCGATGTCGCGATCGAGTTGTTGCGGGCAGGGAAAGCCGACGAGGTTCTGGTGTCCGGTGACGCGGCGGGTACTTCCGGCGACGAGATCGCCTCGATGACAAAGTATCTCGCCGATCACGGAGTCGATCCGGCGCTCGTCCGGACCGATGGGGAGGGGCTGTCCACGCGTGCCACCTGCGAACGCGCGAAACGATTGTTCGGGATCGATCGCGCGATCATCGTCACCCAGTACCAGCATGTGCCGCGGGCCGTCGCCCTCTGCCGCGCCGAAGGCATCGATGCCGA
The DNA here is from genome assembly GCF_042793755.1 of Nocardia sp. NPDC056564. Taxonomy (NCBI): domain Bacteria; kingdom Bacillati; phylum Actinomycetota; class Actinomycetes; order Mycobacteriales; family Nocardiaceae; genus Nocardia; species Nocardia sp. NPDC056564. The sequence continues at coordinate 901,846 of NZ_JBHTUR010000001.1, forward strand.
CGGGGTCACTGCTTACTGCGAGTGCCGGCGAACGACCCTGATCCGCAACAACATTCGTGAATGGCTCGCCGCACCCAAAGCCGTCGCCGCCCTGATCGGACGCTGACCCGCAGTGCGTCCCGTCGTGGTAACCGTAAGCACCGATATTTCGGCTGCGCCGCAACGTATCTGGGCGCTACTCACCGACTGGGAGAACCAGGGGGAGTGGATGCGCGAGGCGTCGGATTTCGCGGTGGTGTCGGCCCAGCGCTCCGGCGTCGGCACGACAGTGGCGACCACCGTGCGCATCGGCGGAATCGCCACCCGAGACCGGATCCGCGTCGACGTGTGGCAGCCGCCGAACGGATCGGACCCCATCCACCTCGGCATCGTGCACCTGGGCTGGGTCAAGGGCCGCGGCGACATCCGACTGACGGAACTGTCCGATGGAGTCTCCCGGCTCAACTGGACCGAGCACCTGCACCCGCCCCTAGGCCTCCCGGGCGCGCTCGGAATGCGCCTCTTCGCACCACTATTCGCCCGCACGTTCCGCCGAGACCTCGCACTGCTGCGGACGCTGGCCGAGCGCGGCTGAAGCTCGTGTCTGCGCGCCCGCCGGGCTCTGCGCCAGGGGTGCCGAGCAAAAGGCCCCTGCCGCTTCGAAGATGGAGGGGCAGGGGCCTTTTGCTGCGGGTCTACTTGTCCGGGTCCGGGGGGAACTGGCCCTGGGCGGTTACGGTGGTGCCGTTCAGGGTGTAGGTCACGGTGGAGGGGCCGCCGGATGGGCAGCACAGGGCATCTTGCGGCAGGGCCCAGCGGTACTGGACCGAGACGGTGTTCTTGGTCTTGCCGAGGACGGTGGTGTAGCCGTAGTACTTGGATGTCGCTGTGCCCAAGTAGGTGCCGTTGGTGAAGAACAGGACGTGGTAGCCGGGGTGGCTGCCGTCCCAGTCGACCAGCATCCAGGACAGGACGCCGGAGCAGCCCGCGTCGATCGGGTCAGTGCTCGCCTCGAGGATCACCCAGGGGTATCCCCCTTTGTTCGGCGCCAGCCGGCTCACCGCGTTGCGGGCGAGCTGGGAATTCGAGTCGAAGCACAGGCCGTGTCCGCTGCCGTTGGGTGGTTGATCGGCCGCCGGCGGCGGGGGTGGGGCGGGCGCTGGTTCCTTGTTGTCGACCGGCACGCTCGCGGGCGGCGGTGCCTTCTCGGTCGCGGGCGCCTTGGCGGGCGCCTGCGGCGGCGTGCCGGGCTGATCGGTGTCGCCGGGCGCGGCCGGCGTCGACGCGCCGGGTGCTGCGGGCGCGGCCGACGGGATCGGCGTCCTGGACGCCGCCTGCGGCGTCGAGCTGGAACCGCAGCCGGTGGCGCCGAGGACGACGCTGGCGGCTAGTGCGGCAAAAGCCCATGACTTGACGTTCATTGAACCCCCGGAATCGGTGTGGTCGGTTTGTGGTTTTCCGTACTGCCGTGTCCTCGCGACGACTCCGGTCTCCCGAAGTCCGAGCGCGGTCCTCCATCCGCGAACCCGCGACGACATAGTGGTCATCGGGTGAATTCCGGTCCGTGTTACTAAGTTTCACCCGAGATGCGCCTCAGCAAAAATAGTGCCCCCGATGTCGGGGGCGGCGACGTACACAGTCGAATCGACCCAGGCTCCGAGTGTCGGGTTGCCCCCGCGCGGTCCGCTGGGAAAGATGCAGAGCACCGAGCACTACCGGTGACCTGCGTTTTCCGTCTAGCGACACAGCGAGGGATGGGCGTTCATGCGGAAGTCGAGGGTGCCGTTCGTGCTATCCGGCCTACTCGTGGCCGGCTCCGTGGTCGCGGCCGCGCTGATGTACGAGCCGCGGGGGACCGAGCATCCCGCTCCGGTACCCGAGCACCCCGCGCGGGAGGCGCCGAGGGTGGCGCGCGGTTTCGATACCGCGTTCAGCTCGCGCATCGCCCAGGCCGAGGCGTATGCGAAGAGCCGTCCCGGGTTCACCGGGATCGTGGTGCGGGACCGCCGTACGGGTGCGGTGTGGCGCAACGCGAATGCGGCCACCCCGATCTGGGCCTGTTCCACCCCGAAATTGGCGATCGCGACCGACCTGCTGCTGCGCGCCGACCTGGGTGCGATCACGCTCAGTGCCGAGGACCGCGAGCTGATGCACCGGATGCTGCACTCCAGCGACAACGACGCGGCGACCACCCTGTGGGAGCGCTATGGCGGGGAGAAGACGTTCGCGCCGCGGTTCCGGTCGTTCGGCATGGCGAGTATCCGGTTCGCCGACCGGCATCCGGACTCCTGGGGCTGGATCCTGGCCACCGCGAACGACCTCGAGCAACTCGTCGACTTCATCCTGGAGAAGATGCCTGCCCGGCACCGCGCCTACCTCGTCGACGAGATGCGCTCGGTCGACGGCGGGGACTCTCTGGACACCAACCAGCAGTGGGGTGTCTGGGGCGCGGGAGACCGGGCGGCGCCGGGGAACAAGAACGGCTGGTCCGATGACAACGATGACGGCTCCTGGCTGATGAACTCCGTCGGATTCGTCGGTCCGCGTGAGCAATTCACCGTCGCCATCATGAACAACACCCAGGTGGTCGACGACGGCTACCAGGTCGGCCGGGAGACCGTCACCAAGGTCAGCGAGATCCTGTTCAAGGACTACTTCAGCTAGCTCAGGGCCGGTAGGGCGGCGCTTCGCCCCAACCCCAGTGCGGCATCGGCGCTTTCAGCGGCGGCGTGGCATCGGGCTGGGAGTTCGCGTGGGCGAGCCGGGTGCCCCATTCGATGTAGGCGAAGAAGGCGGAGCGGAACTCCGGGTCACTCGGCATGCCCACCTCGTCGGCGGCGTCCATGAGCAGATTGATCCAGCGGCGGCGCTGGGGTTCGGTGATCGCCTTGCCGAGATGCTGGCGGACCATGTGCGCGTAACCGCCGCGGTCGGTGCTGTAGGCCTCCGGTCCGCGGAAGACCTCGGCCAGCCACATCGCGACATACTTCGGATGTCCCGGATCCATGCCGGCGAACAGCGGGCCGACCAGCTCGTCCTTCAGCACCTCGCGATAGAAAACCTCGGTGAGCGCCTCGAAAGCCGCTGTGCCCCCGGCCCATTCGTACAGAGTGGGCGTTGCCTCCGTCATTATTGAACTCCGATCCACAACGGCATGGCACTAATCGAACAAGCGCCAGCATAGTGGCCGCGGCCGGAGCAGGCCGAGCGGTTTTCCGACGGAGGGCCCCGCTCGAGTGCGGCGAGTGGGGCTCAGGTCCGTCGACGGTGCCGGTTCAGTTCCACTGGGACTGGGTGCGCGTCCGGCCGGACGATCCGGTGTTCGCCATCGCCTGCAGGTCGTCCAGGAACCGCTCGACCGCGTCGGACTTGATCTGCGGCGATTGGACCTGCTCGCGCACGCTCTCGGTGGTGTGCGTCATGACCTGCTTGGCGAAGTCGGCCTTGAGATCGCGGATCAGCTGCCTGCGCATCAACTCGATCTGGTCGCGACCCTGCTTGCCGACGCGTTCGACCTCGGCGGCGGCGGTTTCCCGCATCTTCACCACGATGTCCTCGGCGTCGGCGTGCGCGTCCTCGAGCAGTTGGGCGAGTTCGGCTTTCGCCTCGGCCAGCCCGTCGTCGTAGACCTGCTTGGCCTTGCTCAGCCGGGCGGCCGCCTGCTCGTTCTCCTCGATCTGCTTGCGAATGTCTTCCTGCGCCTTGACCATCATCTTTTTGACCAGCGGCGCAACGTATTTGACGATCACCCAGATGATGACGGCGAAGCCGAACAGCTGGCTGAAGAACACCTGCCACTCGAAATGGATCTGGTAGATGCCCTCGGCAAGGATGTCGCTGCTAGGAGTCATGACGACGCCCGTCCTGTCTGCCGGCCTCGACTCGTCTCGGCCCGCCGCTCATCATCGACACCGACCACGCGGTCGGCCAGCGATCGAGCCAGCGGCTCGACCGTCTCGCGCAACTCCGCGGCGATTTGATCCGCTTGTGCCCGCAATTGCGCCTCGGCTTCGGCGACGATGCCATTGGCTTCCTGTTGCGCCTGTCCGCGCATCTCCTCGAGAATTTCCCGGCCCTCGGCGCGCGCCTTGCTCCGGATCGCGGCCGCTTCCGACCGCGTCTGCTCGAGTGCCGCTTGATGCTTGGCTTCGGCCTCGGCGAACAATTGCCTCGCCTCTTTGGTCGTCGCCAGGGTCTCTGCGGCCCGCTCTTCGCGTTCCTCCAGAACCTTGCGGATCGGCGGAACCACGAAGAACCAGATGACGCCGAGCACGATCAGGAAGATCAGCAACTCGACGAAAAAGGTGCCGTTGGGGATGAGGAAGTTCTCCGCGGCAACTACATCGGTTCTCGGAGACATGCCCGGTTACTTGCCGGGAGTCGCGAAGACGAAAAGCGCCATGAAGGCCAGATTGATGAAGTACGCCGCCTCGACCAGACCGACGGTCAGGAAGAAGATGCCGCGCAACCGACCCTCGGCCTCCGGCTGCCGGGTTACACCATTGATCAGCGCCGCGCCGGCCAGGCCGTCACCGATGCCTGCGCCGATGGCACCGCCGGCCATGATGATGCCGCCGCCGATGAGGGCGCCCTGGATGATGGACGCGGTGGTTGGGTCTGCCATTTTCTACTTCCTATTCTCGGATGTGGACTCGATCGGCACCTCGCCGATCAGTGGTGTTCGTCTTCCAACGACATCGACTGACTGAAGTACAGGACGGTCAGCAGCGAGAAGATGAAAGCCTGAATTGCGCCGACGAACAAGTCGAACAGTTTCCAGACGGCATTGGGGCCCCAGCTGATCCAGAACGGGAACAACGTGATCACCGAGAGCATCACGCCGCCGGCGAACATGTTTCCGAACAATCGCAGCGACAGCGACAGCGGCTTGGCGATTTCCTCGATGACGTTGATGAACACCATCGGGCCCCACCCGGTATGGCCCTTCAGCAACTGCTTCACGTGCCCGAACGGGCCGCGCCGCGCGATGCCGGCGGACTGGTAGGCAATGAAGACGAACAGCGCGAGCGCATAGACGAAGTTGACGTCCGAGGCGGGCGGCGCGAGCAACTCGCCGTCGCCGATCTGCACCGGCAGCACCGACAACCAGTTCGACAACAAGATATAGACGAACAGGGTGACCGCGAGCGGCAGCGCGAACGGCGCGACCTTCATGCCGATGGCGCTTTCCACCTGGCCGCGCATCTGCACCGTCACGGTCTCGAAGAACAGCTGCACGCCGTTCGGAACCCCGGAGGTGATCTTGAGTCGCAGGTAGAAGGCCAGACCGAGCACGATGAGCGCCGCGACCGAGGTGGACACGATGGTGTCCACGTTGAAGGCCATGCCGAAGACGTGTGCCACCGCGTGGTGGCCGACCTTGATCTTGGGTTCCTCGGCGGGCGCCTCTTGCGCGAGCACCGTGACGCTCGAGGCCAGCTGGGCAAATGAAATGGCTGGGATCGTCATGGTGTCTGGCGAAGCCCTTTCAATTCAGGCAGGACAGTGTTGAGGACCAGGGCGACTTGAAAGAGGGCCAAGCCGAAGAAGATACCGACGCCATTGGGGCGAGCAAGGAATGCCACCAGGAGGGCGCCCGCGGTTATGCCGAGCAGTCGTAGCGCGGAGGAACCTACCAAACGCTGCTTGCTCGGCGCCGCGGAACTGGCAATTCGGGTGATGGCCCACAACGTGAGTTGGGCATTCAACCAACCGACCGCGAGTCCGCCACAGATGAAGGTACCCAGCAGGAGTCGGTCGATCAGCCCGGTAATCCCCAGAGCCAGCACACCCAGAGCGATCGCGGCAATGGCCGCGCGCCGTATTTGGATCTTATTCACGTCCACACCGACACCGCCCTCGCCCATACCCCCACCTCATAGTGGGGGACGTGATGAATCGATAGCATACACATGCCAACCACCCTGCGTGGCAAGCTTTTTGATCTTTCTTGACTTGATCTTGAAATTGGTTACAGACATCATCTGGTTACTCTCGCAAACCGTTCTTCGTGCACGCGCGGCACCATTCCTCATGTGCCGCATGGCCTTTTCGGAACGGGCTGACGTGGGAAAACTCTGCCGCCCATGGAATCTGCCCGGATGCGACCGAGGGGGCGGGGTTCTGCGTGCGAGGAGTATAGCCACAGGTGCGGTGAATCGGCGGCAACATACCGACTTTCGGCAAAGGGCTTGACAATGACGTGTCACCGCCGATTTTCGATTTGTCCCAACTTATGTTGTTTGTCCGATTTGTCCGAATTAAGGATGCTGATTACTTGCTGCCGATAACCGGGTGATCGGCCGCCCGCGGTAAGTCCGCTCGGGCAAGTGCACAAGAAACGCGTGCGTCCGGTCGGGGCCGAAACCATCGGCAAGATCGGCAAACTGGGAACCGGCACCATTTCGACGGCCGCTCCGCTGTGAGTCCGCCCAGATCTGCGCAGGCCGGGTGTCCGATCGCATACCTGCGCGTTCGATGGGCATTCGAAGTTGAAGAGACTTCGGGTAACAGAGAGAAGTTCGCGATGAGGGCTGAGTTCCCGGTGCTGGCAAAGGGTTCGGAGGGCGGCGGGGCCGCGTTGAATCAGGTCATCGGCCTGACCGTCGCCGCGATGGTGATCGCCGCGGTCCTGTTCTGGCTGGCCTATCTCCATCGCACCAGACGCATCACCTGGCTGCGGAACGCGGCGGATCGGCTCGGGCAGTGGGGGAACCGGCCCGGCTGGGTGGCGTTGCCGCTCGCGCTGTTCATCACGACCATCCTCACGGCGCTGTTCGGCTTCATCTGGGATGTGAGCCTGCACATCGGCAAGGGGCGCGACCCTGGGCCGCTGGCCAATCCGGCGCACTACTTCATCCTGGCCGGGCTGTTCTTCCTCTTCATCGCGGGGATGTTGGCGGTGATCCTGCCGCTGGACGAAAAGCCAGGCCCGGCGGCGATCCGGATCACCCGCACCTGGTACGCGCCGGTGGGTGGGGTACTCATGGCCGCGGTCGGGTTGTACGCCCTGATCGGCTTTCCGCTCGATGACATCTGGCACCGGTTGTTCGGCCAGGACGTCACGCTGTGGGGACCGACGCATCTGATGCTGATCGGCGGCGCCGGGCTGTCGCTGGTCGCGGTGCTGCTGCTGGAGTTCGAGGGGCGGCTCGACCGGCCCGATCCGGACCGGGCCGACGGCCGGCTCCTGTGGGTGTTCCGCTCGCTCGCCTTCGGCGGACTGTTGATCGGATTGTCGGTCTTCCAGGTCGAATTCGACTTCGGCGTGCAGCAGTTCCGGCTGGTCTTCCAGCCGATGCTGATCGTCGCCGCGAGCACGATCGCGCTGATCTCGGCGCGCTACACGCTCGGGCGGGGGAGTGCGCTGGTCGCGGTGGTGTTCGCGGCCCTGGTTCGCGGTGCGGTCGCGGTGCTGGTCGGACCGATTCTCGGGGAGCCGCACAGCGTGTTCCCGCTGTATCTCGGCATCGCCGTGGTGGTGGAACTGCTTGCGCTGCTGCCCCTGATCGATAGGCCGCTCTGGTGGGGTGCGCTCACCGGCTTCGCCGCGGCCACCGCCGGGCTCTGGCTCGAATCGCGCTGGGTCGACGCGATGTTCGTCGATCGGTGGCCGCCGGGGATGTGGCCGGAGGCGCTGGTCACGACGGTGCCGGTGGGCATCGCCGGCGGCGCGCTCGGTGCGTTGCTCGGCATGGTCCTGCGGGGTGAGGCGTTGCCCCGGCCCGCGCTGCGGCGTGGTCTCGTCCTCGCGGCGGTGCTGATCGCGGCCGCCGCGACCGCGAACGGCTTGCGCGTCGACATCCCCGAGAACGCCTCCGCGACAGTCCGGCTGCGGGATGCCGAACCGGTGAACGGCGGCCGGATGGTGACCGCCGAGGTCACGCTCAGCCCGGCGGATCTGGTGCGCGACGACCCGGAGTGGGTGCAGTTGCTCGCCTGGCAGGGCGGTGTCGGGTCCGCCCGGCCGGGCCGCGGGCTGGTGGTCGATCAGCTGATCCGGGCCGGGGCTGGGCACTATGTCAGCACGAAACCCGTTCCGGCGTACGGCAACTGGAAGACGGTGCTGCGAGTGCAGGACGGCCGCATGCTGACCGGCGTGCCGGTGTATCTGCCCGGCGACCCCGGCATCGATGCCGTCGAGGTGCCCGCGCTCGAGGAGTTCACCCGCCCGTTCGTCGTGGAAACCGCCCTGCTGCAACGGGAGCGCTCGTCCGACTATCCGTCCTGGCTGTTCGCCGTCGCGTCGTTGATCGTGCTGGTCTGCTCGCTGGTGATCATCTGGGCGCTGGCCTGGGGCGCGGCCCGGATCGACCTGGCCTACCGCGCCGACGTGCGCGCGGAGCGGATGAAGCAGGCGGTGCGCCGGTGAGGTATGCGCAGCACGTGGACGTGCTCGCCAGTCACTCCATGCTGCTGGCGATCCCGGCGTTCGTGCCCGCGGTGGCGGTGGTCGCCGTCGTCGTCGGGATAGCGA
>NZ_JBHTUR010000002.1:0-201156 GCF_042793755.1 Nocardia sp. NPDC056564
GCGCCAGGCCGAGCGGCCGGGCAGCGAAGCCGCGGTGGCCGACCCGCTCGATCGGGAGGAGAACGGATGATTCGTACGGTGCGAACCTGCGCCGTTGCCGCGCTGCTCGTCGTGCCGGGGACGGTGACCGCGTGTGGCTCGTCGGTGGACTCGCCTGCCGCGCGCACGTCGGCCAGCGCGTCGGTCGATGTCCCGGCCGCGGTGACCATCTCGGTGCGGATCGCGGGCGGGTCGGTCACGCCGACCAACACCAGGACCGAGGCCAGGCAGTTCCAGCCGATCGTCATCACGGTCGACAGCGATGCGGCCGACGAGTTGCATGTGCATTCGGAGCCGAGCCAGACCTTCGCGATCGAACCCGGTGTGGGGCAGCAGTTCCGGTTCGCCGTCACCGTGCCCGGGCGGGTCGATGTCGAACTCCATCACGCCGGTAAGACGGTGACCACCCTGCTGATCCGGCAGTGACCAGGTCGCTCGCGCACGGGCTCAACGGGTCCGCGGATCTGCCGATTCCGTTGACCTACGCGCTGATCGGCGCGGCGTGGGCGCTGACGTTCTCGTTCGTGATTCTGCTGGTGGCGTGGCGGCGGCCGCGGCTGGATCCGGACGCGCCCGGTTTGCTGCTGCCCTACTGGGTGCGCGCGGTTGTCGATTGCCGTGCGGTCCGGATCGCGCTCGCGTCGGCAGGCCTCGGGGCCGCGGTGCTGGTGGGTCTGATCCTGGTGTTCGGATCTGGCTCGCCGCAGCGCAATCCGGTTCCCGGGGTGTTCTATGTCTACCTCTGGGTCGGGGTGATGCTCGCGTCGCTGGTGGTCGGGCCGGTCTGGAAGGTCGTCTCGCCGATGCGTGCGCTGCATCGGGCCTGCTGTTTCGCGCTGCGCCGGGATCCCGAAGCCGGCGTACGGGCGTATCCGTCCGGCTGGGGATACCGGCCCGCGGTGCTGGGTCTGTTCGCCTTCGGCTGGCTCGAACTCGCGTCACCCGACCCGGGTTCCGTTGCGGCGATCGGCTATTGGCTGCTCGGGTATCTGGTGGTGACGCTGATCGGCCTGGTCGTGTTCGGAACGACGTGGGCCGAGCGCGGCGATCCCTTCGAGGTGTACAGCAGTCTGCTGGCGCGGCTCGGTCCGCTCGGCCGCCGTCCCTCGGGTGAGCTGGTGCTGCGCACCCCGCTGAGCAATCTGGCGGGGACGCCGGTGCTGCCCGGATCGGTGGCGCTCGCGGCGACCCTGCTCGGTTGCACCGCCTTCGACAGTCTCTCCGCGCTACCCGGTTGGCGGAATCTGGTCGATTCGCTCGGCGGCGGTTCGGTTTTCGGCGCGACGCTGGTGCGCAGCGCCGGCCTGTTCGCCGTCGTCCTGATCGTCGGCACGGTCTTCACGGTCGCCGCGCGGGCGACCGGCGGTCTGGACCGCGCCGAACGGGCCGCGCTGCCAGGGCTGCTCGCGCACAGCGTCACGCCGATCATCGCCGGGTACCTGGTCGCGCATTATCTGACGTTCTTGGTGGAGAAGGGGCAGTCGACGCTGGTGCTGTTCGCCGACCCGCTCCAACGCGGTGCGGACATCGGCGGATTGGCGCACTACCGGGTGCGTTACGTGCTGTCCGAGCATCCGACGGTGCTGGCCACCACGAAGGTGCTCGCCGTGCTCACCGGCCACGTCCTCGGCGTGACCGCCGCGCACGACACGTGTTTACGGCTGCTGCCGCCTGCCCATCGCGCCACCGGTCAGCTGGCGCTCGTGCTGGTCATGGTCGGCTACACCTTCACCGGCCTCTACCTGCTGTTCGGCGGCTGATCACCCGGGAACGTAGGGCTCACCGTCCGCCTTCGGCGGTCGCACCTGCCCGACCGCGCCCGCCACGGCGATCACCGTCAGCAGATACGGCGTCATCTGCAACACCTCGGTCGGAATCGGCGTCGCCAGCACCTGCAATTGGCCCTGCAGGGCCTTGGTGAAACCGAAAAACAGTGCGGCACAGGTGGCGCCGAGCGGATGCCAGCGGCCCATGATCACCGCGGCCAGCGCGATGAACCCGTTGCCCGCCGTCATCTCCTTGGTGAAACCGCCGGTCGAGCCGATGGTGAAGTACGCGCCTCCGAGCCCGGCGATCGCCCCCGCGAGCAGCACGGCCTGATACCGGACGCGCAGCACCTTGATTCCCACGGTCGCGGCGGCGCGCGGATGCTCGCCGACCGCCCGCACCCGCAACCCCCACCGCGTCCGGTACAGCGCGAACGCGAGCGCGACGACCGCGACGACCATCGCGTACACCAGCGCGGTCTGATCGAACACCGTCGGCCCGATGATCGGGATGGACGACAGCACCGGAATCGCCAGCGGCTGCATGGTTCCGGGATTGTTGAACCGGGCCGGTCCGTCGGTCAGATTGGTGAACTGATCGAACAGGAAACCGGTGATGCCGGTGGCGAACACCACCAGCACCACGCCGAGCACGATCTGGTTCACCAGGTAGCGGATGGAGAACACCGCGAGCAGCCAGGCGACGAACACACCGGCCACCACCGCGGCCACGGCGCCGACGAAGAAGCTGCCGCTGACCGTCGCGATGATCGCCGCCGCGAACGCGCCGGCCAGCAACTGACCCTCGATGGCGATATTGATGACGCCCGCCCGTTCACACAGCACGCCCGCGAGCGCGCCGAGGATCAGCGGCGTCGACAGGGCGAGGGTGCCCTGGATCTGATTGGTGAGCGGGAAGATCTTGCCCGAGGCGGCCCAGCACACGAACGTCACCACGAACGCGATGCCGAACACGGTGAACAGCACCGCCGCCCATCGTCCGGTGAGGCCGCGCCACAGGTGGGCGATCGCGATCGCCAGGGCGATCGCCGAGAGCAGCAGCGCCGCCGGCTTGGCGGGCACGTCGAGATCGGACGGACCCGCGGCATCCGGTGCGCCCAACCGGAAGTCGACGGTGCCCGGCTCGGTGAACACGGCGAGGGCGACCGCGATGACCGCGAGGATCAGCAGCAGGATCCCCAGCCGCAGCCGTTGCCGATGCTTCTCCGGCGACTCGAGCCCGCGGGCGGTGCCGGTCGTGGTCGTCACCATCAGTTCCACCCCTTCGCGAGAACCGCGTCCGCCCGCTCGGCCCGGATCCGGAAGACGGTGCGCACCAGGGCCGGCGCCGCGACCAGCACGACGATCACCGCCTGCAACACGGTCACCAGGGTGAGCGGGGTACCGGTCGCCGCCTGCATCTCGTTGCCGCCCGCGTTCAGCGCGCCGAACAGCAGCGCCGCGTACACCGTGCCGATCGGGCTGCCCCGGCCGAGCAGCGCGACGGTGATGCCGTCGAAGCCGAACGATCCGGCGATGCCGTTGGTCAGCGGGAGGTCGGTGCCGAGCACCTGCTGCGCGCCCGCGAGCCCGGCCAGCCCGCCCGCGATGAGCATGGCCAGCACGTATGCCCGGCCGACGTTCATGCCCGCCGTGCGCGCGGCGTCGTGATTGGCGCCGACCGCGCGCAACTGGAAACCCAGCGTCGATCGGGACAGCAGCCACCAGACGAAACCGGCCGCGGCGAGCGCGACCAGCAGGCCGAGATGCAGCCGGGTGTCGCCGAACCGGGGGAACTGCGCGGTCTCGTCGACCACCGGGCTGATCGGTTCGTTGCGGCCCGGCCGCTGCAACCACGAGGTGGTGAGCAGCCAGGTGAGCGCGTACAGCGCGACATAGTTGCCCATGATGGTCGAGATGACCTCGTGCGCACCGGTGCGCGCCTTCAGCAGTCCGACGATTCCGCCCCACAGCGCGCCGCCGGCGACCCCGGCCGCCAGCGCGACCACCACGTGCAGCACCGGCGGCAGATGCACCGCGAAGCCGACCCAGCCGGCGAACAGCGCCCCGGCGATGAGCTGACCCTGCGCGCCGATATTGAACAGGCCGGTGCGGAACGCGAGCGTGACCGCCAGGCCGGTGCAGATCAATGGCGTTGCCGCGACCAAGGTTTCGGCGATCTGATGCTTGCCGCCGAACGCGCCGAGAAACAGCGCCTTATACGTCTCGCCCACCGCGCTGCTCGCCGCCGACACCGTATCCATCGGCCGCGCGAAGAAGTAGCCGAACGCGCCGGTCACCTGCGGGTCGCTGACGATGATGAGCAGCGCGCCGACCACGAGCGCGAGCACCACGGCCAGCGCGCTGACGATGAGCTCGCGCACCCATGGACGATCGAACCCGGCCGCCCGGCCACCACCTCGCGGCGCATCGCCGCGCGCTGCCTCAGTCACGGTCCCCTCCCGGATGTGCGCCCGCCATCATCAGGCCGAGCTGGTCACGCGGGGTGTCCGGGCCGACGATGCCGACCACCCGGCCGCGGTACATGACGATGATGCGGTCCGAGAGCGCGTAGATCTCGTCCAGCTCGGTCGAGACGATCAGCACCGCGGTGCCCTGATCCCGTTCGCGGACAATGCGTTTGTGCACGAACTCGATCGATCCGACGTCCAGGCCGCGGGTCGGTTGACCGGCGATCAGCACCTCCAGCGGACGCGACAGCTCCCGGGCCAGGACCACCTTCTGCTGATTGCCGCCGGACAGGGTGCTGACCGGATCCGCGATCGAGCGGGTGCGGATGTCGAACTCCTCGATCCGTTGTGCGGCATTGCGTTTCACCGCGGACGGGGACAGCACGCCGTGGCGGGAGAACTCGGGTCGATCGATCAGATCCAGCACCAGGTTCTCGGCGACGCTGAACGTGCCGATGCAGCCGTCGTGCGAACGATCCTCGGGCACATAGCCGATGCCGGCGTCCAGGTGCTGGCGCGGCGACCGGCCGACCACCTCCCAGCCGCCCACCGTGATGGCGCCCGCCACCGGCGTCCGCAGCCCGAGCAGCGCGCTGACCAGTTCGGACTGCCCGTTGCCGACCACGCCCGCGATGCCGACGATTTCGCCGCCGTCGACGCGGAAGGACACCTTGTCGACCACCACCGATCCGGCCGCGTCCACCACGGTCAGATCGGTGACGACCAGCGTGGGCCCGGTCGGCGCGGCCGGTGTCTTGGCGACCACGAGCTCGACCGACCGACCGACCATCAGTTCCGCGAGTTCCGCCTCGGGAGTGGCGGGTTCGACCGTGCCGACCACCGCGCCGCGGCGGATGACGGTGATCCGGTCGGCGATCCTGGTGACTTCCTTCAGTTTGTGCGTGATGAAGATGATCGAGGTGCCGTTCGCGGCGATGGAGCGCAGCACCTCGATCAGTTCGTCGATCTCCTGCGGGGTGAGCACGGCGGTCGGCTCGTCCAGGATCAGCACCTCGACGTTGTTGGCCAGCGCCTTCAGGATCTCGACCCGCTGCTGCTCGCCCACCGAGAGGTCGGCCACCAGCGCGTCCGGATCCACCGGAAATCCATAGCGCTGCGACAGTTCGCGCACCCGCTTGCGCGCCGCGGCGCGATCCAGCACGGCGAACCCCCTGGTGGGTTCCCGGCCGAGGATGATGTTCTCGGCGACACTGAACACCGGCACCAGCATGAAATGCTGATGCACCATGCCGATTCCGGCGGCGATGGCATCGCTGGGCGACAGGCAGGTGACCGCCTTGCCGTCCAGCAGGATCTCGCCCTCGTCGGGCTGGAGCAGCCCGTAGAGCATGTTCATCAGCGTGCTCTTGCCCGCGCCGTTCTCGCCGAGCAGGCAATGGATTTCGCCGGGCTCGACCACCAGGTCGATGTGGTCGTTGGCCAGCAGGGTGCCGAATCGTTTGGTCAGACCGCGTAGTTCGAGCCGCATATCGCTCCCGTGTGACGGCCGCGGCTCACTTGGCTGCGGGCTGGGCCTTCGACGTGAGGGTGATCTTTCCGCTCGCGATATCCGCGGCGAGCGCGCTGATCTCGGCCTTCAGCTCGGCCGGGATCTTGTCGTCGAACTCGTGGTACGGCGCGAGGCTGACGCCCTTGTTCGCCAGCGTGCCGACGTAGGCCTGGTTGCTGAACTGCTTGTGGTAGGCGTCGGTGATCGTCTTCGTCACCGCGACATCCATCAGTTTCTCCACGCTGCTCAGCAGCGACGAGCAGTATTCGGCGGCGCTCACGCAGCCGTCGGTGTCCACCCAGATCGCGGTGACCTTGCCGCCGGAGGAATGCGCCGCCTCCAGCGCGCCGAGGCCCGCCGGACCGGCCACCGGCAGAATGATGTCGGCGCCCTGGCTGATCAGATCGTTGGCCTTGGTCTTGCCGATGTTCTTGTCCTGGAAGTCATTGGTGATGACGCCCTGCTGGGTGGCCTCGTCCCAGCCGAGCAGCTGGACCTGCTTGCCCTTGGCCTTGTTGTAGTACGCGATGCCCTCGGCGAAGCCGTCCATGAAGATGGCGACGGTGGGGATGTTGATCCCGCCGAACGTGCCGACCTTGCCGGTCTTCGTCTGCGCCGCGGCCAGATAGCCGGCCAGGAACGACGGCTGGGCCGAGTTGAAGGTCAGGCCCTGCAAATTCGGCAGCGGTGGGTTCTTCGCGGTGTCGGTGTAGGCGTAGTCGACGATGGCGAAGTTGATGTCCGGGTTGGCCTTCGCCGCGGCGTAGGTGGCGTCGCCCTGCTTGAACCCGATGGTGACGATGATGTCGCACTTCTGCCGGACCATCGTGTTGATGTTGGTCGGATAGTCGTTGTCCGACTTCGACTCCAGCTGGGCCTTCGAGATGCCGAGTGCGGCGACCGCGTCGGTGACCCCCTTGAAGGAGGTCTGGTTGAACGACTTGTCGTCGAACCGGCCGGAGTCCGACACCATGCAGGCCTTGAAGTCCTTGGCGCCCGCGTCGCCGTTCTTGCCCTGCTCGGACGGCGGACTACCGCACGCCGCGACGGTCAGCACGAGCACACCGGCAGCGGTGAGGGTCTGCGACAACCTGCCCATTTTTGCCTCCTGAAACGCGATACCCCGCAACCCAACTCACCGAACTGCCGAGAGAGTGCAGTGGTGGTGGGAGTTTAGGACGCGGAACCGATCTTGGCTCGGTTTCCGCGTCATCGGGACAATCGGGACAGGACTAGGCGCTCGCGGGGGCTGCGCGCAGGATCAGGACGGTGATCTCGCTGGGCGCGAAGACGCGCAGTTGAGGGCCCCAGAAGCCGGTGCCCCGGCTGGTGTAGAGCTGGGTGTGCTCGCCGTGGCGGCTGAGCCCGGCGACGACCGGCTGGTCGAGCCGGACCAGGTAGTGGAACGGCCAGATCTGGCCGCCGTGGGTGTGGCCGGAGATCTGCAGCGCGACGCCGGCGGCCGCGGCGGCGGTGACCTGCTTGGGCTGGTGGGCCAGCAGCACGACCGGCAGCGCCGGGTCGGCGCCGGCGAGGGCGGTGGGCAGGTCGGGTCCGTGGCCGGGCAGGCCGACGCCGGTGGGGTCGTCGATGCCGGCGATGACGAGCCGGTCGCCGCCGCGGGTCACCGTCCGGTGTGCGTTGTGCAGCGGCTGCCAGCCGATCGAGGTCATGTGGTCGATCCAGCCCTGGGCGTCGCCGAAGTATTCGTGGTTGCCGGTGATGTAGAACCGGCCCAGCGCGGCCTCGACCTTTCCGAGCGGGTCGACCTGCGGGTGCCGCTTCGCGACCGAGCCGTCCGCCAGATCGCCTGCGTGACAGGCGATGTCCGGGCGCTGCTGGTTGACCACCGCGACGACCCGCTCCGACCACCGTAGTCGGTCCAGCGCGGCGAAGTGGGTGTCGGTGACGATCACCAGGCGCAGTCCGTCGAGGCCGCGGCCGAGTCCGGGGATGGGCACCTCGACCGTGCGCACCCGGGGCACCCGCCGCGCCTCGGCGATGCCCCAGACCACCAGGGCGATCGACACCACGAACACACCCACCGCGACGAGGCGCGAGCGGTCCGGGTCGGACACCCCGCCGACCGCCAGGCCCAGCCCGACGACGTTGCCGATCACCGACCAGCTGAACACCACCCACGCGATGCCGAGCAGGGTGTCGCCGACGATGGACGCGACATCCGACTGCGCGGGACCGTGTCCGAGGAACATCGACGCGGGCAGCGCGACGAAGGCCAGCGCGAATACCGCGGTGCCGAGCCAGAACAGCGGGCCGGCGCCCACGGTGGGCGCGTCGACCAGGGTCCACCACGGGACCAGGAACAGGATGGCGGGAATCGCCAGGAACAGGGCAACGCGCGGCACGTATTTCACGACACCATCCTGGTCAGTCGGGCGCCCCACGTGGTCTGCGCGGTCGCGCCAGGGGCCAGCCGGATCAGCCGGTCGCCGCTCTGGAACGCGTTGGGCGGGCAGGTCATCGGCTCGGCGGCGAGACTCGTTCGCCGCCGCGCCGGGGCCAGGGTGTCCGCGGTGAACAGCTGGAGCACCGGATAGGAGTCGTCGACCCACAGCTCGGCCACCGCGTCGTCGGTGCCCCGCAGCCGGACCCAGGCCCGGCCGTCGTCGTCCCTGGCGAGATCGGTGAACGGATGGTCCATGATCAACTCGCCCAACGGCTTCGGCGTGGCGAAGTCGAACGGTGTGCCGCGCACGGGGTCGGTGCCGATCGGAAGTTGCCGCTCCGGATCGGTGACGATCCGCGTCCCGGCGTCGAAGGACAGGATCGCGTCATCGATGCGGCCCGCGCCAGGGGACAGATAGGGATGATGGCCGCAGCCGTACGGGGCCGTGGTGTCGCCGAGGTTGGTCGCGGTGGTGGTGACGGTCAGCCCGTCGTCGGACAGCGCGTAACGGATGGCGACATCGAGATAGAACGGGTAGCCCTTGCGCGGATGCAGCGTGGTCCGCATGGTGATCTCGTCCGGTTGCGCGTCGGTCGCCCGCCATGGCCGCCAGCGCAGCAGCCCATGAATAGCCGTGTGCTTGGCCGGCTCGGTCAGCGCGAGCTGATGCTCGACGCCGTCGAAGCGATACTTGCCGTCCGCCAGGCGATTCGGCCAGGGAATCAGCGCCGCGCCGCGTCCGCTGTCGGCCATCATCTGCACGTCGTACGGTTCCAGCACGTCTCGGCCGCCCACCCGGAACTCCCGGATGCCGCCGCCGACCTCGACGATCACAGCCCGTTGGTCGCCGTGGCCGATCGAGAACTGCTGTCCGGACGGTGGCAAGGTCATAACCGACGACGCTACCGTCGGCCGCTCGGGCGCCCTCGGCCACCGTGCCGTTCGACGGGCGCCGCCGGATCCGCGGTGTGCCGCGGGGTTCCGCAGTGTTTACGCCAGGCCCTGGTCATCGCGTGTGGCATAGTGTCAACAGCGTAGGTCTACGCGTCTGACCTGCCGGAGCTGCCGACGGAACGAGGCCTGCTGGTATGTCCGAGCCGCCCGCGAAACGCGGTAACTCTCGACCGGGAAATTCGCGCGACGGCAACGCGGTCCCGGGCCGGGGCGCGATCACCAGGGCGGCCGTGCTGGACGCCGCGTTGGCGATCATCGACAGCGACGGGGTCGATGGCTTGTCCATGCGGCGGCTGGCCGAGGCGGTCGGGAGGGATCCGATGGTGATCTACCGGCATGTGCCGAACAAGGCCGCGGTGCTGGACGGCGTCGCCGAGATCGTGTTCGCGCAGTTGTCGGTCGACGCCACCGACCCGGACTGGCAGCATCAACTGCGCACGGTGGCGCGGGGCTTCCGCGGATTGGCGCTGGCGCATCCGAAGGTTGTGCCGCTGTTGGTGACCCGGCCGTTGGCGACTCCGCTGGGCCAGCGGCCGATTTCGGTGGTCCGGCCGCTGGAGGACATGCTGGCCCTGCTCACCCGGGCCGGTTTCACGGGGCCGGACGCGCTGCACATCTACCGCGCGCTGTTCGGGTTCCTGTACGGGCACGTCTTCAACGAGTTGCAGGAGATCGTCGAACGACCGGACGAGACCGACGAGGTGCTGCGGCTCGGGCTGCATCGGCTGCCGATCGCCGAATTCCCGCTGCTGCGCGAACTCGCGCCGGTGCTGGCCGCCTACGACGGTGCGGCCGAACTCGAGCGGGGGCTGGACATCCTGCTGTCCGGTCTGGCCGAGACGTTGCCGGGGGCCGGCTAGCCTGCCCCGCCTGCCGAATCCCGGCGCTCCTGTGCGGCAATGGATTCGGCCGTGCCGCCGCCGATCGGAGTCATGGTGCGGGCGAGGCCGCTGAGCAGGATATCGAGGCCGAGCTCGAGTTCGGCCGCGCCGTCGTAGGCGGCGAGATCCGAGGCGAGGCCGCGCAGCAGCGGGAATTCGGCGACGGGCAGCCGGTGCAGGCCCATGCGCAGCAGGTCGGTGGTCTCGTCCGGTCGTTCGACGACTTCCTGTAGCTCGCTGAGCACGTGACCGTAGAGAAAGCCGAACAGCGCGCGGTAGATGTGCAGCGCGTCGGCGCCGCTGAAATCGGCGTGGGCGAGCAGCGTGAGCAGGCGTTCCAGCGGTAGCAGCGTGCCCATCGGACGCAACCCGATCGGCGTCGCGAGCGGCTGGGCGACCAGCAGCGGGACGACGTTCGGATGAGCGACCGCCAGTCGTCGGAAATCCCTTGCCACCAAACGCAATTGGTGTTGCCAGTCCGGGTCGGTGGCGTCGACGGACAGCTGGGCGAACACGAGCTCGGCGACACCGTCGAGCACCGCGGCCTTGTTCGCGGCGTGCCGGTACAGCGCCATCGGATCCCGGCCGAGCGCCGCACCGAGGCGGCGCATGGAGAACTGGTCGACGCTGTCGGCGTCGATGATCTCCAGCGCGGCGGCCAGCATCGCGGCTCGGGTCAGGGGGGCGTCGCCGCTGTGCCGGCGCGCGGGTTGGTCTGCCTCCGGGTCGTCGCCGGGACCGGCTCTGCTCCGGTTCATGGGATCCAGCCCTTCGCCGTCCGAAGAGTGCGTTGTCAACGATGTAAGCCTACGCTGTAGACAGACGCTGTAACGGAACCCGAGGACAGCAAGCATGGCCATCACCGATGTCGCGGCATACGCGCATTTGAGCGCTGCGGACATCGAGGCGCTCGGACTCGAACTCGACCTGATCCGCCGGGACATCCAGGAGCGGCGCGGCGCCCGCGACGCCGGTTACATCCGGCGCACCATCGCGTTCCAGCGCGCGCTCGACGCCGCCGCCCGGCTGACCATCGGGCGCAGCCGGAGCCGGATCGGCTGGCTCGCCGGGACCGTCGCGCTGGCCCTGGCGAAGAGTATCGAGAACATGGAGATCGGTCACAATGTCTGCCACGGCCAATGGGATTGGATGAACGATCCGGAGATCCACTCCAGCACCTGGGAGTGGGACATGGCCGGAGTGTCGGCGCAGTGGCGCTATTCGCACAACTATCGCCACCACGTCTACACCAATGTGCTCGGCATGGACGACGACATCGGGTTCGGTGTCATGCGGGTGACCCGCGACGAACGGTGGCAGCCGGGGCATGTGCTGCAACCGCTGCGAAATCTGTTGCTGGCAGCCACTTTCGAATGGGGCATCGCGTTGCACGGCCTGTACTCCGAACGCGATCGGGCGCGGGGCGCGGCGGAGAAGGCGGCGCAGACCAGGCTGTTCCTCGGCAAGATCGCCCGGCAGGCGGGCAAGGACTACCTGCTGTTCCCCGCGATGAGCGGACGCCGCTGGCGGCGCACGCTCGCCGCGGACGCGAGCGCGAACGTGCTGCGCAACCTCTGGGCCTACGTGGTGATCTTCTGCGGCCACTTCCCCGACGGCGCAGAGAAATTCGAGCCCGCCGCGGTCGCGAACGAGACCAAGGGGGAGTGGTATCTGCGGCAGATGCTCGGCACCGCCAACTTCGACGCGGGCCCGGCGCTGGCCTTCCTCAGCGGGAACCTCTGCTACCAGATCGAACATCATCTGTTCCCCGACCTGCCGAGCAATCGGTACGCCGAGATCGCGCTGCGGGTGCGCGCGCTGTCGGACAAGTACGACCTGCCGTATACCAGTGGGTCATTGCCGCATCAGTACCTGCTGACCCTGCGCACCATCCACAAACTGGCGCTGCCGGACAGCCTGCTCACCGCCACCTCCGACGACGCACCGGAAACCGCCTCGGAACGAAAGTTCCACGGTGACAACGCCTTCGACGCATCAGGCGGCGGCTCGCCGGTCCGCGCCGGGTTGCGCACCGCGCTGCGCCGCGCCGGGACGTCGCACGTGCCCGTTCGGCCGTTTCCGTCGATCAGGGGATACGGGCCACGCCGCTGAGCATGGAGACCGCTTCCGGACGCGGGTGCGGGCGCCATTCGCCCGGCCGCCAGGTCATCACCGAACCGATACCCGGCGGGATCAGTTCGAGGCCGGTGAAGAAGCGGGTGAATTCCTCGGTGGTGCGTAATCGGAACGGCACGCCGCTGCGCTGGTTGGCCGCGTTGTTCTCGGCGAGTTCCTCGGCGGAGAGGTGGTCGCTGGTGGCGTGGGTCATCACCAGGTAGCTGCCCGAGGGCAGCGCGTCGCACAGCGTGCGGACCAGCTCGTACGGGTGATCGTCGTCGGTCATGAAGTGCATGATCGCGACCAGCATCAGCGCCACCGGCTGGTGCATGTCCAGCACCCGGGCCAGGTCGGGGTGGCCGAGGATGCGGTCGGGTTCGCGGATGTCGGCGTCCAGATAGGCGGTCGCGCCCTCGGGGGAGCTGTTGAGCAGTTCCCTGGCGTGGGCCAGCACGATCGGGTCGTTGTCCACATAGACCACGCGCGACTCGGGGGCGATGTTCTGCGCGATCTCGTGCACATTGCCCGCGGTGGGCAGGCCTGCGCCGATGTCGAGGAATTGCCGGACGCCCTCGTCGGCCAGGTAGGCCACGGCCCGGCGCAGGAAGCTGCGGTTCTCCAGCGCGGCCAGGCGAACGGTCGGAAAGGCCTCGGCGACCATGTCGGCCGATTCCCGGTCCGACGGGAAATTGTCCTTGCCGCCCAGCCAGTAATCGTAGCGGCGCGCCGGATGTGGCTTCGACACATCTATCTTCCCGACCGGCGGTTCCGAGTTCACTACGCCCTCAATTCATCTCGTCTATTGTCATCATGTCAGTTCGAGTTGCGAACCGGTAGCGATGGTGATGTCGCACCGCCCGGAAGGCTCCGCCATGTCACTGCAGTACAGCCCATACGATTTTGACGTACACCGCGACCCATACCCGTACTACGCCCGGCTGCGTAGCGAGTCGCCGGTGTATCGCAACGATGCCGACGATTTCTGGGCGCTCTCCCGTTACGCGGATGTCCTTGCCGCGCTCCGTGATTCGGATCGGTTCTCCAGCGCCAACGGGGCCATCCGGATGGAACCGGCGTTCTGGGGACCGCAGGCCGAGCAGATGTTCTCCTTCGTCGCGATGGACCCACCGCGACACACCCGGCTGCGTGGGCTGGTGGCGCGGGCCTTCACCCAGCACCGGGTGCAGGGTCTGGAACCGCGGTTGCGGGAGATCGCTCGCCGGCTGCTGGATCCCCTGCTCGAGCGCGGCAGCTTCGATTTCATGGCCGATTTCGCCGGGCCGTACCCGACCGAGGTGATCGCGGAACTGGTCGGCGTGCCCGAGCGCGACCGCGACATGCTGCGCAAACTCGGCATGGAGATCATGTACAACGACGAGCAGTCCACCGACCTGCGTCCCGAGGCGATCCAGGCGATCGGCGCGATCATCGGCTACTACACCGAACTGACCATCGAGCGGGCCAATGACCGGCGCGACGACCTGCTCTCCGGCCTGCTCGACGCGGCGGACGGCGACGATCGGCTCACCCCCGAGGAGATCGTCAGCGTGCTCATCCTGCTGATCGGCGCGGGCATCGAGACCGTCATGCTGACCCTGGGCAACCTCTGGCACACCGCGTGGCTGCACCCCGAGCAGCGGCGTAAGGCGTTCGACGGGCGGATCGACGACTGGATCGCCGAGTCGATGCGCTACGAACCGTCCTCGCAGACCTCGCTGCGCACGGCAACCGAGGAGTTCGAGCTGCACGGGGTGACCGTTCCGGCCGGCGCGCGGATGCTGCTGCTGCTCGGCTCGGCCAACCGCGACCCCGAGGTCTTCACCGACCCGGACACCTTCGACCTGGACCGGGACACCAGCGCGTCGCTGGTCTTCGGCAGCGGTCGCCACCACTGCCTCGGTGCCAACCTCGGCCAGCTGGAGATGCGCGTCGCGCTGGAGGAGATCGTCGCCAGGATCTCCGATTACGACCTCGACGCCGACGGCGTGCGCCGCATCCACGCGTCCAACAACCGCGGCTTCGCCGCCCTGCCCACGACCGTCACGGCCCGCTGAGCGGACCGCGACCGCGCGCCCGGCGCCCTCCTCCCGATATACCCGGCGGAGAGGAGGGCACCCATGACCCGATACTGGCCCATAGCCCGAGAAGCACTCACGATCGGTTCGCCGTTCGGCCCGCGCGCGGGCGGATTCCATGCCGGGCAGGATTTCCCGGCGCCCGACGGGACCCCGATCTACGCCTGCGCCGGCGGCACCGTGCTGTTCCTCGGCGCCGCCGCGGGGTACGGCGAATGGATCGTCATCGACCACCCGGCCGCGGACGGCGGCGGGGTGAGCGAATACGGGCACATGTGGGACGCGAGCGCCACCGGGCTCTGTGTCGGTGACCGCGTCGAGGCGGGACAGCTGATCGCCTACGTCGGCAACAACGGCGGATCCACCGGACCGCACCTGCATCTGAGCGTCATGCCGCACGGTTACGACCCGGGCGCCAAGATCGACCCGATGGCCTGGCTGCACGATGCCGGCTTTCCCGGCGATTTCCTGGGCGCACTCGACGACGCCGAACAGCGCGAACTGCTCGACCGGACCCGCGCGATCTGGACCCAGCTGTGCGGCCCGGACGGCCGGGGCTGGCCCCAGCTCGGCCGCAACGCCGACGGCGAATACCGCACCGTCGTCGATGCGCTTGCGACCCTGCCGCCGGTGAAACAGCCGGGTTGACCACGTGGTCCGCGGCGGGCAAGGTGAGCCGATGGGCAGTGACGAGGTCCGCGCCGGGGTGCCGCTGACCAATCTCGACAAGCCGTTGTTCGACGGCGCCGAGGCGACCAAGCGCGATCTGATCGACTATCTCGAGGCCGTCGGCGATCGGATGGTGCGGCAGCTGCGCGACCGGCCGCTCTCGGTGCTCCGGGTCCGGCCGGGGCAGCAGCCGTTCATGCAGAAGAACCTGCCCAAGTTCGCGCCGGACTGGATGCACCGGGTGACGGTGTGGGCCGAGAGTTCGCACCGCGAGGTGACTTACGCGCTGTGTGACGACGTGCGCACGCTGCTGTGGTTCGGTAATCAGCGGGCGATCGAATACCACCCGACGCTGCTGCTCGCCGATCGCGGCCAGGGGCCGACGCATCTGATCCTCGACCTCGATCCGGCGCCGGAGCAGCCGTTCCGGCAGGCGGTGCTGGCCGCCGAGCTGGTTCGCGCGGCGCTGGCCGACGACGGGCTCGCCGGTGCGGTGAAAACCAGTGGGGCGAAGGGCGTGCACGTCTTCGTGCCGCTGCGGCCCGGCCTCGCGATCGACGACGTGGCGGCGGCGACCCGCGCGATCGCCGCCCGTGCCGAACGGCTCGACCCGGACCTCGCCACCACCGCCTTCATCGTCGAGGACCGGGGCGGGCGTGTCTTCCTCGATTCCACCCGGGCGGGCGGGGCGACCGTCGCCGCCGTCTACAGTCCGCGGATCCGGCCGGGCACCCCGGTGTCGTTCCCGGTCGCCTGGCGCGACCTGCACGACATCACGCCCAAGGATTTCACCGTGCACACCGCCGCCGAGCTACTGGGCGATCGCGATCCGTGGACCGAGGAAATGCCCGAACCGCAGGACCTGCCCGCGGATCTCATTGCCGAGGGCCACACCATTCCGATCGCCCGCGTGCAGGCAATGCACGAGGGTAAACGCCGCGCCCGCGCCCGGCGCGAAAATCAAGGGCCGGAATCGTAATCGGCGGTTATTTCTTCCGCGTGCCCGCGCGGATGAATGCGAATCCGCTTGCCATACTGGCTGGTCGCCTATATCGACTACCGGAAATGGAAGGGATTCGAAACAGTGCTATCTGGAAATATCCTGAGGTCCGGCAAGGGCTCGGTGCTGGTGTTCGCCGGTGTGTTCGGCGTGGGAATGCTGGTCGGGGGCGCCCCCGCGGCGAATGCGACAACCTGCACCGCGGTGTCGGATCGCAATGCCTACGACGGGGGTTGGAAAGGGGGCGAGGGCAATACGCTGGTGGCCGGATTCAACGGCCATATCGGTTTCGGGGAGACGAAGTACACCAAAGCGGGAACGGAGCCGGTGGTCTGGCTCGGCCAATTCACCGTGGACCCGAAGAATGTGCTGACGAAATGGAGCGGAACGCAGTACCTCGGCGACGGCAGCACCGTGGACGCCATCGTCTCGGCGGTGACCTGCGACGCGAACAAGGTGCCGACCAGCTTTACCGCGAGCGTGGTCAACACGACCACCGACCACCGGCAGATCGACCTGGGCACCTTCACCCTGAATCGGGTCGCGATGGGTTCGTCGGCGCGGTAAACGCTCCGGCGGCCGGCCCCGGCCGGTGTGCGGTTCGGCCCCAGCCGGTGTGCGGTGTCGAGGTGGCTGGGGCCTCGGGGAATGCCCGCGTATCTCCGGAGGTTGCACAGGCACCGGCGCTGCGGTGCCGGCGGTGAGCCATCGGAAGAAGGGGCAGCGATGCCGGTTAACGACTTACCTCGGGTCGAGCACAAGTTCGTCGAGGTCGACGGTGTCCGGGTGTTCTACCGGCAGGCCGGGCCCGACGATGCGCCGGTGCTGTTGCTGCTGCACGGATTTCCGTCGGCCTCCCACCAGTTCCGCCGCCTGATCGACGCGCTCGGCGGCAGTTACCGCCTCATCGCGCCGGACTACCCTGGCTTCGGCCACACCGAGGCGCCCGAGTCCTTCACCTACACCTTCGAGCGGCTGGCCGACATTGTCGAGGGTTTCCTGGAGCGGCTCGAACTGACGCGATTCTTCCTGTACGCCTTCGATTTCGGCGCGCCGGTCGGCTTCCGCATCGCGACCCGGCACCCCGAATGGGTCGCCGGTCTGGTGATCCAGAACGGAAACGCGTACGAGGAAGGGCTTTCCGACGGAGCCCGCGCGTTCATCGCCCTGCGCCCGGACCAGCCGGAGGCCGAGCCCGCGATCCGCGACCTGCTCACCCTCCCCGGCACCCGTGGTCAGTACGAACACGGCGTCTTCGATCCGGCCCTGCTCGCACCGGACGGCTGGACGCTCGACCAGCACTTCCTCGATCTCCCCGGACGCAAGCAAGCCCAGGTGGCCCTCGCCTTCGACTACCACGCCAACGTCGCCCAGTACCCGCGGTGGCAGGACTGGCTGCGCACCGCCACCCCGCCGACCCTGATCATCTGGGGCCGCAACGACCCCTTCTTCCCCGAGCCCGGCGCCCACGCCTACCGCTACGACCTCCCCGACGCCGAACTCCACCTCTTCGACACCGGCCACTTCGCCCTAGAGGAAAACCTCCCCGACATCGCCCCCCTGATCGCCGACTTCCTCGACCGCCACTGGCCCAAGGACTAATCCGCCAGCACCACTCCGGCACCCGGCGCGACGCCGTCGACGAGATACCGGACGATGGCATCTCGCGTGCGTCCCTGGCGGAAAAAGGACGTGTGCCCGTCACCGTCCCTGGTCAGCAGGACGGCGCCGCGGATCCGGGTCGACAGGAGTTGCGCCCAGCCGTAGGGCGTCGACGGGTCGTGGGTCGCGTTGACGATCAGCGGTGTGATGGTCGGCTCGGCGGTGGTTTCCCTTGGGGGATTGGTGAATTCGGCGGGCCAGCCCTGGCAGCGGGTGAGGTAGCCGTAGGACTGGCTGACGCCTCGGGTGTGCGGTGCGATGGTGGCGAGCAGGGTCTGTTGCGCCTTCAAGGCCGGATAGGTGTCGAAGTCCGCCCGTGAGTCCGCGCAGCCGACGGCCAGGTCCGCATCGTTGTGCACGTCCGTGGCCAGACCGCTCGCGTCACCGTTGCGGGCCTGGTCGAGCTTGGTGGCCAGGCCGGTCCAGCCGTCGAAACCTGCGCCCGGCAGGGGGTCCGGGAACATCAGCTGGGCCTGGAGGTTGGTCAGCAGGTCGACGGCGTCGGCCGCGGGGTGGCACGCGTCAGCGGGCAGGCAGCGCGGTGCGGGAATCGGCTGCTGTCGCGCCCGGGTGACCAGATCGTCCAGGATCTTCGACGGATCTTGATCGCGCAGTACACATTCGGCAGTGGATCGGCACCACTGCGCGAACCGGTTCCAGCTGTCCTCGAAGGCGATCGACTCGTAGTAACTCATGGTGGCGACGGGTTGTGAGTGCACGAGCGCGCCGTCCAGGGCCAGGGTGCGGCTCTTGTCGGGGAACAGGCGGGCGTACTCCGCCCCGATCTCGGTGCCGTAGGACAGGCCGAGATAGTTCAGCGGCGCCCCGCCGAGTCGCCGGCGGAGTGCCTCGAGATCGCGGGCGACCTGCACGGTGTCGACATGGTCGAGCAGGTCACCGGTCATCTGCTGACACGATGTGCCGTATGCCCTGTTCGCCGCCACCAGATCGTCGAATTCCGTTTGACTGCTCGGGAATTGGTTCGGGTGGTGCGGGCGGGTCGAGTCGCATCGGATGCCCGGCCGGCCGGCCCCGACCCCGCGTGGGTCGTAGCCGATCAGATCGAAGCGCTGCCGAATGCCCGCCGGGAACAGGCCGGGCCGGGCGCTTTCGGCCGCCACGAACTCGGTGCCCGCACCGCCGGGCCCGCCGGGGTTGAAGACCAGGTCGCCGATCTTCTGCGCCGGGTCGGTCGCCGGCAGCCGGTTGACGCCGAGTTGAATCTTCTTGCCGTCCGGGTCGTTCCAGTCGAGCGGCACGTCGACGGTCGCGCACTGCACCTCGGTGGGGTAACCCGCTGGGCACGCTCCCCAGTCGATCGGTCGCGTGAGGTCATTCGATCGCTCGGCGGAACTACAGCTCGTGCTGTAGGCGACGGCCGCGAGTGTGCACAAAGCCAGGCGTGCCGTGGTGGTGAATCTCATCCCAGAACCCCCTCCGAGATCAGTGTGCCGGGCTCAGACGGAGAGGGGAAGCATGGGGATGGACTGGTCGCCGAAGTCGACCGGGGGTGCGGGCATGAGTTGTAGGTCGCGTTCTTCGGTCCAGGCGTAGTGGCGGAGGGTGTTGAATTGGGCGACGAAGTGGTCGCGCCAGGGCTGGGCGCCGAAGTTCATCGCGGTGTTGACCTGTAGCCAGCCGGTGGTGCTGAAATTGACCGAGCCTTCCCAGCATTGCGGGCCGCTCGGGGTGTCCACGACCAGGCCTTTGGTGTGGCAGATGTACTTTCGGCCGCTGGTGCTGGTGCCGATGGTGACCTCGACCCCGGCGTCGACGAGTCGCTGCACGATCGGCCGCTGCGTCTTGCCGGAGGACTGGGTGTGATCCAGGTACAGGTGCAGCGGGATGCCGCGCCGGTGCGCGGCGATCAGATTGTCGGCGGCATCGGTGAGGGTGAAACCGTAGGCGATGAGCCAGGTTTCGCCGGGCGCCGCGACCAGCTCCAGGAACCGTCGCTCGGCTTCCGCGTGGTCGTCGGGCATCAGGTAGCACGTCATCGGACCATCGATCACGAAGGGCATGGCTGCACCGTACCGGCGCGGCCGGGCCGGGAGCCGGAGGCGACGGCGCGCACGTCGCGCCGGCGCTAGCCCTCGCCCCGGACGGCGGCGCGGACGAAACCGTCGGCCCCGGCGAGCAGCCTTCTGGCCGCCGCCACGTCGACGCCGGCCAGTTGCATGACGATGGCGGTCTTCGGATGCCCGTCGGCGGCGTCCAGCAGGGCGGCCGCGATGACCAGGTCCACGCCGGTGGCGTCGGCGATGATCCGGCGGGCCCGGTCGACGAGCTTGGCGTTGGTCACCTTCACGTCCACCATGCGGTTGCCGTAGACCTTGCCGGACTGCACCATGGTCGCGGTCGAGAGCATGTTGCACACCATCTTCTGCGCGGTGCCCGCCTTCAACCGGGTGGACCCGGTCAATATCTCGGGGCCGGTTTCGATTTCGATGCCGACGTCGGCGTAGCGGCTCAACTCGGCATCGCGATTGCAGGAGACGCCGACGGTGGCGGCGCCGAGGGACCGGCCGTGCCGCAACGCCCCGATCGCATAGGGGGTGCGTCCGCTCGCGGCCAGCGCCACGATCACGTCGTCGGCGGTCAGGTCGATGCCGGTCAGGTCGTCGACGGCGCGCGCGGGGTCGTCCTCGGCGCCCTCGACGGCGTGCGCGAACGCGACCGAGCCGCCCGCGATGAGCCCGATCACCTCGTCCGGCGCGGTGCCGAAGGTCGGTGGGCACTCGACCGCGTCCAGCACGCCGAGCCGCCCGCTGGTGCCCGCGCCGACATAGATCAACCGGCCGCCGTGCCTGCGCGCGGCGACGATCAGCTCGACCGCCCTGGCGATCTCCGGAAGCGCCTGCGCCACCGCCGAAGCCACCCCGGCGTCCTCGGAGTTCATGGTGCGCAACAACTCGTCGACCGACATGGAGTCGAGCGCGGCGGTCCGCGGATTGGCCTCCTCGGTCGTCAACGTGCTGAGGTCGCTCATGACTTCACCTCGCCTGTGCTCGGTCCCGTCATAGCCGACGGCGCGCTGTGCCCTGTGTTCATTGGCTGACGCTCATTCACTTCGCCTCCTGTAGCCGTACGGGAACGCCGGTCGAACGAGAATGCCTTGGTCACGGTGCCTTTCGTGCGCCGCGGGAGATCCGTCGATCCGCGACAGCGTCGTAGGTTCGGCGCAGCGCGACGGCGGCCGAGGGGGTGCGTTGCAGGACGCCGATGTAGAGCGCGTCGACGATGAGGAGCTGGCTCATCCGGCTGGCCAGTGCGGCCGAACGGAATCCGTCCTCGCGCCCGGCGACCAGCACCGTGTGGGTGGCCGCCCGGGCCAGCCTGGACTGCGCGCCCGCGGTGACGGCGACCGTCGTCGTCTGCCTGCCGACGGCGCGGTCGACGGCGTCGACGATCGCGGCGGTCTCGCCCGAGTGGGAGAACGCGATGATCACGTCCTCGGCCTCGAGCAGGCTGGCCTGGACCAGCGCGTCGTCCTCGGATGTGCAAGCGTTGCACCACATTCCGATCCGGGTCAGCTTCTGCGCCATGTCCATCGCGACCAGGCCGGAGGCGCCGATGCCGATGAGTTCCACCCGCCGGGCGCGGACCAGGGCGTCGACCACCGCGGCCATGGTGGCCGGATCGGCCAGATCCGCGGTGGCCACCATGCCCTCGGTCTCGAAGGCCGTGAGCTTGTGCAACACCTTCGCCAGCGGGTCGTCGGCATCGATGTCGGTGGCGAACACCGGCGAGCCATCGTCCTTGCTGGTCGCCGCCAGGGCCAACCGCAACTGCGGATAGCCTTCGTAGCCAAGGGCTTTGGACAGGCGCACCACCGCGGAGGTGCTGGTCGAGGCGCGCTCGGCGAGCTCGCTGACGGTCAATTGCGCCGCGGCGGCGGGATCGTCGCGGATGACCTGGGCCACCCGCAGCCCGGTCGGCGTGAGCCGCGGAATCGCCCCGAGCAGGCGCGTGCGTACGTCGTCAGCCTCGGACATGGCTCACCAGCTTCAGCTCTCGCGGTGCGGCGGTGGGGGATTCGGGCAGTCGCAGCGGTCCGGCGCCCGGCGTGATCGAGCCGAGGACCGACGCCCGCGTCGCGCCGGTGCACGCCGCGTCGCTACCCGTGAGCCCGTGCACGGTGAGGAAGCCGAGCACGGCGAACGCCGCGGCTTCCTTGGCGGCCGAGGGCAACCCGAGCGCGTCGGAGGTGCATAGCGTCGCGGTACCCAGTCGCGCGCCGAGCATGCCCATCAGCGTCGGATTTCGGGTCCCGCCGCCGGAGGCGATGACTTCGTCCGGCTCGAAGGGTGCCAGTGCGTCGGCGATCGTATGAGCGGTCAGCGCGGTCATGGTGGCGACGATATCGTCAGCGGGCAACCGGTAGTCCGGCAACACCCGTTCGATATAAGCGCGGTTGAACAGCTCTTTACCGGTCGTTTTGGGCGGTGGCGCGGGGTAATAGCTATCGCCGAGAAGCGCCTTCAACAGCGGCTCGTGCACCGTCCCGCGGGCCGCGCGCCTGCCGTCCCGGTCGAAATGCTCCGCGCCGTCGGTCGCCAGTTCCACGGCCGCGTCGATGAGCGTGTTGCCCGGTCCGGTGTCGAAGGCGACCGGGGAGTCGCCGGTGACGGTCGCGTTGGCGATGCCGCCGATGTTCAGCGCGGCCGAACGCCCCGGGCGTCCGGCGAGCCACAGCAGGTCGAACAGCGCGACCAGCGGGGCGCCCTGCCCGCCCGCGGCGATGTCGCGCGCGCGGAAGTCACTGACCACCGGCAGGCCGGTCCGTTCCGCGATCCAGGCCGGCTGGCCGAGTTGCAGTGTGCCGTAAGTCTTTCCGTCGGCCACCCAGTGGTAGACGGTCTGACCGTGCGAGGCGACGAGATCGGCTGTGCCGTCGAACAACTCGCGCGTCGCGGCATCGGCGGCCGCGGCGAACTCCTGCCCGATCGCGGTATCGAGCCGGCACACCGTCGCCATGTCGACCGTGCCCGGCGGCAGCGCGGCGATGAGTTCGGCGCGCAGCGAATCGGGGTAGGCCCGGCTCAGCTGACCGACCACCTCGACGTGAACGGTGCTGTCCCGCAGCCGGATATCCGCGCCCACCGCATCGATCGCGTCGTGCGACGTGCCCGACATCAATCCGATCACGCGCACTAGGCCACCGCCTCGACCGGCTCGGCCGGTATCGGCTCGGGCGCCGGATGGAAGCGGCTGGACACCCCGCCGACGACCAGCGTGACCAGCACGCCGATCGGGACCAGCCACTGCGCGGCGATGCCCTTCTGGGTCATCTTCCCGGCGACGGTTACGTCGATCTTGATCACCCGGACGATCACCGTCATCACGATGACCGTGACCACGAACGCGAGCACCGCGTCGAACTGGTTGGCGCGCTTGACGAGTCGTCCGAGCAGGAAGGCGCCGAGCAGCGCGCCGTAGGTGTACCCGGCGATGGTCAGCGCGGTCAGGTAGACATTGCCGGTCGTCGCGCTGAAGCCCATGGCGAACAGCGCCATCAGCACCGCCCAGACCAGGGTCATGTAGCGGGCCAGCTTCAGCAGCGCGTCGTCGGAGATCTCGCGGCGGGAGAAGCTGCGGATGATGTCGGCGACGGTCGAGTTGGCCATCGAGTTCAGCGCCGAGGACAGCGATCCCATGGCGGCGCCGAGGATGCCGGCGACCAGCAGCCCGGAGATCACCACCGGCAACCCGTGCAGGATGAAGTTCGGGTACAGGTTGTCCGAGGTGGCCAGGCCGAGCTCCTTCGGCGACTTGCCGCCGTTGTACGACCACAGCAGCGCGCCGACCAGCGAGAACGCGGCGAACTGGATGGCGACGAAGATGCCGGAGCCGATCATCGCCTTCTGGCTGTCGCGCAACGATCGGGTGGACAGGATGCGCTGCACGATCAGCTGATCCGAGCCGTGCGAGGCCATCGCGAAGATCGCGCCGCCGATGATCGCGGTCGGCAGGGCGAACGTGCTGGTGAGCACGTGGGCCAGGCCGAAGTCGGTGTCGAAGATATGGAACTTGCCGTTGTGCAGCGCGTCCGACCAGCCCTTGGCCCCGACGTGCCCGGTGAGCACGCCGATCGCGATGATCGCGCCGGACAGGTACAGGCCCATCTGCAGCGCGTCGGTCCAGATGACCGCCTTGATCCCGCCGAGGTAGGTGTAGACGACGGTCAGCAGCGTCAGCGCGATGATGATGATGTCGTAGCCGAGGTCGAGACCGAACTCGGCGAGCAGCAGCTTGATCGGGATGGCGGAGGCGAACAGCCGCACGCCCTCGGCCAGCAGCCGGGTGAACACGAATGTCACCGACGCGACGCCCTGGAGGTAGCGGCCGAAGCGCAGCTCCAGATACTGGTAGGCGCTGACGAACCCGCCGCGCTTATAGAGCGGGATCAGCGCGGTGGCCACGATGGTGCGGCCGATGATGTAGCCGATGGCCAGCTCGACATTGCCGAACGCCTGGTCGGTGTACGCGCCGCCGGGCACCGAGATGACCGTGAGCACGCTGGTCTCGGTGGCCACGACGGAGAAGCACACCGTCCACCACGGCATCTTGCCCTCGCCGACGAAGTAGTCGTTGCTCGACTTCTGCTTGCCGGAAAGGCGCAGGCCGATCCATGCGACAACGACGAGGTAGACGACGATGACGGCGACGTTGAGTGCGTTCATCGCAGCTCCTCGGTAACGCGACTGGCGGATTGAAAGTAAGTGTCAGGGGCGATGCAAGTTCTGTCAATGAGTGTCACGTGATTCGCACCACTAACTTTTCCAGCACCGTGGTGGGGTCGGCGGCGAGCAACGCGGCGCCGTCGATCGGGCCGCCGCGCGCGGTTCGGCGGTCGATGACCTGCGCTATCGCCGCATCGAGCGGATCGAGCAGCGCCGGGCCGAGGTGGACCAGCCCGCCGGTGATCGCGTAGGGGACCGGCGGGGTGATGCCGGAGCGGTCGATGGTGGCCAGGACGGTGCGCGCGAGGGCGCGGCCCGCGGCGGTCATGATGGCGGCCGCGATGTCGTCGGTCGCGGCGGCCGCGGCGACCACGGGGGCGAAACGTGCGGCGAGCAGGGCCGGATTCTCGTGTTGGCCAAGGTGTTTGGGCAGTTCGTCGAGCCGCACCCGGTACTGTTCGGCGGCCTGCTCGGCGAGTCCGGTGCGGTCGCCGCGCCCGTCGAAGGCGCGCAGCGCGGCGCGCAGGCCCTCGGTGCCGATCCACGCGCCGCCGCCCTCGTCGCCGAGCAGCGGACCCCAGCCGTCGGTTCTGGTGAAACGTCCCGCCTGGTCGACCGCGGTGGCGACGGCGCCGGTCCCGGCGGCCAGGACCACACCCGGTGCGCCGCCGAGCGCTCCGGCGTGCGCGGTGACCGCGTCGGAGGTGACGGCGACCGATCGTGCGCCGGGGATATCGGCCAGTTGCCGAGCGAGTCGCTCGGCCGCGTCCGGCGCGGCGGCGGCACCCGCGGCGCCGACGAACAGCGTGAACGCGGTGCCGGACAGCGCGAGTCGATCGACGACCACCCGGATGGCCCGGTCGGCCGCCGCGACGCCGCCCGCGTTGGCCAGCCCCGCGGCACCCGGTCCGTCGGCGGATCGCGTCTCGCGTCCGCCGAGCCGAAGGGAGCCGCGGCAGCCGGTTTTGCCGAGGTCGATCGCGAGAACGTGGTCGGTCATCCGACCATCCTCGCGCGATTGCCCGCATTCCGGCGTCCTTGGCCGGGAACATTCGGTCAGGACGGGAACTGGGGAGTTCGCCGACTTCGGCGGCCCGCCGGGCGCACAGCTCGGCTGACGCGGGCAGTCTGCGGGTGCCCGCGTCAGCCGAGGTTCAGCGAATCACGGTGTGGAGTAACCGATCAGGGCGCCGATGCCCGCGCCGATCGGAATGGTGACCAGCGCGCCGACGCCGCCGAGGAAGAAGCCGATCACCGCGCCGATGCCGGCCCCGATCAGCGCGCCGATGCCCGCGTTGTACTGCTTGCGGGCCACGGTGTCGTCTTGCTGATCGACGAGTTGGGCCAGGTGGGAACTGATTTCCGGGGCGCTGACGGGGGTCATGGTCAGCGTGCGCCCGGTGTCGCTGATCTGTGGCCGCAGACCGAAGGTCCGGCCGTCGGCGGTGACGGACGTGGGCAAGGTCGCGATGACCGTGCCCGCGCGGTCGGTGAGCGTGACCGCGGCGGCGTCGCTGGTCAGCGCGAAGGCACCGGCGTCGACGGTGGTGATCACCCCGCGGCCGTCCGTTGCCGTGGTGTACCCGACTCCGTGATCGACGCTGGACACGCTGACCCCGGCCGATGGCTCGATTACTGGTTGGGCGTTGACCATGCCCGCGGTGATTCCGGTGGCCCCTACTGCGAGTAGGGCAGTGGCAAATCCTTTGACTTTCATCGTGTTTCCCCACATGTTCGGTCGGCCACGACAGCCGATGCGTCCCCGTGAAGCCGGATCAGGCCACTACCATTCTCACTCCGCGCATCGCATCGAGTGATCGATTCCGCGAATTCCGCGCAACGAAATCCGGCGAAATTGTCTGGCGTAATTCACCACGGCACAGGGGATTCAGGCCGCGATGGTCAGGGCGAACGGGACGAATCCCCGGTTGCGAATGAGCGAGGGAACAAGCAGCATCAGGGCTTCCGGGCCGCGGGCGGTGGTGATGTCGCCGAGGTCCTCGATCCAGTCGGCGGGCCAACCAAGATCGGTGAGTAGCGCCGTGACCACCGCTTTCGCCGAATCGTCGTTGCCGGACAGGAACGCGGTGGGTGGGACGCGGAGGCTGTGCGGGTCGGTCATGACGGTGACGAACATGGTGTTGAGCGTCTTCACCACGCGGGTTCCCGGCAGGGCGGTCTGGAGTTGTTCGGCGAGGCTGGGTTCGGATCCGCTGGGGCTGTGCGGGTTCGAGACATCGATGAGAATTTTGTCGTCCAGGGCCGCGGCGAGCGCGCCGAGGCGTTCGATCGCGCCGTCGCCGGGCGTGGCATTGAGGATGATCTGCCCGTTTCGCGCCGCCGACGCGTAATCGGCGATGGTGACGGGTGCGCCGGTCCAATTCAGCGCTTCGGCGTTTCTGGTTCCGATAATGACTTCGTGTCCCGCATCGGCGAACTTGTTCGCCAGTGCGGTCGCGACGCGTCCGGAACCCAGGATTGCGATGGTGCTCATGATGTTTCCTCAGTGGTTGTGGGACCGAAGGTTTCGGTGATCAGCCGATCGCGGCGAGCACGCGCTGCGCCGCCGCGTGCACGCTGGGAGCGGCCGCGAGGAAGTCCTGGCTGCCCAGTTGCCATGGGGCGCCGTGGATATCGGTGACGATGCCGCCCGCCTCAGCGATCAGCAGCGCGCCGGACAGTAGGCCCGAGCGGACATCGCTGAACTGCCAGAACACATCCGAGCGGCCGGCGGCGATCTGGATCAGCTGCAGGGTCGACGGCACCGAGACCTTGGTGACGAGTGCGGCGTCGAGCATGGCGGCGACCGATTCGCCGATGCGGCGGAACGTATTCCGGTCCTCGCCCGGCTTCGCCTGACCGGTGCCGACCAGGGCGGCATCGAGATCGGTCTTGGCCGAGGCGTGCAGTGCGACGCCGTTGCGGAAGGCGCCGCCGCCGCGCACCGCGGTGAAGGTCTCCTCCAGCAGCGGGAGATACACGGCGGTCAGGACCGGTTGATTGTCGCGGACGAGCGTCGCGGTGACCGCCCAGTCGGCCATGCCGTGGATGTAATTGATGTTGCCCTCCACGGCGTCGGCGACCCACCATTCGCCGGCCGGCAGGTCGCCCGCCGACTGTTCGTCGTCGATCCAGCCGGAGCCCGGCCGGGCCGCCAGCAGCGGCTCGCGCAGGAACCGGAGCGACTCCGCGTCGGCGGCGTGGATCGCGGTGACCACGGCGTCGAGGCTGTCCAGCTCGGTCTGTGGCACAAAACGGGCACGCAGGTGTGCCCCGGCGGAGTGCACCGTGGACACGACCGCGGGCAGGAGTTCCTGGTCGGCTTCGGTGGCGGCGTTCGGCAAGTTCGACATGCTGATCCTGTTCGAAAGAGATTTCGGGATAAGTGTTTTCGTGAGTTGCTGCCTCAACGCTAGAAAACTCGACCGTTGTCGTCAAATGCATTCCAGTAAGGAATAGAATTACCTACATGCAATTGGATTTGAATCTGCTGACCGCGTTGGACGCCCTGCTGGAGGAGGGCAGCGTGGCCGGCGCGGCGGATCGGCTGCACCTGACCGCGCCCGCGGTGAGCCGGGCGCTCGGCCGGATCCGGCGGGTGATGGGCGATGAGATCCTGGTTCGCACCGGGCGGACGATGACGCCGACGCCGCGCGCGCTGGCGGTCCGCGAACAGGTGCACGCGCTGGTGCAGCAGGCACAGCTGGTGCTGTCCTCCGACCAGGATCTGGACCTGCGCACGCTGGAGCGGACGTTCACGCTGAAGTGGCATGACGCCGTGGTCACGACGATCGGACCCGAGCTGCTCGCGGTGGTCCGCGCGCAGGCGCCCGGCGTCCGGTTGCGCCTGCTGGCCGAGGCGGACGCCGACACCGACGAACTGCGGCACGGCCACGTCGATCTCGAGATCGGTGCGAATCCGCCCGCGTCGGCCGATATCCGGCACGAGATCATGGCGAACGACCGGCTCGTGGTCACGGTGGGCGCCGACCATCCGGCGCGGCCCTTCACCCTGGAGGATTACCTTGCGGCCGAACACATCACGGTGTCCCGGCGCGGCCGCCTGCACGACCCGATCGACGACCTCCTGCACGCGCTCGGCCGGACCCGGCGGGTCGTCGCCACCGTGCCGACCGTCGCCGCGGCCCTGCGGTTCGTCACGCGCGGCGACCTGATCGCGACCATCCCGGAGCGGATGACCGGCGCGCTGGCCACCGAACTCGGCCTGCGCCTGGTGCCACTCCCGCTCGACCCGATCTCGATTCCGCTGATCGCGGCCTGGCATCAGCGCTACGACGGCGACCGGGCGCATGCCTGGCTGCGCGAACAGATCCGCACGGCCGTGCACGCGGCCGTCACCGGTCCGGACAAAGCCGACACCGGCCCGGAGCCGCCGATCTCCTGACAGCGGTCCGCGGAATCGCTACTGTCCGAGGAAATTCAAGGCAGATCTTGTCGGCCCGCGCTGGTGACCTCACGCGTGTCGCGGGTTCTGCCCCTTCTCTATCTGGGGAGAACGCAGTGAGATTCACAAGAGCTGGTGCGTTGACGGCGGCGGTGTTACTGGCCACGAGCCTTGGCCTGGCCGGGTGTTCGTCCGATGACAGCACCGACGCGAGCATCGTTACGACCAATATCACCGAGCCGCAGAACCCGCTGCTGCCGGCCAACAGCAACGACAACAACGGCAGCCGCATCGTCGACCGGCTCTTCGCCGGGCTGAAGTACTACGACGCAGACGGCGTCGCCCACGACGACATGGCGCAGTCGATCGAGTCGTCGGACCGGAAGAACTACAAGATCACCATCAAGCCGGACTGGAAGTTCTCCGACGGCACCGCGGTGACCGCGAAGTCCTACGTCGACGCGTGGAACTACGCCGCACTCGGCACCAACGCGCAGTTGCAGGGCTACGTCTTCTCCGGCATCGTCGGCTACGACGAGGTGGCGGCGGAAAAGCCGACGGCACAGACGATGTCGGGCCTGAAGGTGGTCGACGACCGCACCTTCACCATCGCGCTGAAGAGCCCGTCGATCGATTTCGAACTCGCGCTCGGCTTCACCCCGTTCTATCCGCTGCCCGAGGTGGCGTTCAAGGACATCAAGGCGTTCGGCGAGAACCCGATCGGCAACGGACCGTACAAGATGGCGCGGACCGGTGCGTGGGAGCACAACGTCAAGGTCGATCTGGTGCCGAACCCGGACTACAAGGGCGCGCGCCCGGCCAAGAACAAGGGCCTGCGGTTCACCATGTACCAGTCGTTCGACACGGCCTACGCGGATCTGCTGGCCGGCAACCTGGACGCGCTCGACACGATCCCGGACAGCGCGGTGTCCTCGTACAAGAAGGACCTCGGCGACCGGGCGATCACCAAGCCGACCGCGCAGAACCAGCACATCAGCAGCCAGACCAACATCCCGCACTTCGCCGGCGCGGAGGGGGTGCTGCGGCGCAAGGCGCTGTCCATGGCGATCAACCGTGAGCAGATCTGCGAGAACATCTTCCACGGCACCCGGGTGCCGTCGAAGGACTTCACCGCGATCACGCTGCCCGGCTTCCGCGCCGATCTGCCGGGCTCGGAGGTGCTGAAGTTCAACCCGGAAGAGGCCAAGAAGGTGTGGGCCCAGGCCGATGCGATCTCGCCGTGGTCGGGTCGCTACGAGATCGCCTACAACTCCGACGGCGGCCACCAGGCCTGGATCGAGGCGGTGGCCAACAGCATCAAGAACACCCTGGGCATCGAGGCCATCGGCGCCCCGTACCCGACGTTCAAGGACATCCGGACCGCGATCACCGCGCGGACCATCGGCAAGGCGTTCCGCTACGGCTGGCAGGGCGACTACCCGACGATGCTCCAGTTCCTCACCGCGCTGTACTACACCGGCGCGGGGACCAACAACGTCGACTACGCGAATCCCGAGTTCGACAAGCTCATCGACGCCGCGCTGGCCGCGCCGTCGCTGGAGGAGTCCTACAAGCTCGTCGCGCAGGCGCAGGGCCTGCTGTTCCGGGACATGGCCGACATTCCGGTGATCGATTTCATCGCCACCGCGGGTCTGGGCGAGAAGGTGAAGAAGGGCGAACTGACCTGGAACGGCCAGTTCGATTTCGAGAATATCGAGAAGTGATCGAGGCCCCGCCGCGCCGCCCAGCACCGGCGGCGCGGCGGGTACGGGTGCCCGCTGCCGGTCCGGGCCGGTCCGGGTAGGCTGACCCGTCGATCGGACACGCGCGCGTAAATGAGGTGGTGGCGGAATGAGTGAACGGGTATCCGAATCCGTGACGGGGACAACCACGGTCGCCGTCACCGTGCCCGCGTCACCGGAGCAGTTGACGATGCTGCGCGCGCTCGCCGAGACCGTGCTGCTGATCGCCGATTTCGGGCTCGACGAGGTGACCGATATCCGGCTCGCGCTCGACGAGATCGCGACCGTGCTGTTGCAGGACGCGGTGCCCGGATCGACGATCGATTGCGCGTTCTCCTATCGCGAAGGCGTGCTGAACGCGAATATCCGTGCCGTGGTCACCTCCGATACCGAGGTCGGCTCGGGCAGTTTCGGCTGGCACATCGTGCAGACCCTGACCGACTCGGTGACAGCGACCAAGGGGGCGTTCGATGACGCCGTGTCCGGCTACCCGACTGTCGTCGACTTCGTGTGGGCCCGGGGCGACCTCGATGAACAATGAGGCGACGACGTCCGGCGTAGAGCATGAGCCGCGCCGCCGTGGTGGGGACAGCTACGACAATATCGAGCCGCTGTTCCTCGAGCTCAGCGAGCTCGACGCCGACGATCCGCGGCGTGCCGTCGTGCGCGAGGAGCTGATCAGCCGCTGCCTGCCGCTGGCCGAGCACATCGCCCGCAAGTTCACCGGGCGCGGCGAGAACTTCGACGACCTGCTCCAGATCGCGCGCGTCGGCATGGTGGCCGCGGTGGACCGGTTCGACGCCTCGCACGGTTCGCCGTTCCTGGCCTTCGCGGTGCCGACCATCATGGGCGAGGTGCGCAGGCACTTCCGCGACTACACCTGGTCGGTGCGAGTTCCGCGGCGGCTCAAGGAGATTCAGCAGACCATCGCGCCGGCCATCGAGACGCTCGCGCAGCGGCTGGGCCGGATGCCCAAGGCGCGGGAGATCGCCGAGGAACTCGGCGCCGACCTGGTCGAGGTCACCCAGGCGCTGATCGCTCGCAACGCCTACCAGACCTCCTCGATCGACGTGGGCCTGGACAGCGACGACGACAACGCGCCGCGCTCGCCCCTGGACACCCTCGGTGCGGAAGAGCCGGAATACCAGACCGTCGAGGACTACCTCGCGGTCAAACCGCTCATCGCCGCGCTGCCCGAACGCGAACGTCAGGTGCTGGTCATGCGGTTCTTCGAGTCGAAGACCCAGGACCAGATCGCCGCACAGCTGGGCGTGTCGCAGATGCAAGTCTCCCGGATCCTCGCCAAAACATTGAGTACGCTGCGGGAACAGGCTCTGCGCGACTGAACGGGGAATGGCTTGAGCAGCGACAACGCAACGCGGCTCGCGGTGCTGATCGACGCCGACAACGCTCAGCCCGGGATCGCGGACGGGTTGCTGGCCGAGGTGGCCAAGTATGGGACGGCGCACGTCAAGCGGGCCTACGGTGACTGGACCAGTACGAATCTGAAGGGGTGGAAGGATCAGCTGCTCGCGCAGTCGATCCAGCCGATCCAGCAGTTCGGCTACACCACCGGGAAGAACGCCACCGACTCGGCGATGATCATCGACGCGATGGACCTGCTGTACACCGGCAACCTCGACGGGTTCGTGATCGTCTCCAGCGACAGCGATTTCACCCGGTTGGCCAGCCGTATCCGCGAATCCGGTTTGACCGTCTACGGGTTCGGTCAGCACAAGACGCCGAAGCCGTTCGTCGCGGCCTGCGACAAGTTCATCTATACCGAAAACCTCACCGGCACAGCGGAGGAGTCGCCGACGCCGACCCGGCGGCCTGCCGCCAATCAGCTCAAGGGCGACGCCAAGCTGATGAACCTGCTCCGGAACGCGGTCGACGCGGCCTCCGACGACTCGGGCTGGGCGACGCTGTCCAGCGTCGGCTCGATCATCAACAAGCAGCGTCCCGACTTCGATCCGCGCACC
Source organism: Nocardia sp. NPDC056564 (assembly GCF_042793755.1). Taxonomy (NCBI): domain Bacteria; kingdom Bacillati; phylum Actinomycetota; class Actinomycetes; order Mycobacteriales; family Nocardiaceae; genus Nocardia; species Nocardia sp. NPDC056564. Next base: position 32,365 of record NZ_JBHTUR010000002.1, read on the forward strand.
TACGGATACAGCAAGCTCGGTGAACTCTTCGCGGCCACCACGCTTTTCGACTTGGACACGCGCAGTCCCGGCGAGGGCAAGCAGGCGGTCACCTACGTCCGCGACGTGCGGAACCGGCCGAACGCCAAGTAGGGCGGCTCAGCCGTGGTGCCCCGAACCGGGATGCTTGCCCGCGGGGGCCGGGCCCTCGGACTCCATGCCCGGCATGTCCATGCGCATCGGTGCGGGCTGCTCGCCGGGGGCGAGCACCAGGAATTGGCCCATCATGCCGTGATCTTCGTGCAGCAAGAGATGGCAGTGGAACATGTAGGGGTAGGTCGGGTCGCTGTGCTGGGCGAACCGCATGGCCAGCCGGTAGGTGTACTGCGGCTCGGTGTAGAGGGTGTCCTTCCAGCCGGCCAGGGCGGGCGGTGGGGCTTGGCCGTCGATGTCGACCACCTGGAACTGGACGTCGTGCACGTGGAAGTTGTGCGGCCAGTTGTCGTTGTTGCGGACCGACCACACCTGGGTGGAGTCGACCGGGATGGTCATGTCGATGCGGTTCATGTCCATGCGCTTGCCGTTGATCATGAACCACTTCAGCTCGAAGGTGTAGTCGGCAGGGGCGCCCGCCGCGGCGAGGGCGGGGATCGTGGTGAGCGAATCCGGCACGGGCGCGGACGTTTTCAGGGTCTGCGCGGCACGGAGCTGGAGGATGTCGAAGGTGTCGTCGAATCCGAAGGCCGCGGCGCGATCGATGTCCCTGCGCTGCTCGATCGGCAATGAGCGCAACCTGATCCGTTCGTCGGCGCGCAACTCGACCACCAGCTCGACGCGTTCACCCGGACTGACCTGGACGGTGCGCAGTGTGGCGGGCGCGGTGAGCAGGCCGCCGTCGGTGGCGATGAGCTGGAAGGCGCGCTGGTCGTCGAAGGCCAGGTTGTAGATCCGGCCGGACGATCCGTTGAGAATGCGCAGGCGGACCCGGTCGGTGCGCACATCCAGGTGCGCGCCCGCGATGCCGTTCACGACGATGGTGTCGCCGAGCAGGCCGACATCGGTCGGGTCGGATTCGTCCAGTGCGCCCTCGGCCGTGAAGCGCCGGTCCTGGATGACCAGCGGAATGTCGTCTACCCCATACTCTTTCGGCAGATCGAGGGTGTTCGTCGTCTCGTCGTCGACGATGAACAGCCCCGAAAGCCCGCGGTACACATGCTTTTCGGTGGCGCCGTGCGGATGCGGGTGATACCAGAGCATGGCGGCCTGCTGATCGACGGTCCACGCCGGTTCCCAGGTGCCGCCCGCCTCGATGGTCTGGTGCGGGCCGCCGTCGAACCGGGCGGGCAGGTGCATGCCGTGCCAGTGCACCGTGGTCGGCTCCGGCAGGGAGTTCCGGATGGTGAAGGCCACCGATTCGTGGCGCGCGGCGCGCACGGTCGGCCCGAGGATCGAGCCGTTGTAACCCCAGGTGGGGGTGCGCTGGCCGGGGAGGATTTCGGAGACGCCCGGCTGGACGTCCAGGGTGAACCGGCGCACGCCGTCGGCTCCGACCGTCGAGGCGGCGAGCGGTGGTATCGGGAGCGGTCTGGTCGTCGTGGAACCGGGGATCGGCGCGCCCGGCCGCGCCGCGCATCCCGCGGCCAGCGGCGCTATGGCCAGTCCGGCGAGGAAGCCTCGTCTCGAGACCACGTTTTACTCCTTCGATCGGCGTCCCCTCCAGCTTCGATTGCCGATGGGTTGCGGAGATCGTCCGCGCGGTCGCCTTTTGCCGGCTGTGACTCCGCCCGCGGGCCCTTGTGGACGACGGCTCCAGGTGCTATCAGGGCTTCGGGCATCGGGAGTGTCCGGTGCGGGCGGATCGGTCGTCCCCTACCGTTGACGTGTGATGGAGATCCGGTTGCGGCGCGATGTGCGGGTGCTCGCGCGCTGCCTGCCGCTGGTGCTGGTCCCGGTGCTGCTGGTGGCGAGCACGTTTCCCGGGCAGTACCGGGTGCCGTGGAGTTACTGGGTGCTTGCCATGGTCGCGAGTGGGCTGTTCGTGGTGGGGGATCGGTGGCCGCTGGCGGTCTCGATCGCGCTGTCGGCGCTCGCCGTGCCGATGTTCCGCACGCCCGCGTGGGGGTTGTCCGGGCTGGTGCCGTTTCTCGGCGCCGTCGCCCTGGTCGATGTGGCGATGCGGACGCGGCAGAACGGTCGGGTGGCGTTGGCGGCGGGGTGCTGGGCGCTGGCCGTCGTGCTCGGGCGCTGGGGTATCCACGACGCCTCGCTGTGGGGTGCGGCGACCGTGGTCGAGGCGGGCACCTACGTCGGGGTGCCGCTGTTGCTCGGGCTGTACCTGCGCGGTCAGCGCGATCTGGCGGCGAGCCTGTATCTGCGCGCGGCCGACGCCGAAACCCGAAGGGCCGAAGCCGAATCGCGGACGAGGGCGGCCGAGCGCAGCGCCATGGCGCGGGAGTTGCACGATCTGATCGCGCACCACATGGCCTCGATCGTGCTGCGCGTCGGCGTCGCCCGCCACGTGGTGGCCGATCAGGATCCGCGGGTGAACGCGGTGCTCGACGACGTGCGCGACACCGCCGCCGACGCGCTCGCCGACATCCGCAGGCTGCTCGCCGCACTGCGCGATCCCGCGCTGGGCGAGGTCGCGCTGGTGGACGCGGACGCCGTGCGCACCGAGATCTCGGCGGCGGTGCGCCGCGTCGAGGTGGCCGGGTTCACCGTCGAGGCCGACCTCGCGCCCGATCTGGCCGGACTCGACGCGATCGGCAGGCTCACGCTGCTGCGGCTGGTGCAGGAATCGCTCACCAACGTGATGAAGCACGCCGACCGCGCGACGCCGGTTCAGGTGGGCGTGGTTCGGCGCGCCGCGGGGATCGCGGTCACGGTCCGCAGCGGCGTCGGCCACACGGGGCCGAATCCGGCCGGGCACGGCATCATCGGCATGCGGGAACGGGTCGAACTCGCGGGCGGGACCTTCGCGGTCGGCGCCACCGCGCGCGGATGGGACGTCGACGCCTGGCTGCCGGGTGTGGAAACCCCGACCCGAGCGGAGGCCGCGCGGTGATCACCGTCTTGCTGGTCGACGACCAACGCCTGGTCCGGGCCGGCCTGCGCATGCTCATCGAGTCCACTCCCGATTTCGCGGTCGTCGGCGAGGCGGCCAACGGCATCGAGGCCATCCGCCTGAACGCCGAACTGACGCCCGACCTGATCCTGATGGACCTGCGCATGCCCGGCCTCGACGGCGTCGCCGCCACCGAACAGATCGTCGCCGCCCGGCCGAACGCAAAAGTATTGGTGCTCACCACCTTCGACGACGATGATCACCTCTTCCCCGCCCTGGCCGCGGGGGCCACCGGCTATCTGGTCAAAGACACCGCCCCCACCGACCTGCTCTCCGCCATCCGCCGCACCGCCGACGGCGACCTCCTCTTCTCCCCAACCCTGATGCGCCGCTTGGTCTCCCGCGCCATCGAAACCCGCCCCGCCCCGAAACCTCCGGCCCCCCAACCCACCCTCACCCCCCGCGAACACGAGGTCCTCACCCTCATCGGCGAAGGCCTCACCAACCAGGAAATCGCCACCCGCCTCCACCTAGGCGTAACCACCATCAAAACCCACGTAGCCAACCTGATGGACAAAACCGCCTGCGACAACCGAGTCCGCCTAGCCCTCTACGCCCACAAACTCACCTAGCCCACCCTCGTCAGCTCGATCGTGCCCAACGAACCGACCACGACTACCGCCGCCAAGATCCTCGGCATTGCCCGCCCCAACCTGATGGAACTCGTCAAAGCGGCACGATGTCCGCCCAAACGGTCAGATCGCACACCAGCACTGCTCAGCAAAGATGTTTCGGATACAGGGTTTTGAATTCGCTCGACATCTCGGTCCGGCTAGGTGCTGAGGCGACGCCGCGGGGCTGAAATTGCTCGTGTTGCCAACCGTCGACTCTCTCTGTGTGTACGGCGCACCGATGAGTGGCGAGGTGCGCGAGGGTGCGTCGTGATCTGTACTTTCAAGGGATCCGCGCTAGTCCTGGTGCGGAGGACTTCGGGAGCGGAGGGGTTGACATGTTCACCACCAGGCCGACATTGCGGGGGACGTTCGGGATGGTGTCGTCTACCCATTGGCTGGCGTCGCAGGCGGCGATGGCGGTGTTGGAGGGGGGTGGGAATGCGTATGACGGGGCGGTGGCGGCCGGGTTCGTGTTGCATGTGGTGGAGCCGCATTTGAATGGGCCCGCGGGAGAGGCGCCGATGATCCTCGCGCCCGCGGGTGCGGCGGTGCGGGTGTTGTGCGGGCAGGGGCCCGCGCCCGCGGGCGCCAGTGCGGCGCACTATCGCGGGCTCGGGCTCGAATTCGTCCCTGGCACCGGGCCGTTGGCGGCGGCCGTGCCCGGCGCGTTCGACGCCTGGATGGTGTTGCTGCGGGATTACGGGACAAGGTCTCTGGGGGAGTTGCTGCGGTTCGCCATCGGATACGCCGAGGACGGACATCCGCCGGTGCCGCGCGTTCGGCAGCAGGTGGAGGACGTTCGGGAGCTGTTCACCACCGAGTGGACCTCCTCCGCGGAGGTCTATCTGCGCGACGGCGTGGCGCCGGCGCCCGGTGTGCTGTTTCGCAATCCGGCGCTGGGCCGGACCTGGCGGCGACTTATCCAGGAGGCGGTCGCCGAGGGCGGTGGCGACCGCGTCGCCGAAATCGAAGCGGCCCGCCGCATTTGGCGCTCGGGGTTCATCGCCGAGGCGATGCTGCGGCAGTCGGCCCGGCCCACGCTCGACACCAGCGGCAGGCATCAGGTCGGCACGTTGACGGCCGCGGATCTGGCCGGCTGGTCGGCGACCTACGAGGAGCCGGCCACCTACGACTGGCGCGGCTGGACGATCTGCAAGATGGGCCCGTGGAGCCAGGGACCGGTCTTCCTCCAGCAGCTCGCGCTGCTGCCCGAGGACCTGCCCGCCTACGACTCCGCCGAGTACGTCCATCTGCTCATCGAGGGCTGCAAGCTGGCCATGGCCGACCGCGAGGCCTGGTACGGCGACGTGCCCGAGGTGCCGGTGTCCGCGCTGCTTTCGCCGTCGTACAACGAGCAACGCCGAGCGCTGATCGACGCGAAGGCGTCCCACGTACTGCGCCCCGGCAGCCCGGATGGGCGCACGCCACGACTCAGCTTCCACATCGCCGGTTCGGCCCCGGCCGCCGCGGCGGCGGGCGCCGGCGAGCCCACGCTCGCGAGTGCCGGTGAAACACGCGGCGACACCTGCCATTTCGACATCGTCGACCAGTGGGGCAACATGATCTCGGCGACCCCGAGCGGCGGTTGGCTGCAATCGAACCCGGTCATACCCGAGCTCGGTTTCCCGCTCGGCACCCGCTTGCAGATGGCCTGGTTGGACGACGGCTTGCCGAATACCCTTGTGCCGGGCCGTCGCCCGCGCACCACCCTGACCCCGGCCCTGGCGCTGCGCGACGGCGTTCCGGTCATGGCCTTCGGCACCCCCGGCGGCGATCAGCAGGACCAGTGGCAGTTGCACTTCTTCCTGTCCGTCGCCTACGGCGGCCTGGATCTGCAAGCCGCGATCGACGCCCCGAACTGGCACAACTCGTCGTTCCCCGGCTCGTTCTATCCGCGGGACATGGAACCGGGTCACGTCGTCGTGGAGTCCAGGATGGACGCGTCGATCATCGAAGACCTGCGTGCTCGCGGCCACGAGGTGACCGTCGGCGGTGCCTGGTCGGAGGGCCGCCTGTGCGCGGTGACCCGCGATCCGGCGTCGGGCGTGCTGTCCGCGGCGGCGAATCCCCGTGGCATGCAGGGTTATGCGGTCGGTCGCTGATCTCTCGACCCGACGGTGCGGGCGGTTCGAATCCGGCGATCCCCGCGAGCGCGGGTAGCGGCCGCCAGCACCCGGGTCAGTGCGTCGGCCGCGAGTAACGTCGGATCCACGGGCGGCGCACCGTAGCGGAACAGATCACCGTCGACCAGGGCCTCGATGCGCGGTTCGCCGAGACTGGCCGCGGCGAACGCGTAGACCGGCACCCGTTTCGGCAGGATCAGTCCGAAGTCGATGGCCCGCGCCGCGCGTCCCTCGTCGGCGAGCAGCTGCTGAATCGAGTAGCCGTGCAACGGATATCGCCGCGGGAAGACATTGCGCAGGTCCAGGAACAGCCCGACCGAACTGCCGCGCGGATCGGCGACCCGCGGACCGAGCCGGGCGAAGCGGCCCAGCGCCAGACCGGGGCATTCGATCAGGGCGTGGGTGAACAGCACCCGGGCCAGCGTCACGTTGATCATGAGCCGTTCGACGTCCAGCTCGGCCTCGGCCAGCGGTCGGTGCTCCAGGTAGCCGGAGACGATGCTGAGGTTGTGCGCGCGATACCAGGTGATCGGCGACGGCGCGGCGAGAAACCGCTGCCATAGTCGCGCCCCCGGGGTCGACGCGTGACCGGTCGCGCCGAGCAGCGTGGCTTCGAGTTGGTCGTGCAGAAGGCGATCGTTGATCGCGCGCCACCACGGGCTGCCCGAGGCGGGGTGCAGGACGCCGCGGGCCAGTTCCCAGCGCAGAAAGGTCAATTCGGCGCGGGCATAGGCGCTGAGCCGCGGCGGGTAACAGCTCGCGGTCAGCGTCAACCGCTGATCGGGGTCCGCGTGCGCGGCGCCGACCTGGAGCGCGGCAAGCTCGCTGGCACGATCGGGGTTCATCGTCGCTCACTGTACCGACGCGGCGCGCGGACGGCTCGGCGCGCGGATGCGGTCCGTGGCCGCCGCGCGGACCTACTTCGGCGGGGCCGAGATCTCCAGTTCGCGCAGGCCCGGACGCGCGGCCGGGGCGGTGATGTCCAGCCGAACGTAGCGGGCGGCAATCGGACTCGCGGTCGCGCCGGTCGCCGGATCGACGGCGACGGTCGTCCAGGTCTGGTTGTCGCGGGACACCGAGACGGTGACCGCCGGCGCGGCATCCGACCAGAGCGGAAGTATCCGGCCCACTGTGGTTTCCGCGCCAAGGTCGACGGTGAAGCTGCCCCGGTCCGCGTCGGGCGCCCAGCCGGTCGCGGTGCTGCCGTCGACGGCGGCCTCGGCGTAGCGACCGGGCTCGGCGGAACTCGCGATGACGGACTTGCACCGGGCGAGGTTGTCGGTGGGCGCCAGATCCGGTCGTCGCGTCTTGACGATCAGTGGCTGATCGCGGCCGACCAGCTGGGTGCCTGCCGGGGTCCGGACCCGCATCGCCGCACCGTCTTTCAGCGTGATCGTGGTGTTGTCGGGTCCGAGCTCGGCATCGAAAGTCCTTCCCTGCCAATGCATGCCGCGAATGTTCAAGCCGGAGCCGAGTTCCGGCGGCAGGATCGGATCGATGCGCACCTCGTCGGCCCGCGACCGCAGTCCGAGCAGCCCGTGGGTGAACGTTTGCAGGAATCCCCCCGCCGCGGTGACGAAGGTGAAGGCGGGTGCGCCGGCCAGCGCGTCCGCGCCGCCCGCTTTGCCGCCGCGCGCCTCCGTGAACTGCCCGAACGGCGCTCGCTCGAACGGACGGACCGCTCGTTCGAGGTAGGTGTCCGTCGCGCAGCCGGGCGCGCCGATCGCCGCGGCGTCGATGGCGTGCACCGAGTCGGTCATCGCGGGACCGTCCGGATCGGTGCGCTCGGCGTAATAGCCGAGCGTGTTGCTCGCAACCGCTTGCGACATAGGCCATTCCAGCGGGTAGATCAGCAGCGCGGTGTCGGCCTGCTTGATCGGTGTCCCCGGGTAGCCGTCGTACTGGGCGAAGACCTGCCGCGCCGGATCGAAGGGCATGCGCAGGTGATCGGCGATGGTGGTCCACTCGGGCGCGGCGGGCTCGCCGAGGATCGCCGCGGCCTGCGCGGCATTGCGCAGTGCCAGTGCGGCTACCGCGTTGGTGTAGACCCCGTCGTTGACCCCGTTGCTGTATTCGTCCGGGCCCGCGACATTGTCGATCGAGTAGCTGCCGTCCGGATTCGGTGTCACCCGGGACGCCCAGAACTCGGCCAGATTCCGCATGATCGGCCAGCTACGGCCGCGCAGGTACCCGGTGTCGCCGGTCGCCAGGTAGTACTGCCAGGCCGCGAGGGCGATATCGCCTTGCAGATGGATCTGGGTGAGGCAGTGCGGCGGATCCCAGCTGTGGCACTCCGCGAGCGCGCCGCGGCTTTCGCTGGTCCATGGATAGAACGCGCCCCGGAAGCCGAGCTGCCGGGCGTTCGCCTGTGCCGCGGGCAGGGTCTTGAACCGGTACTCCACCACAGATTTGGCGAGTTCGGGCGCCAGGAGGAGCAGGCCGGGGAACATCCAGATGTCCGCGTCCCAGAACACCGCGCCCGCGTAGTTGTCGCTGCTCAGCCCGACCGGCGAAATGCTGTTGTCCTGTTGGGCATTCGTGCTCGAGTACAGCGAGTAGAGCGCGCCGCGCGCCCAGGTCTGCAGGTCGGCGGCGCCGGGCGCCTCGATGTCGCCGCGCCACAGCGCGCGCCAGGCCGCCGCGGTGCCCGCCAGCAACTCCGGCCAGCCCCTGCTCGCCGCCCGCTGCGCCGCGTCGTGCGCCGCGGCCACCGGATCGCGGGCGGTGAGCGCGGTGTCGACGCCGACGAACTTGGTTATCTCGTACGACCTTCCGTCCCGCACGCTGAGGTGGTTCTGCTGGCTGACGGTGAGATCGCGGGCCCGGGCGGGCTGCTGCGCGTTTCCCGTGCTCAGCACCGACGCGACCGAGCCGACGACGCCGGTGCCCTCGGTCCGGAACCCGACCTGGATGTCGCCGTCGCGCGCGCCGCCCTCGGTCTGCGTCATCCGGCGCGCGCCCGCGCCGTCGAGCAGATCGGTCACGGTCAGTTCGCCGGACCAGTGCGGGACGAGGGTCAGGTGGACCGCGCCCACGTGCTGATCGACGCGATCGGTGACGACGTCGTACACCAGGTCGGTGGCCTTGCCGTCGCGGCTGGTCCAGGTGAGTTCGGTGCGCACCAGACCGCAGCGCAGGTACCGCGTCTGCTGGAAGCCGGTGATCCGATCCGCCGGTGTGCTCGCGGAATACGTGTCGTCACCGACGCCGACGGTGAGTCCGGACCAGTTCGGGATCGCCGCGGCGACCTCACGATCGTCGGCCAGTCCCGGCGTGTGCCCGTACAGCCCGGCGACGAACGCGCCGTCGTAGCGCGGTGTGTACAGCGGCCAGCCGCTCGGCTCTCCGGTCAGCGCGTAGCCCATGCCGCGTGGCGGCACCCGCAGCCCGAGATAGCCGTTGCCGACGAACGGGTGCTGCTCGAAGCCGGCATCCACCTCGGTGCTCGACGCCGACCATCCCGGCGCGGACGCGATGTCGTCACCCGGGCACACCGGCGCGGCCTCGTCCCGCGCGCCCTGCCGGACGGCGTAGACGACACCGCCCGCCACCAGGGCGACGGCCACCACGAGCGCGATGCCGATCAGGACTTCGGTGCGAGAACGCAAACCGTACCTCCATGTGACGCATGGACGATCGTGTCGTGCCCGGCTACCCGGCCCGACTTCCATGCGACCACGACCCGGGACGGTCCACCACCAGCCATCCTAAGATCGACTTCGATAACCGCGGCTACGGCGTCGTCCGGGCGCGCGGCAGCGTCACGGCGTGGCGGTGCGGGCGTTCGGGTCGAAGCCGCCGGGGATCTCGTAGACCACCCCGGTGAAGGTGGCGCCGAAGAGGCGGCCCGCCGAGAAGCCGGTGCTGCCGCGGCCGTAGGTGAGCACGCTGGTCAGCGGATTGCCGCCGCCGAGAACGCAGTACTGGTTCGGCGCGTCGATCCGGATGACCTGGCCGGCCGTATTGAGCGGCACCACCGGGCGGTCCAGCGAGTCGAGGGTCAGGCCGTCGGGCGCGGCGAGTGCGTCCGCGCCGCCGAGGTCGAGCAGCGACTGTGGCGCGCCCGGGTTGGCGGTGGGGATGCGGCTCACCCCGGGATTGGCGAATGTCCTGCTGACGTACAGGTATTCGTCGTCCCTGCCGAGGACCGCGCCGTTAGCGCTGGGGAACGAGGTCCAGTCCGCCTGGACCACGCCGTTCGGGTAGACGCGGCCGACCAGACCGCCGAAGTCGTTGGTGGCGTAGATGGTTCCGTCCTGCGCGACGTCCATGCCGTTCGCGGCGCTGAGTCCGGCGGCGACCGGCCGGACCGCGCCGGTGTCCGGGTCGAGCTCGATGATGCCCGCGTGGCGCAGCGAGTCGCCGACGAACGACCGCGCGTCCGCGCCGTAGCCGACCAGCAGTTTGTCGTCGGGTGTCCAGGCGAGCGCACCGCCACCGCCGCTCGGCACGGTCGCGACGGGAACCGGCGCCGCACCCGGTGCGTCGATCCGATACACCCGGCCGGTCGCCAGGTCGGTGGTATAGGCCCGGCCGCGGGCGTCGACGGTCAGTCCCTCCAGCGCGCCGGGCAGCGTCGCGGCCACCAGCGTGGGCTGGCCCGCGCCGCCGCACACCGGCGCGGCGCTGGCCGCGGGCGCGGCAACCGCCGACAGTGCGGCGAAGGTCAGCGCCGCCACGGCCACCGTTGCCTTGTCCATGCTGGTCATTGCATACCTCGGCTGTCTGCTCGAGGCGATTCGCCGCTGCGTGGCGCGAATCGCCGAATAGGGCTGAACCTGTGCAGTATGCGCTCGCCACGGGGGAGAACGACGCAACATCGGTGGTGCTGGCGTGGCACCTGCGGGCGAGACGATCAGCGCCGCACCGGGTTTGCGCTCGGCCGGGCGTACGCTTCGCGGGAGGCGACGACGCCTCCGGGGCGAAGGGATGCTGTGGGATGACCGACGAGCTGGAGCCGCCGCCGTTCGCGGAGATCGTCAACGGGGCACTGGAATTCACCATCCCGGTCGCGCACCGGATGGGGGTGACCGCGGTCGACGTGCGGCCGGGGTTCGCCGCGACGACCGTGCCGATCGAGGGCAACGGGAACCACTTCGGCGCGATGTACGCGGGGGTGCTGTTCACCGTGGCGGAGATCCTGGGCGGGGCCATCGCGATCGCCACGTTCGACAACTCCGAGTTCTATCCGCTGGTCAAGGATCTGCACGTGTTCTTCCGCAAGCCCGCGAAGACCGATGTGCGCGCGGCGGCGAGTCTGTCGGCGGAGGAGATCGCCCGAATCGCCGAAGAAGCGGCGAGCAACGGAAAATCGAACTTCACCGTGCGTGCCGTTGTCACCGATACCGACGGCGTAGTTGTCGCGGAGACCGAGGGGCTTTATCAACTGCGGGCGCTCGGTAAGTAGCGGTGTGCGCCCGCGTTGATCACGAATGATCGACGCCGGTATCGAGGCGGGCACAGCGAAGTTCTCATTCGCGTCCCGCTCAGTGGGACGTCGGCGTGTGCGTGTGCGACCGATGACACAATAGGAGAGTGATCTCGGGCACATAACGTAACAATTAACGTTCGGCTATGCGATTCCTTTTGCCTGCTCGAGATGCATAAACGACATAACCCTCGACTATCGGTTCAGCAATGGTTCCGTGATCGCGGCGTGATTCGCAGCGACTTCTTCGCTACCGTCGCCGGAGCCCGTTTGATGGCGGGCTCGAACTCGAACCGCTGAATGCCGGTGACCCTGTCCCGCGGTTGGAGGAACCCCGACACACCTGGGGGCAGGGACACGGCGAGCACGTGCCGTGCCGGTAGGCGCAGGCAGGAATTACACATGTCGCATAACCGCAAGTTCAGCACCCGTGCCCTCGGCTTCACCGCCGCGCTGGGCGCCCTCGTGGCCGTCCCGTTCGGCCTGTCCACCGCCACCGCGTCGGCCCATGACTGGGACGCCGTCGCACAGTGCGAGAGCGGTGGCAACTGGGGCATCGAGACCGGCAACGGCTTCTCCGGCGGTCTGCAGTTCACCCAGAGCACCTGGGCCGCCAACGGCGGCACCGGCAGCCCGAGCAACGCCAGCCGCGCCGAGCAGATCCGCGTCGCGGAGAACGTGCTCGCCACCCAGGGTCCCGGCGCCTGGCCGGTCTGCGGCGCGTACCTCTGACGCGTCACCGGCGCCTACCGTGAATCACGGTAGGCGCCGGGCTATTTCGTGGCGATCGATAGGCCGAGTGAATGGCTCGATTTCGATACGACCAACTCCCCGTTGCACAATCGTTCTTGATGCCGAATTAGGGTATGCCCAGCGAGTGTGCAGGAATTTCATCCCACGAATCCGAACTAGAACACGTTTCGGTCTCGTGTCGCGAAATGCCTGCGGGTAGTGATGCCGATCACTAGCCTGTTGCCACCCGGCTCGTTCGTGCCGGCTCGCGGTTGAGCCGGACGAGATGCCGTGGCTAGAAAGGCATCTCGACCATGAGTTCGACCACGACCGCAGCCCCGCCGACTATTCTCACCGGGCTGTGGCAGCGCAAGCTTCCGCACTATCCCGATACCCCCGCCCGATCCTGGTATCTGACCGTCGTCGTCATCGCCTCGATCGCGCTCTACTACCAGTTGTTCGTCACCGGCGCGGTGGGCAATGAGCTGATCGCCTATTTCCACCTGTCGTTCGCCTACTTCGTCTGGATCTTCATCATCGGCGCCGCATTCGGCGCGGCCGCCTCGGTGCTGGCCGGGGTGCTGGACCGGTGGGGGCGGGCGAACATCGTCGCCTACGGCGTGGTGATCTGTTCGCTGCTGACCTTGTTCGCGGTGCCGGCGACCACGACGAAGGAGCAGTACCTCTTCGTCTACGTCGTGGTGAGCATCGTCGAGGGCGCGGTGCTGGTGGCCACGCCCGCGCTGATCCGTGACTTCTCCCCGCAACTCGGGCGGGCCTCCGCGATGGGCTTCTGGACCCTCGGCCCGGTGATCGGCGCGCTGGTCACCACCGGGATCTCCACCCGCACGCTGGACGCGCACCCGGACTGGCAGTACCACTACCGGCTGTGCGGGGTGATCTGCCTGGTCATCGCGGTGATCGCGGTGATCGGCCTGCGCGAGCTGAGCCCGCGGCTGCGGGATCAGATCATGGTCTCGCTGCGCGATCGGGCGTTGATCGAGGCGCGGGCCCGCGGACTGAACGTGGGCGAGCTGGAAAAGGGCCAGTGGCGGCAGATGCTGCGGCTCAACATCGTCGGCTCGGCGCTGGCGATCAGCGTGTTCCTGGCGTTCTTCTACACGATCGTGTCCTTCCTGCCGGTCTACATGGCGACGAACTTCGGCTTCAGCCCGGCCAAGGCCAACGCGCTCGGCAACTGGTACTGGACCGCCAACGCGATCGCGCTGGTAGCGGCCGGGATCGCCTCGGACTATCTGAAGGTGCGCAAGCCGTTCATGATCGTCGGCGCGCTGATCAGCATCGTCGGCATGTTTCTGTTCATCGGGTACACCGATGAGCCGGGCACGGACTACTACACCTTCGCCTGGGTGTTCGTCATCATCGCGGTCGGCACGGGCATCGCGTACTCGACCTGGATGGCGAGCTTCACCGAGACCGTGGAGGAGCGCAATCCGGCGGCGACCGCGGTCGGACTCGCCGTGTGGGGCGGCACGTTGCGCAGCGTCGTGACCGTGGTGCTGTTCGGCTTGCTGGTGGTGGTGAACGCGGCCGGTCCGCTGGTCAACTTCGGACCGCGACTGCAGGAGATCCAGGCGAAGTACGGGCCGCAGCTGGCGACGATTCAGCGGGTCGGCCCGGAAACCCTTGCGGCACTGAGCAAGAACCCGAACGATCCGGTCGCGCAGGCGACCGCGCTGAGCACGCTGACCGGCGCGTCACCGGCCGAGATCCAGACGGCGTTCGGGCTCACCACCCGCTACCGCGAGGAACTCGCGACCTTGCAGGCGATCGAACCGGCCACCCAGGCGGCGCTCGCCGCGAACCCCGGCGACGGGAACGCCGGGCTGGCGGCCGTGGGGCAGGTCGCCACGAAATTCGGTATCCCGGTGGATCAGGCGATCGCCCGGCTGACCGCCGTGCAGCAGATCCCGCCGGCCGACCTCGCGATCCTCGGCACCGTCGGCCCGAAACTCGCGCAGGCGGGTGCGCAGCTCCAGGCGGTCGGCACCATCCCGGCCGAGGACCAGGCCTACCTCGCCGAACACGGGAAACAAGTGCAGCAGGCCAAGGCCGACTCGCCGCGGCAGTGGGAGCGCTGGTGGTGGATCTGCCTGCTCGGCCAGGTCGCGTTCCTGCCGTTCGTCTTCCTGATGGCCGGGCACTGGAACCCGAAGCAGGCGGCGGCCGCTGCCGCGGCGCACGACCGGCTGGTGCAGCAGGAGCTGGCGGAGCTGACGCCGCTGCCGGTCGAGCGGTAACCGGCCGGCTACTCGACGCCGAGGGCGACCTCGGTCGACTTGATCAGCACCTTCACCCGCACGCCGTCGGCGAGTCCGAGGTCATCGACGGCGTCGCGGGTGATCGACGAGGTGATCTCGTCGCCGCCCGCGAGGCGGACGCGGACCACGGCCATGGCCTCGCCGCGGGTGACCGAGATGACGGTGCCGTCCATTTGGTTGCGGGTGCTCAGTCGCATGCGGGCGAGCATACGCAGGGCAAACCCGGTGCGGCGGGTTCGGCGCGCGGGTGGCTAGCGGGGAATGGCGGAGGGCAGCGGGTGGTCCGGCTCGAGCGCGGGCAGGCCGTCGAGGCTGGCCGAGTTGTCGCCGGCGATCCGGCGGGCGAAGTCGTCGTCGGTGCGGCGCCGGTGCAGCGCGTCGAGCACGGGGCGTTCGTCGACGAGTTCGAGGTAGGGGACCGAGTAGCCGCAGGAGTCGGCGATGCGGTCGATGTCGACCACGATCGCAGCCCGGATGCCGGGGTGTTGCAGGCCGAAATGCGGTCGCAGCGGCTCGAATTCGGTGGAGTCGGGGCGGACCACGCGCCCGGTGCCGAACAGGCGCAGGATCTTCGAGGCGCGGGTGAACGAGCAGAACATGATCGTGATGCGGCCGTTCTCGCGCAGGTGGGCGATGGTTTCCGCGCCGCTGCCGTGCAGGTCGAGGTAGGCGACGGTGTGGTCGTCGATGATCGCGAAGGTGTCGCGATACCCCTTGGGGGACAGGTTGACTCGTCCGCCTTCGGCGGGTGCGGTCGCCACGAAGAACATCGGCTGCTCCTCGATGAACTTGCGCAGCGCGTCATCGAGGTGCGGGAAGACCTTCGCCATCAGGGCCCCTTTCTCGGTCGTCCCAGGACAGAACTTCCTATGCGAGCGTAACTCCGGGGCACGGCCGCGATGAGCGGCTGAGGCTCAGATCACGCGCGCCAGAGCTGGTCGCCCGCGCGGGCGACCACGATGTTCGGCACCACCGCGTTGCGCGACAGCCGGGTGACGGCGAGGACGAGTTCGGCGATGTCGCCGGTGCTCAGCATGGCCGACCGGTCCAGCACATCGCGCTTCCACGCGGTCATATCGGTGTCGACGTAGCCGGGGGAGATGGCGGTCGCGCTGACGCCGTTGGCCGACTCCTCCAGCGAGACGGTTTCGCAGAGCGAGATCAAGGCCGCCTTGGTCGCGCCGTAGGCGGCCAGACCCGCCTCGCCGGCCACACCGGTGATGGAGGCGAGGGCGATGATCTTCGCGCCGCGGCGCGGATCGTCCTCGGCGCTCTTGCGCAGCAGGGGAAGCGCGGCCTGGATGAGGGTGATGGGTGCGCGGAAGTTGACGTCCAGCATGCGCTCGTAGGTCTTCGCCGGCAGGTCGGCGACCGCGCCCGCGGTGCCGGTGCCCGCGCTGAGGACCAGGGCGTGCAGCCCGTCGAACCGGTCGGCGTGGGCCTGGACCAGCGCGCGCACCTGGTCCAGGTCGTTCATCTGGGCGGCAACGGGATTCACCTCGACGCCGGTGTCGGCGCGCAGGCGGGCCGCGGTGTCGTCGAGCACGTCCCGGTCGCGGGCGGCGATGGTCAGCTGGAAGCCCTCCTCCGCCAGGCGCCGGGCCACCTCGGCGCCGATGCCGCGGGAGCCGCCGGTGACCAGGGCGCTGCGGATCGTCATGCGAGGCTTTCCAATCCGGCGTCGAGCAGCAGCGGAACGGCCGCGCCGATCGTGGCGAAGCCGTCGCCCACCGTCTTGCCGGCGCGGAAGCGCTGGTGGATGCCCTCGGCGATGACCGCCAGTTTGAAGTAGCCGAGCGCGCGGTAGAACGGCAGCTGATCGAGGGGGTAACCCGTTGCGGTGGCGTAGCGTTCGGCGATTTCGTCGACGGACAGGAAGCCAGGGTTGGCGCTCGGCGCGTGCCGGACGCCGAGCACCGGCTCGCAGCGGTCGTCCCAATAGACCTGGAGCAGGCCGAGATCGGCGAGCGGGTCGCCCAGCGTCGCCATCTCCCAGTCGACCACGGCGGCGATGCTGCCGAAATCGTCGCGGGCGACGATCGTATTGTCCAGGCGATAGTCGCCGTGCACGATGGTCTCGGCCACCTGGTCCGGCAGCGCGGCGCGCAGGGCGTCGGTGAGCCGGTCGAGGGCGGCGAGTTCGCGGGTGGCCACGCGGTCCCACTGGCCGCGCCAGCGTTTGACCTGGCGGCCGAGATACCCGGCGGGACGGCCGAATTCGGCGAGGCCGAGGCGCGGGTAATCCACCGCGTGCAGTGCGGCCAGCGTGTCGATGAGCGCTGCCGAGCAGGCGCGGGCCTGATCGGCGGTGAGGGCGGCGGTCTGGTCGCCGTCCTGGAGCACGTGCCCGTCGACGAAGGCGACGACGGCGAACGGCACGCCGATCACCTCGGTGTCCTCGCACAACGCGATCGCCTGCGCGACCGGGACATTCGTGTCCCGCAACGCGGCGACGACGCGGTATTCCCGGGCCATGTCGTGTGCGGTGGGGGTGAGCGGGCCGAGCGGTGGGCGGCGCAGCACCCAGTCGTTCGTCCCGTCGTTCAGCCGGTAGGTGAGGTTGGATTTGCCGCCCTTCAGCAGGGTGGCGGTCAGCGGGCCCGCGGTCTGCGGGACGTGCGCCTCGAAGTACCGCTGCAGCGCGGGGAGATCGAGGCCGGCCGGGACTGCCGTCATCCGAGGCGCTCGATGATGGTCGCGTTGGCCAATCCGCCTGCCTCACACATGGTTTGCAGGCCGTAGCGGCCGCCGGTCTGCTCGAGATGATTGACCATGGTGGCCAGGATACGGGTGCCGGAGGCGCCGAGGGGGTGACCGAGTGCGATCGCGCCGCCGCGCGGGTTGAGCTTGGCGAGATCGGCCCCGAGCTCGTGCTGCCACACCAGCGGCACCGGGGCGAACGCCTCGTTCACCTCGTAGGCGTCGATGTCGTCGATGCTCAGCCCCGCGCGGTCCAGCACCTTGCGGGTCGCCGGGATGACCGCGGTGAGCATGAGCAGCGGATCGTCGCCGACCACCGAGAACGAGTGGAACCGGGCGCGGGGGCGCAAGCCCAGCTTGTTCGCCGCTTCCTCGCTCATGATCAAGGCGGCCGAGGCGCCGTCGGTGAGCGGGGAGGAGTTGCCGGGCGTGATCGACCATGCGATCTCCGGGAACCGCTGGGTGAACCGCTCGTCCACGAACGCGGGCCTGAGCCCGGCCAAGCCTTCGGCGGTGGTCGTGGGGCGGATGGTCTCGTCCGCGGTCAAGCTGCCCGCCGCGACCAGTTCGTTCGAGAACCCGCCTGCCGCAGCGGTTTCCGCGGCCAGCCGATGCGAGCGCGCGGCGAACTCGTCGAGCGCGGCCCGGTCGAACTTCCACCGCGCGCTGATCACCTCGGCCGCGATCCCCTGCTGCACAAGCCCTTCCGGATACCGATGGGCCAGCGGTCCCTGATTCGGATCCTTGCCCTGCGCGTTGGAGAACATCGGCGCCCGGCTCATCGACTCCACCCCGCAGGCGATCGCGATGTCGTAGGCGCCCGACAGCACGCCCTGCGCAGCGAAATGCGCCGCCTGCTGGCTCGACCCGCACTGCCGATCCACCGTCGTCGCCGGCACCGATTCCGGGAACCCCGCCGCCAGCGCGGCCGTCCGGCTGATGTTGAACGCCTGCTCCCCGGCCTGCGTCACGCACCCGCCGACCACATCGTCGATCAGCGCCGGATCCAGCTCGCTGCGCGCTACCAACTCCGACAAGACCCCGGCCAGCAGGGTGGCCGGATGCACCTCGGACAACCCACCCCCGGCTTTCCCCTTGCCCGACGGGGTACGAACGACATCGACGATGACGGCGGACCTCATAGCCCTCTCCGATCAGCTAAGTTAGTTGCGATTCTCGTCTAAGTTAACACGGATTCGCGCCCTGACGGCACCGGATGCCAGGTCCGCCGTTCGTCTGCGAATCCGCGGGCGGGTCAGGCCGGATAGGTGTGGGTTTCCGTGGCCTTGACCGCAGCCCATAGTCGCAGGCCTGGACGCAGGCGTAGGTCGGCGACGGTGGCGGGGGTGACGTCGGCGAGGACGGGTGGGGTGCCGTCGAGGCGGAGGCGGATGGTGTGGGCGTGCTGTTCGATGCCTGCGATGGTGACCGGCCAGGTGTTGCGCGGGCTGCCCGCGGGGTGGTCCGGGTGCAGGCTGACGGCGGTGGGGGAGAAGGCGATGTGCACGGGGCCTGCGCCGGGTTCGGCGGCGGTGAGGGTGCCGCCGGTGTCGAGTTCCACGGTGACGCCGCGGGCGGTGCCGCGATAGAGGTTGAGGCCCACCAGGTTTGCCACGTAGTCGGAGCGGGGGCGGCGGGCGACCTCGCTCGGGGAACCCTCCTGGACGACGACGCCGTTCTCGAGGATGACCAGTCGGTCCGCCAGCACCATCGCGTCGAGGGGGTCGTGCGTGACCAGCACGGTGTGGCCGGGGTAGTCGGCGAGATGGTGGGCCAGATCCGAGCGCACGCGCAGGCGGGTGCCTGCGTCGAGCGCGGCCAGCGGCTCGTCCAGCAGCAGCAGCGCCGGGTCGGTGGCGAGCGCGCGGGCGAGGGCGACGCGCTGGGCCTGACCGCCGGACAGGGCGCGCGGTTTGGCGTGCACGTGGTCGGCGAGCCCGACCCGGTCCAGCCATTCCATAGCGCGGGCGCGCGCGGCGGTGCGGCGCAGGCCGCGGGCGCGCAGCCCGAAGGCGACATTGTCCAGCGCGCTCAGATGGCCGAACAGCAGGTAGTCCTGAAAGACGACGCCCACTTCCCGCTGCTCGGCGGGCACGAACACCTTCGGCGGTGCGTCCCAGATCTGGTCGCCGACCCGCAGGCTGCCGCCGGTCAGCGGCGTGAGCCCGGCAAGCGTCCGCAGCGCCGTGGTCTTGCCCGCGCCGTTCGGCCCGAGCAACGCGACGACCTCACCCGTCGCCACCGACAGTTGGACGTCGAGCTCGAATCGGCCTCGGGTAACCCGCAATTCGGCGGTCAAGGTCATACCGCGCCTCGAATCCAGCGCTCGCGCAACGCGACCAGCACCGCGACCGACACCGTGAGCAACACCAGGCTGAGCACGATCGCATCGTCCGGGTCGGTTTCCAGCGCCAAGTAGACCGCCAGCGGCATGGTCGTCGTCTTGCCGGGAAAGTTGCCCGCGAACGTGATCGTGGCCCCGAACTCGCCGAGCGCCCGCGCCCAGCACAGCACCCCGCCCGCCACCACCCCGGGCAGGACGGAGGGCAGCGTCACTCGACGGAAGGTCAGCCACCGCGACGCCCCCAGCGTCGCCGCCGCCTCCTCGAATCGCGGATCCGCCGCCCGCAGCGCGCCCTCCACCGAGATCACCAGAAACGGCATCGCCACAAAGGCTTCCGCGATCACGACGCCGGCGGTGGTGAAAGGCAGTGAGACACCGAACCATTCGTACAGATATCGCCCGATCAACCCGCGCCGGCCGAGCACCAGCAACAGCGCGACGCCGCCGACCACCGGCGGCAGCACCAGCGGCACGGTGACCAGCGCGCGCAGCACCCCGCGCCCAGGCACGTCGCCGCGGGCGAGCAACCACGCCAGCGGCACCCCGAACACCAGGCACAGCACCGTCGCGAGGCTCGCGCACTCCAGCGAAAGTTTCAGCGCCCGGCCGACTTCGGCGTTCAACAGCCGATCCGGCAGGCCCCGCCACGGCGTCCGCCACAGCAGTCCGGCCAGCGGGACGAGTAGAAACGCCAGGGCACACAGCGCGGGCAGCACCAGGACGAGCGGTCGCCGTCCCTGTGCTGCCCGTCGCCGCGGCACCCGGGTCACGGGGCGTCGAATCCCGCCTCGGCGAACACGGTCTTGGCCTGGTCGGACTTGATGAAGTCGACGAACGCCGCGGCCGCGGCCGGGTTCGGCGCGTGCGTCAGCGGCGCGACCGGGTAGTCGTTGATCGCCTTGGCCGCCTCGGGGAAATCGATGCCGGCCACCTGGGCGCCCGCGGACAGCACGTCGGTCCGATAGACCAGCGCGGCATCGACCTCGCCGAGTTTGACCTTGGTCAGCACCGCCTTCACGTCGGCCTCCCTGGTGTCAGGTCGCGGGGTGACGCCCGCGGCCTCGAACACCGTTTTGGCGGCGGCGCCGCACGG
The DNA here is from genome assembly GCF_042793755.1 of Nocardia sp. NPDC056564. Classification (NCBI taxonomy): domain Bacteria; kingdom Bacillati; phylum Actinomycetota; class Actinomycetes; order Mycobacteriales; family Nocardiaceae; genus Nocardia; species Nocardia sp. NPDC056564. The sequence goes on from NZ_JBHTUR010000002.1 coordinate 52,784, forward strand.
CACCTGCTCGGCGCACAGCGCGATCTTCGGCTCGCTCTTGCCGAAGTCGGCCAGGCCGGTGATCCGGGCGGGGTTGCCCTTGGGCACCGCGATCTCCAGCCGGTTGCGCACGAAGGTGAACGGCGCGCCGGTCACCTCGCCCTTGTCCTGCACCTGCCGCATGTTCTTCGGCGCGGCCGAGGCGAACACGTCGGCCGGGGCGCCCTGGTTGATCTGCTCGGCCAGCGCCGAGCTGGCGCCGAAGCTGTAGACCACCTTGACGCCGGGGTGCGCGGCCTCGAACTGCTTGCCCAGCTCGGTGAAGGTCTCGGTCAGCGAGGCCGCGGCGAACACCGTGACCGTGCCGCCGATCTTGTCCGCGCCCGCGGGCGCCGCCGGGTTGTCGGATCCGCAGCCGACCAGGGTCAGCGCGGTCACGCCGGCTATGGCGGCGGCACTCAGCGAACGAATCATTGTCGACCTCATCAACTTTCCGGGATCTCCACCACGACATGTGTCGACTTGACCGACGCCACCGCGACGCTGCCGACCTCGAGCCCGAGCTCGTCGACCGACTCCCGGCTGAGCAGCGAGACCAGCCGGAACGGCCCGGCCTGCATCTCGACCTGCGCCATCACGGTGTCCTTGAGTACCCGCGTGACGATGCCGCGCATCCGGTTGCGGGCGGACGCGGCCACGGTGACGCCCGGCTCCGGGGTCTCCGCGGTGGCCTGCAGGAATTCGGCCAGTTCCCGGCCGCGCACACCCTTGCGCCCGTTGCCGAGCTGGATCGCGGTGAGCTTGCCCTGATCGATCCATCGCCGCACGGTGTCGTCGCTGACTCCCGCCAGCACCGCCACCTCACTGATCCGCAAATCCGACACGATTGGCAGTTTATTGCCGTATCTGCGGAACGCAAGGGGCAATCGTCGGGCGGGTGCGCCGGGGCCGCCGATCGCCCGGGCGATCGGCCTCGGACGCGGCGCGCGGCGGATGGCGCGACCGATTCCTCCGGTATGTGCCTGCTGTGATTGCTGTGGCGGAATTTCCGGTGAACTCTCTCACAATCAGTTCGCGCGGAACTGTGCGCAAAGTTCCATCAGGAAGCAGATAAACACTTGCTGGGCATAATGTTTCGCACCTGCTCGGCGAATCGGGGCGTGCCGCATATCACCGCTCGAACAGGTGAACACCCTCGGTGATCATTACATTGGAAGGGATTTCGCAGTCCCATCTGATGGAGGAATTTCGGTGCCGATTATCGATCTGGGTTCGTCAGCGTTGAATCTCGCGAACGTCGTGACGTCCATTGCCGCCAACATCACCTACCTGTTGCAGGCCTGGCACGTCATCTAATCGACCCCGTGTCCCGGCGGCGGCGCGGACTTCGCGTCGGCCGCCGGGCACAGGCGATGGATGGTCAACGCCGCCGCGAGCAGCCGGGAATCGTGCGGCTCGGTGGGATCGATGCCGGTGAGCTCCGCGATGCGGCGCAGGCGATAGCTGAACGTATTCGGGTGGACGTGGATCTCGGCGGCCGCCGCCTTGCGGTCGGAACCGTGGCGCAGGTGCGCGTCGAGCGCTTCGATCAGATGGGGGCTCGGCAGGATCGGCGCGATCCGCTCGACCAGCCGCTCGCGCGCGGGGCCCGGCCTGGTGAGCTGATGTTCGAGCAGGAGATCGTCGAGTCGATAGACGCCCGGCGGTTTGCCGAGCAGGCGGGCCAGTTCGGCCAGATCGGTCGCGTCGCGTGCGGTCTGTGGCACGGATTCCCTAGTGACCGAACCATATTCGGCCACGAACACCGCGACCCCGAACTGTTCGGCGAGTTCCGCGGCCAGCTGCTCGTAGCGCCGCCCGTCCGCGTCCGCGTCGGCGACGTTGGGTAGCAACGCGATTCCGGTCGAGCCGTCGAAGGTGGCCAGCGCGGTGGTCCCGGTGAGGCCGTCCAGTGCGCGTTGCAGGATTCGGATCCGCCGCCTGCTGATCAGGGTTGCCACGGTACTCGGCTGCTCATCGTGGCGAATGTGGATGGCCAGCACGGTGTATCGCTCGGCCAGCGCCGTATCGGCCCGCGCGGCCAGCTCTTCGGCGGGTAACCCGCCGAGCAGCGCGGCGCACAGCGCGCGCCTGGCCTCGCGTTCGGCGTGGTAGATCGACTGCTCGACCTCGGTGTAGGTCTCCACCACGGTGATGTTGATGTGCATCAGCAGATCGAGCAGCCGGCCGCCGATGACGGTCAGGTCGTGCATCTCCGCCGTCGTGGCCAGCGCCACCGCCTCCTGTAGCACCGATTGCGCGGAGCCGTGGATCGCCTCGATCAGCAGCGGCAACGGAATCCGGTCCTCCGCATGCCGTTGCGCCACCGGGACGACGAAGGCCGCGACCTCCGCCCTGGTGAACTCGCGCTGCTCGCCGATGGCCTGCAGGACCGCCCGCCCGCACGTGTAGATCGCGGGCAGCACCTCGGCGGTGAAGTGTCCCTTCGGCAGATCCGCGGCGGGTGGGGTGGCGCCGAGCCCCGCGGCCAGCATGCGCTCGGAGATCTGCGGCCAGCGGGTGAGCAGCCGGGTGACCAGTGGTGCGTGGCCGGCCGGCGGGGACAGGGCGAGGGACATGAGCCGATTGTTTCCAACGACAGGTTTCGCGGCAAGGTAACCGGCGCATCGGCCGGAACTTTGGCTCGGGCAACAACTTTCCACGCGCATTCTTCTCGCCGGCGTGCAGTGACAAGCGCATCGAGGCGGCCATAGATTCGAAGCATTCCGATATGGGGCGCATCACATTCATGGCGTGATGTGACACGGGAAACACAGTGCGGCGGTCGGCAATTCGGGTCCCGGACGCGCAAATCGCTCGAATGGGAAGTGAACTGAATGCTTGCAATGACGCAATCCGCCAAGCGCGCCGTCTGCGGTGCCGCGATGATCGCCGGGCTGACCGTGGCGGCGGTCCTCGGTTCCGGTGTGGCGAGCGGCGATCCGCGCGTCGATCCGACGGAGCAGTCGCTCGCCGAGGTCATCAGCGCCGGATTGACGCCGGCCGCCGACGGGAGACAACCAAGGGCGGTGGCGGATTCCGGCAGCGGCTCCGGCCTGAGCCACGCCTCCGATGCGCTCGGCGAAGGGCCGGAGATGTCGGCGTATCTGGCCGCCTTCGCCTACGGTCTCACCCACCCGGACGCGGCGCCGCCCGGCGCCAACCGCTGGAATTGCGCCCCGACGGCGGAACATCCGCGCCCGGTGGTGCTGCTGCACGGCACCTGGCTGAACGCCTACGACAGCTTCGCCTACCTCTCCCCGCGCCTGGCGCGTGCCGGATTCTGTGTGTTCGCCTTCAATTTCGGCCGCTCGGGGCTGCTCGACGGCGGCGGTCTCGGCCCGATCCTGCCCGGCCGCTACGGCGTCGGGCGGATCGAGGACTCCGCTCGGCAGCTGAGCGAGTTCGTCGACCGCGTGCGCGCGGCGACCGGCGCCGAGGCGGTGGACATCGTCGCGCATTCGCAGGGCGGGACCGTGGCCGACCAGTACCTGAAGTTCGACGGCGGCGCGGACAAGGTGCGCAAGCTGATCTCCTTCGGCGCCACCTATCACGGCACCTCGCTGATGGGCATCGCGACGCTGGGCCGCATGATCAACAACCTCGGCGTCGACATACTCGGCTTCTATCAGCCGATCGTCGGGATCGCCAATATCCAGCAGGCCGTCGGCTCGTCGTTCTACGCGACGTTGAATGCCAAGGGGGACACCGTCTCCGGGATCGACTACACGTCCGTCGGATCGCGGCTCGACCAGGTGATGAATCCGTACGACTGGTCGTTCCTGCGGGCCGGGCCAGATGCCACGGTGGACAACATCACCCTGCAGGCGGGTTGCGAGCAGGATCTGTCCGATCATCTGACGATCATGTATTCGCCGCGCGCGGCGTCCATCGCGCTGCATGCGCTCGACCCGGCCGCGTATCCGGACCTGGAGTGCGCGTTCAACCCGTGGCTGATCGGCGGTGGCGGCGGTCTCTGAGTGCGATCCGGTGACGAAGAATCGGCACTCGAATTGTCCTCCACGACAATTCATTTCCCGCCGAGGTGGTCGATAGCGTGAGAGTGGGCATGCGGCGGCACCGGCGGCGCGATGCCGCCGGTCGCCAGCGGAGAGGATGAACAACATGAGTGCCGACCCCGCACCGGGTGTCATCGGTCCCCGCGTAGCACCGAGCTCCGCCTTTCCGCTGTTGCCCGAAGCGGATCCGTTCTACCTCCCGCCGCCCGCCCTCGGGCAGCTGGCGCCCGGCACCGTCATTCGCGCCAGGCGGGTCGAGATCGCGCTGTTCGGCATTGTGCCGCAGCGGATCTCGGCCTGGCAGCTGCTCTATCGGACCTGCGACCTCGATCACGTCCCCGAGGCGGCGGTCACCACCGTGCTGTTGCCGTGGGGCGCGGACACCACGCAGTCTCGTCCGCTCGTCTCGTTCCAGTGTGCGATCGATGCCGTCGCCTCGAAATGCCTTCCCTCCTACGCGCTTCGGCGCGGCGCGCGAGCGGCCGGGTCGATTCCGCAACTGGAGCTGCCGCTCATCGTCGGCGCGCTGGCCCGTGGCTGGGCGGTGTCGGTGCCCGATCACGGGGGAACCGCGGGCCGATTCGGGGTGGCGCGCGAACCGGGCTACCGCGCGCTCGACGCGATCCGGGCCAGCCTGGCGTTCGCGCCCCTCGGCCTCGGGGCGACCGCATCCGTTGCGCTGTGGGGCTATTCGGGCGGCGGCCTGGCCACCGCGTGGGCCGCGGAGCTGGCCGCCGAATACGCGCCGGAACTCGACATCGTCGGCGCGGTCGCCGCCTCGCCGGTCGGCGACCCGGCCGCCGCGTTCGTCCGGCTCAACGGCTCGCTGTTCGCCGGCTTCGCCGCCGTCTTCACCGCCGGACTGCGCCGCGGGTATCCCGGCCTCGACCTGCTCCTGCGCACCCATCTGGACGCCCGCTATCTCGGCTGGCTCGCACAGACCGAGACCACCGCGACGTTCCCACTGCTGTACCGCTTCGCCCGCCGCGACATCGACAAACATTGTCGCGGCGGCCTGGCCGCACTCCTGGATTCGCCGGAACTTCAACGGGTTCTCGGCGATATCCAACCCGGCCGCCGCGTTCCGGCCATGCCGATACTCGTCCTGCAAGGCGTCTACGACGAGGTGATCGCGGTCGCCGACGTGGACGCCCACGTCGCTCGCTACGCCGCCGCGGGTGTCCACGTGCGCTATCTCCGCGACCGCCTCAGCACCCACCTGCTCCTGCAATACATCGCCCTCCCGGTGATGATCGACTGGCTCGCCGACCGCTTCGCCCGCCGTGAGCCCGCCCCCGCGACCACCGAAACCGTCTGGTCACTCTCGTTCTCCCGCAGCGCAATCGCCGGTCACCTCACCGTGGCCCGCGTCGTCACGCGGATGCTCTTCGGCCGCCCGATCCGCGCGCTGCGGCGACCGGCCGAGGCGCCGCCGATTCGACTCGTCGGTAACCGCTGAGTAATCACCGACGCGTACCTGCGCCCCGAATAAGCGGTCGGATATCGGCATCCATCCCGATTTCTACCCCTGATGGCGTTTCGATCTCGCGCACGTCGGTAACCGCACCGGCCCCGGTCCGCGGGTGGTGCGGATGTGCCCGATCGCCCCCGCGGTGGGCCGGCCGCGGTTCGTGCCGACCGTCGAGGCCAGGCCCGGCGAATCCGGGTCGGCCTGCCCGCGCTGAAGTTTGTGTGTCCGATCACAAATGTCCCGGTTTTGCTCTAGCGTGGGCACGGTTGGTGCCGAGAGGGGCTGTGGATGCGTAGCGGGATGTTGAGTCTGGCGCGGTTGCGGGAGCTGGTCGCGGTCGGGGAGATCGACACGGTGTTGGTCGCGATGACCGACATGCAGGGTCGATTGCAGGGAAAGCGTTGCGCGGCACAGTATTTCCTGGACGAGGTGGTGCGGCACGCGACCGAGGCGTGCAACTATCTGCTCGCCGTCGACGTGGACATGGCGACGGTCGACGGGTACGCGATCTCGTCCTGGGACACCGGTTACGGGGACTTCGTGCTGCGCCCGGACCTGGACACGCTGCGGCTGGTGCCGTGGTGGCCGGGCACCGCGCTGGTGCTGTGCGATGTCGAGAAGGTGGCGCCCGAGGGTGAGCCGGTCGGGGTGTCGCCGCGGCAGGTGCTGCGCGCGCAACTGGATCGGCTGGCCGAGCGCGGGTTGCGCGCGTTCGTCGGGACCGAACTCGAATTCCTGGTGTTCGACGACAGTTACGAGGCGGCGTGGTCGGCGGGCTATCGCGACCTGCGCCCGGCCAATCAGTACAACGTCGACTATTCGCTGGTCGGCACCGGTCGCATCGAGCCGCTGCTGCGTCGTATCCGCACCGAGATGGACGGCGCGGGGATGTATGTGGAGTCGGCCAAGGGGGAGTGCAACCCCGGTCAGCACGAGATCACCTTCCGCTTCGACGAGGCGCTGAAGACCTGCGACAACCACAGCATCTACAAGACCGGCGCGAAGGAGATCGCCGCGCAGGAGGGGCGCAGCCTGTCCTTCATGGCGAAATACAATGAGCGCGAGGGCAACTCGTGTCACATCCACATCAGCCTGCGTGGGGAGTCCGGCGAGGCCGTGCTGGCCGGCGCCGAGGCCGACGGATTCTCCCCGCTCATGCGGCATTTCGTCGCGGGCCAGCTGGACTGCCTGCGCGAGTTCACCTACCTGCTCGCGCCGAACATCAACTCCTACAAGCGATTCGTGCCGGGCAGCTTCGCGCCGACCGCGGTCGCCTGGGGCCGGGACAATCGGACCTGCGCGTTGCGCGTGGTCGGGCACGGACAGTCGCTGCGGCTGGAGAACCGGGTGCCCGGCGGCGACGTGAACCCGTATCTCGCCGTGGCCGCCGCGATCGCGGCCGGGCTGCACGGCATCGAGCACCGGCTGCCGTTGGAGCCGGAGTTCAAGGGCAATGCCTATCGGTCGGAGCGGCCCCGGGTGCCGCGCACGCTGCGCGAGGCCGCGCAGCTGTTCGGGGACAGCAAGGTCGCGCGGACCGCGTTCGGTGATGATGTAGTGGACCACTACCGCAACGCGGCCAAGGTGGAGCTGGACGCCTTCGATGCCGCCGTCACCGACTGGGAGCGTATTCGTGGATTCGAACGACTCTGAGGATCGGCCCACCGGAGTTGTGCATACCGGGCCGCGGCCCGTGATCGGTCTGCCGACCTATCTGGAGCCCGCGCGGTTCGGCTCGTGGAATGTCGACAGTGCCGTGCTGCCCGCCAGCTATGTGCAGATGGTGGTGCAGGCGGGCGGGATTCCGGTGCTGTTGCCGCCGGTCGGGGTCGCGCGGGCGGAGCTGATCGCGCGGCTCGACGGGCTGGTGCTCACTGGTGGCGCCGATGTGTCGCCGGCGCGCTACGGGGCGGCGGAGCACGCGCTCACCTACACCCGGCCCGATCGGGACGAGTCCGAGTTCGAGCTGTACGCGCTGGCCAGGGCGGCACGGCTGCCGGTGCTCGCGGTGTGCCGCGGTTTGCAGGTGGTGAACGTGGCGCTGGGCGGCACACTGTGCCAGCATCTGCCCGACCTGGTCGGGCATGCCGAGCATTCGGGCACCGTCGGCGGCTTCACCGTCACCGAGGTGGTGACGGTGGCCGGGAGCAAGGTCGCCGCGATCGCGGGGCCGCAGGTGAAGGCCAACTGCCACCACCATCAGTCCATCGACGTGCTGGCCCCGGAGTTGGCGGCCACCGCGCATGCGGCGGACGGCACCATCGAGGCGGTGGAGACCACGCACGGCCCGTTTCTGGTCGGCGTGCAATGGCATCCGGAGGCGGATGCGGTCGACCGCCGGTTGATCAGGGCGCTGGTCGCGGCGGCCGAAGACTATCGAAGGGAGCGGAATTCGTGACGACAGCGCAGGTGCTCAACCCGGCGACCGAGCAGGTGGTGGCTCGGGTCGACCTGGTCGGCGAGGCCGAGACGGATGCCGCGATCGAGCGGGCGCAATGGGCGGGGGTCACCTGGCGCGAGGTCGCGCCGGGGGACCGGGCCCGGATGCTGCGCCGGTTCGGCGACGTCGTCGACGCGCATCTGGAGGAGCTGGCCCAGCTGGAGGTCGCCAACTCCGGGCATACCATCGGCAACGCACGCTGGGAGGCGGGCAACGTCCGCGACCTGCTGCACTACGCGGCCGGCATCCCGGAACGGTTGCTGGGCAACCAGATTCCGGTCGCGGGCGGGGTCGACATCACCTTCCACGAGCCGCTCGGCGTGGTCGGGATCATCGTGCCGTGGAACTTCCCGATGCCGATCGCGGCGTGGGGCTTCGCGCCCGCGCTGGCGGCGGGGAACACGGTGGTGCTCAAGCCCGCCGAACTGACGCCGCTGACCGCGATCCGCCTCGGTGAGCTGGCGCTCGAAGCGGGCCTGCCGGAGCATGTCTTCCAGGTGCTGCCGGGGAAGGGCTCCGTGGTCGGGCACCGGTTCGTGACCCATCCCGCGGTGCGCAAGGTGGTGTTCACCGGTTCGACCGAGATCGGCACGCAGATCATGGCCGGGTGCGCGCAGCAGGTGAAGCGGGTGACCCTCGAACTCGGCGGCAAGAGCGCGAATATCGTGTTCGCCGATTCCGATCTGGCGAAGGCCGCGGCCACCGCGCCGTACGGCGTGTTCGACAATGCCGGGCAGGACTGCTGTGCGCGGTCACGAATTCTGGTGCAGCGCAGCGTTTTTGACAAGTTCCTGGAGCTGCTGGAGCCCGCTGTGCGCGGGGTGAAGGTCGGTGATCCGGCGCAGGAGTCCACCGAGATGGGGCCGCTGATCTCCGCCGCGCACCGCGAGCGGGTCGCCGGGTTCATCGAGGCGTCGACCAAGATCGCGTTCACCGGCGAGCGGCCCAACGGGCCCGGATTCTGGTATCCGCCAACGGTTGTGCTGCCGGACTCACCCACCGACCGGGTGCTCACCGAGGAGGTGTTCGGCCCGGTGGTCGCGGTGCTCCCGTTCGAGGACGAGGCCGACGCCATCCGGATCGCCAACGACACCGAATACGGGTTGTCCGGGTCCATCTGGACCAACGACGTCGGCCGGGCGCTGCGGGTCTCCCGCGCGGTCGATGCTGGGAACCTGTCGGTGAATTCGCATTCCTCCGTGCGCTATTGGACGCCGTTCGGCGGATTCAAGCAGTCCGGGCTCGGGCGCGAACTCGGCCCCGACGCCGCGTTGGCGTTCACCGAGACCAAGAACGTCTTCATCGCCACCCAGTGAACCACCCGCTGAATATGACAGGAGATGCCTTGCAGCGCTTACAGGATCGAGTCGCCGTCGTGACCGGCGGCGGGAGCGGCATCGGCCTCGCCACGGTCCGCCGTTTCGCCGCCGAGGGGGCGAAGGTCGTGGTCGCCGATATCGATGCCACCACCGGCGAGGCGGCGGCCACCGAGGTCGGCGGCTTGTACGTCAAGGTCGACGTGACCGACGAGGCACAGGTCGAGGCACTGTTCCAGACCGCCGTCGACACCTACGGCGGGCTCGACATCGCCTTCAACAACGCGGGAATCTCACCGCCGGAGGATGATTCGATCCTCACCACCGGGCTCGACGCGTGGCAGCGGGTGCAGGAGGTCAATCTGACCTCGGTGTATCTGTGCAGCAAGTACGCCATCGGGCACATGCTGGAACGGGGCAGGGGATCGGTGATCAACACCGCCTCGTTCGTCGCGGTGATGGGCGCGGCGACCTCGCAGATCTCCTACACCGCCTCGAAGGGCGGCGTGCTCGCGATGAGTCGTGAGCTGGGAGTTCAGTTCGCGCGCAACGGAATCCGGGTCAACGCGCTGTGCCCGGGGCCGGTGAACACGCCGTTGTTGCAGGAGTTGTTCGCCAAGGATCCGGAGCGGGCGGCGCGCCGCCTGGTGCATATCCCGACGGGACGGTTCGCCGAGCCCGAGGAAATCGCCGCCGCCGTGGCGTTTCTCGCCAGCGATGACGCCTCGTTCATCACGGCCTCGCAGTTCCTGGTGGACGGCGGTATCTCCGGCGCCTACGTGACGCCGCTGTAGGTAGTCCACAAGCGAACTCCCGCAACACTTCCCCGAGAATGGTTGCGGGAGTTCGCTGTTGTCGGCCCGCGATATCGCAGCGCCATGCGTGGCGAGACCGGCGGCCGAAGCGCTACGGCGTCGCGGCCGGGGGAGCGGCAGGCGCGGCCGGAGGAGCGGCAGGTGCGGCCGGAGGGGCGGCAGGGGCGGCCTCGGGCGGGGGTGTCGGGCCGGGCTGCGGCTTCAGCAGATTGTTCAGCTCGATCAGGCTGCGGGTCAGGTTCTCCACGTTGGCGGCGAGGCCGGGGTCTGCCGGGCTGCCCGCGCCACCCGATTTCAACTGTTCGCTCTGGGTGGGTGCACCCGCGCCACCCGGTGCGGCTTGCGGTGCGCCACCGCCTGCCCCTGCACCGCTCTGTGGGGCCGCACCAGCCTGGGGGGCCGCTCCACCTTGCGGGGCCGTGCCTTGTGGAGCTGCGCCCTGCGGAGCCGCACCTTGCGGAGCCGCGCCCTGCGGAGCTGCACCTTGCGGGGCCGCGCCGGGCGCGGACGGTGCCGGTGCGGCCTGACCGCCGGCGGCGGGCGGGGACGGCTGGAAGGCATTGGCCTCGGCGATGCCGCCGAGCAAGAGTGTCGCGGTGACGCCTGCGGCGGCCGCGGTTCCTAGCAGGATCTTCATGTGTGGCCCCTTCTCGTCTCGAAGTGGTACATGAGTGCACGTTTATTCAAACGCTCAACCGCCCGCGGCTGAGCACAACGCGGAAAAACGCCTGTCTTGCTGGGCCTATGCCGCCAACGTTCCGGACACGATCCCGCCGGGGCGTCATCTGGTCCCGCACCGAACGGCCGGTCGCCGCCGAGTGTCGAACTCGGCGACGACGCCGGCCAATTCGGGTTCGCATCGACGCGCAATCCGCACCGCTCGACTGAGCCGCGGTTGCCGTGACGGCGGCAACGTGGATTGTCGGTGACCGCGTCGAGCGGGTCGATCGCCCGTTCGGGCGTCGAATCGCACCAGGTAGCTACCGACGAGAGGCTGGTTCGCTCGCCTGGCTGCGTTGGGTCAAGGCGATCAGCCGCCGAGACCGAACATGTTGCTCAAGTTCGGCAGGGCGGGTGCGGTGCCGGCGGGCCCGCTGGGTGCGGCACCGGGAGCGCCGGGTGCCGCACTTGGCATCCCTGGCACCTTGATGCCACCTGGCAGCGGAGGCACTTGCAAGCCACCTGGCAGTTGGAGGCCGCCGTTCGCGCCGGCACCGTTCGGGTCGACATTCGCGCCGCCCTGTGCACCGCCGCCGCCGGGGGTTTGGACGCCGCCCTGTGCGCCGCCGCCGTTCGGGTCGACATTCGCGCCGCCCTGTGCACCGCCGCCGGGGGTCTGGACGCCGCCTTGCGCGCCGCCGCCGTTGGGGCCGACATTCGCGCCGCCCTGTGCGCCGGTACCGGGGGCCTGTGCGCCGCCCTGTGCGGCGCCGCCGTTCGGGCCGACCTGAGCGCCGCCCTGAGCTCCGCCTGGCGACGGTGCGGGTTCGCTGGCGGTGGCGAATCCGCCGGTCTGCGGGGTTTCCGCGCCGGCGACGCCGGTGAATACGAGAGACGCGGTCAGCGCTGCTGCGGCCGCGGTTCCTAGCATGATTTTCATGTGGAGCCCCTTCTCTAATCGAAGTGGTTCATCCGTACATGCTGATCAAACGTTCAACACGTTAGTGGCTCACATCACAATGAGCAAAACTGGTCGGTACGAAATCGATTCGGCGTGGCGCGATCCACTCGGGCTGCCGAGGGTTGTCGAATCTATTTTCCGCGTGGTTACCAGGGGGAATGAGAGTAGATCCGCCGATCTGAAGAATTTCGTCGACCGTTGCTTCGGGGCGGAGCGGAAACCGGTGTGCGTCGTCGCCGAGCAGAGGCGCGGCGACGACGCCGAACAGTCCGGTTTCGCTTCGACGCCTGACCACTTCCGCGGGCAGCGGCGGTCGCCGCCGTGGTGGCGCGGATGGTCGGTGAGCACGTCGGACGGGCCGATCAACCTGTTCAGTTGGGCTGCACCGAGGGACGTCTCAGTGGGTTGTGCGCGAGGTGTTGGCCGGGTCGGGGGTGGGAGCTGATTCGACCGCGCCCGGGGTGGTGCCGGTGCCCGGAGTGGTGCTGGTGCCTGGGGTGGTGCCGGTGCCCGGAGTGGTACCCGCGTTGGATCCGTCGGTGGTGCCGGTGCCGGCCTGACCCGGCGTGGCCGTGCCATCGGTTGTGCCGGTGCCATCGGTGCCGCCCGTACTGGGCGAGCTGCCCTTTTTGCACTCGGTCTTCGGGCTGACCGACTCGTTGCCTTCGTCACCCGTGGTCTTGGACTTCTGTCCGGTCGCACTGCCGGTGTCCGGCAGGATGCCGGCGGCCGGCTCAGGTGCGTTCTGCGTAGGAGCCGACTCGGAGCCGGACGGCTCACTGCCTGCCGCACCGGGTTCGCTCGCGCCGGGCTCGCTCGGAGAGGTTTCGCTCTGCTGCTTCTTCTTGCCGCCGGTGCTGTCTTCCTTGCACTTCTCTGGATCTTGCTTGCTGACCACGGTGAATCCGCCGATCGATTGATCGGTCTGGAATGTATTCGCCCCGGCGGCACCGGTTAGCAATAGTGTCGCGGTCAGCCCTGCGGCGGCCGCGGCTCCGATCTTGCAAATCATATGTGTAGCCCCTTCTCGTTTCGAAGTGGTACATGCTGATCAAACGCTCAACACGTTAGTGCCGATCCTTCGAAATGAGCAGGACGCCGGTGGTGCAGGCAAGTCACCTATGATCGCGGGCCGTCCGCCTCCGCGGCCGAATTCGCATAAATTCGATCCGGCCTTTTATCGGGTCGCGTCCTTTCCCCGATCGAATGAAATCAAACCTCGAAATCGAAACGAGATGGGACCGGATCGTCAGGGAGCCAGCGCCGCCTTGCCGGGCACTATCGGATTCAAGGAAAGGTCTTCGCCCGCGTCGGGGACCTCGGTGCCGCGCAGCGACGTTCCGGCGGTCTCCCGCAGGAAGCACCAGGCGGCCAGGCCGACGACGCTCGCGCCGACCATGTAGGCGGCGGGGAACAGCGACCAGCCGGTCCACTCGATCGCGGCCTCGTTGACCAGTGGGGCGGTTCCGCCGAACGCCGCGGTGGACACGTTGTAGGCCAGCGCGAAGCCGGCGTAGCGGACCTGAGTCGGGAAGATCGCCGGGAAGGTGGAGCTGATCGTGGACAGCTGCGGGACGTACAGCAGGCCGAGCACGATGAATCCGGTGATCGCCCACGCGGTGCCCTGACCCATCAGCCAATACAGCGGGATGGCCAGCACGCCCAGGCCCACCAGCGAGAACAGCCACATCGGCCGGCGGCCGACCCGGTCGGACAGCATGCCGAAGAACGGCAGCACCACCATCATCACGGTCTGGCCGATCAGCATCATCGTGGTCGCGCCGGACTCGCTCATGCCGATGGTCTTCTGCAGGTAGGTCGGCTGATAGGTGAGCAACGTGTAGTTCACGACATTGAGCGCGACGACCAGCCCGGCCATGGTGAGCAGCTCGCGCCGGTAGGTGGTGACCAGTTCGCGCAGGCCGCGCAGGCCGCCGGGCGGATGCTTCGTGTCCTCCTCGGCGACCTCGCTGAACACCGGGCTCTCGTCGAGCTTCGAGCGCAGGTACCAGCCGACCAGGCCGAGCGGGACGGCGAGCAGGAACGGGACGCGCCAGCCCCAGCTGTGCATCGCGTCCGAGCCGAACGCGAGCTGGCAGGCGAGCACCGTCGCCGAACCGCCGACAAAGCCTGCCAGCGTGCCGAATTCGAGGAAGCTGCCCAGGAATCCGCGCCGTTTGTCGCTCGCGCACTCGGCCAGATACGTTGCGGCGCCGCCATATTCACCACCGGTGGAGAAGCCCTGGACGACGCGCAGTGCGATCAGCAGAATCGGCGCGAACACGCCGATCTGGGTGTGTGTCGGCAGCAGCCCGATGGCGCCGGTGGCCGCGGCCATGAGCAGAATCGTGGTGGCCAGCACGGCCTTTCGGCCGATCCGGTCGCCGAGCGGACCCCACACCATGCCGCCGAGCGGGCGCAGCAGGAACGAGACGGCGAAGCCGAGCATGGTGCCGAGCGTGCCGAGGTCGCCGGGGAAGAAGGCGTCGGTCAGGTAGGTGGCCGTCGCCGCGTAGACGCCGTAGTCGAACCATTCGGTGGCGTTGCCCATTGCGGAAGCGGCGACCGATCGCCGTAGTGGAAAACTCTCGGAATCCCCGTCAGTCACGTGCGCGTCCTCTCCAGCCCGCCGAACGGACCTCGTTTCGGCCCGCCGCCGGGTTCTGACACCAGGGACTGGGCACGAAATAGACCGATACCCACGTTTCAAACCGCGCAAACAGCCACCCGCCGATGCGTACGCGCCGGACGAACGTCGCTACCTGCGGTGAGGTGCGTGGATGTCGGAATGGTAACGAATTGATAACGGTGCCGCAACCGGGCAGCGCCGCTCGTCGCCGAGGTCAGATTCTTCGCCGCCACACCGCCCCGCCGAGAGCGGCGCAGAACACGGCGACACAGGTCCAGCCGAACCAATTCCCGAACCGCGCGTACACCGTGCCGCCGGAGGTGAGTGGGAGGTCGGCGAGCACCGCCCGCGTCACCGAGACGTCCGTTGTCGCCGAGGCGAGGACGTGCCCGCGGGAATCGCTCGCCACGAGTTCGCCGAGTTGCGGGGCGCGCGCGACACCCAGGCCGGATTCGACGCCGCGCAGCACGGCCATTCGGCTGTGCAGCCAGTGGTCGTCGGTGAAATCGAGTGCGGGAACCAGCAGTAACGTCGCGCCCCGGCGCTGGTTCGCCAGGACGAGATCCGGATGGTCGAGGTCGTAGCAGACGGCCAGGGCCCACGGCTTGCCTGGGACGTTCTGCCACCGGGTACCCGGTTGGTGCTCGTCCTCGAGTCCGGGAATCAGGTAGTGCTTGGCGTACTCCGTGCCGGAGGGGTAGTCGATCGCGGCGTTGTAGCTGATGCCGCCCGTGGTGTGGATCAGCCCGGCGATCACCTGAACGTTGCGTCGGTTCGCCACCTCCGTCAGCGGCCCTGACACCACCGCGAGCGTGGAATCATCGGCACGCCAAGCCTTTTCCGGCAGTACCACCGCCTGCGCGCCCTGGTCGGCCAATCGCTCGATCTCGACGACGACCCGCGCCACCATGTCGCGGCCGTCGGCCGAATCGACCGGCACATAGTCCGGCGGCTGCGCCACCGCGACCAGTCCTACCCGCACCGAATCGGCTTCCGGCGCAACGGCCAACCGCCAGCAGCCGAACGCGCCCACCGCGACCAGCCCGGCCGCTGTCCCGCCGAGCACTCGAAGGCGCTGTGCCTGAGTAACTTCCGGCGCAAAGAACACCGAGATCGCCGACGGGACCAGCAGAATCAGAAAGGTGACACCCCATACCCCGGTCAGCGAGGTCAGCTGGATCACGGGTAATACATTCGCTTGCGTGTAGGCGATGCTCCACCACGCACCGAACGGACCCGCGGCGGCGAGTAGGAATTCCACGCTCACCCAACCGGCGGGCAGCGCTACGACCGCCCAGCCGGGCCGCCCGCGGAGCAACAGCGCGCGCGTCACCGTGACGATGCCGCCGAACAGCACCGCGGTGCCCCCGAGCAGCAACACCGTCACCGGGACCGGCTGCTCGAGCGTTTCGGTGAGGTAGGGCCACATCTGCCACTCGCCGCCGAGCCAGGACAGGCATCCCGCCAGGAACGCCGTCACCGCGGATACCCTCGGGGCCGCCAACAGCACGGGCAGCGGAGCGAGGAAGGCCAACCCGGGCAACGGACGCAACCCGGTGCCGAAATGCCACAGCAGTGCGGAAGTCACGATCGCCAGCGCGGCGAACAGAAAGCGTTTCACCACTTAGATGTTCGGCACGCGACCCGCCTCGCACATCGCCGAAACGACCGAACCGGGCCTCGCTCGTGCGAGGGATCAACCGGCCACGGTTCCCGGCTTCACCAGCCCCGCCTCGTAGGCGAACACCACCGCCTGCACCCGGTCCCGCAGCCCGAGCTTGGCCAGCACCGAGCTGACATGCGTCTTGACCGTGTGCTCGCTGACCGTCAGCGCCGCGGCGACCTCCGCGTTGGAGCGCCCGCGGGCCAGCTGCCGCAACGTATCTCGCTCCCGCTCGGTCAGCTCGTCGAGCCGGCGCGCGAGCTCGGGTCGTGGGTGCCCGCGCCCGGTGAGCTCGGCGATCAGCCGCCGGGTGATCGCCGGCGCCAACAGGGCCTCGCCGGATGCGACGACGCGAACCGCGTCGACCAGCTCGTCGCGGCGCACATCCTTGAGCAGGAACCCGCTGGCCCCCGCGCGCAGGGCGTCGAAGACATACTCGTCGAGATCGAACATGGTGAGCACCAACACTTTCGCTGAGGTCTCGGCACAGATCCGGTGGGTGGCCGCGACGCCGTCCAGCCGCGGCATCCTGACGTCCATGACCACCACATCGGGGGTCAGCTCCCTGGCCTTCTCGATCGCCTCCAGTCCGTCGGCGGCCTCGCCGACCACGGTGATGTCCGGTTGGGCGTCGAGGATCAGGCCGAACCCGGCCCGGAACAGGTCCTGGTCGTCGACCACGAGTACCCGCATGCTCAACTCCGCTGTCCGAGCGGCAGTTCGGCCGCGACGTCGAAACCGTTGTCCGAGAAACCATGTCGTAACGTTCCGCCGGTCCCGGTGACTCGTTCGCGCATCCCGAGCAGTCCGTACCCGCCCGGCGCCGACCGGTCCCGGCCGCTGCCGTCGTCGGAGACCCGCACCGTCAGAAGCTGATCCGACCAGCGCAACGTCACCCGCACGGCGCTCGCCCGCGCGTGCTTCATGGTGTTGGCCAACGCTTCCTGCACCACCCGGTACGCGGTGATCGCGACATCGTCGGACACCGTGCGCCGCGCACCGTCCTCGTCCAGCGACGCGGCCAGCCCGCCGCGCCGCGACAGCTCGACCAGGTCGGCGATCGCCTCGATGCCGGGTTGGTGTCGTGGATCGGCGGATTCGCCGCGCAACGTATCCAGGCTGCGCCGAAGCTGTTGCACCGCAACCCGGCCGGTATCCGCGATGCTCGCGAACGCGGCGTCCGTCCGCGCGCGCTCGGTGAGCAGCGGGCCGGTCTCCGCCTGGACGATCATCGCGCCCACCGAGTGGGTGACGATGTCGTGCATGTCCCTGGCGATCCGCAGGCGCTCGCGCGCCAAGGCGGCGAGGCGTTCCTCGTCCAGGCGCCGGGCGCGCTCCTCGAGCATCTCGATCTGCGCCCGCCGCGCCCGGACACCGGTGCCGAGCGACCAGGCGGTGAGGAAGGACATCGCCGCGTACGCGTAGGAATCGGGGCTCTCGGCCGGGATGACCAGGGAGATCAGGATGCCGACCACGCCGGCCACGAACGCGCCGCGCCGCCGCACCGGCGGGCTGTACGCGGCGATGGTGTACGCGCAGACCACGGTGCCGTAGGGCAGTTCGGGCATGGCGTGCAGGCAGGCCAGCACGGTCATCGCCGGGCCGACCACCAGGAACACCGTGAGTGGCGCGCGTCGCCGCCACAGCACCGGCACGGACGCGACCGCCGACAGCGCGATCACCCACCAGGGCCGGCCGGCGACGACCGCGGGCCCGACGCTGGCGAGGGTGACCACCACGGTCAACACGACATCGACGGCGCCGGGCGGGAGGCGTTCGACCCGTTCGGTCAGCCGCCGGGTCGCGCCGTCTACGGCCCGGGTAGCCGCACTGGAGAGCCTCACGACAATCAGTCTGGACTGTTCGTCCGCCTGATCGCCTCACTCTCCGGATTGATCCCCCCTCACCCCTGCGGATGAGGTTGCGGCGGCGCGACTTCGCGGGGGCTCAGCCGATCTGCCCGGCGAGGAATTCCGCCCAGGTCCGCGTGCCGACCTGGGTGCCGTCGAAGGTCATGTTCGCGCCGGCCCGGTACACCTTGCCGGCCTTGCCCGGCATCCGCACCGGCAGCAGCGGCCGCCGCTTCCCGGTCGCGTGCAGGTAGCCGCGCACCAGCTCGGCCAGGTCGTACACCTGCGGCCCGGCCAGGTCCGGCACCCGCCCGGCCGGTTCGTCCAGCACCAACTCGACCAGCCGGGCCGCGACGTCGCGCGCGTCGACCGGCTGCAACCGCACCCCGCCCGGAATCGGCACGACCGGCAGCTTCGCCAGCGTGCGCACGGCGTTCAACACCAGATCGTGGAACTGCGCGGCGCGCAACGTCGTCCACGGCACCCCCGACCCGGCGACGATCTGCTCCGCTTCCGCCTTGGCCCTGAAGTAGCCCAGCGGAATCGCGTCCGCGGCGATGACCGAGATGTACACGATGTGCCCCACCGCCGCGCGCGCCGCCGCATCCACCAGATTCGCCGTGGCCACGTCGTCGCCCTTCGGCCCGCCCGCGAGGTGCAGCACGGTCTCGACCCCGTCGACCGCGGCCGCCACCCCCTCGCCTTTCAGCAGGTCGCCGGTTACGTACTCGATGCCTTCCGCGGCCTCGTGCGGGTTGCGGCTCAACAGCCGCACCTTCGCCCCCGCGGCCACCAGCAACGGAACCACATGCTGCCCCAACGTGCCGGTCCCGCCGGTAACCAGAATCGTCCCAGTCATGATCGTTCCCTCTCGTCCCGGGCCGGGAGTCGCCACCCGGCCACCTCAGCAGCTCTTCACCGATATGACGAAGCAGCGGGCACGGGTGTGACAACCGGGGATCAGGGCTTCCACTTGGTTGCGTGCAGCCAGGATTCGAGGGTGTGCAGTCCGGGGTGGTCCTTGCGCAGGGCCGCGGTGTCGATGGGCTCGTCGGGGCGTTCGTTGAAGTAGGCGAACATCTTTGCCACCTGCTCGTCGAACGCGCGGACCTGTTCGATCGGGACCTGGTTGCTGCGGGCGGTGCGGCCTGCGGCGCGGCCGAAGGTCTCGGCGATCCGGGGTGGGGTCAGGCGGTCACCGGCCAGGGGGACGGCCCGGTGGAGGTAGTCGTCGGGGCGGTCGAAGGCGATGGTCGCGAAGGCGCCGATGTCGTGGACCGAGACCAGCGAGACCGGGATGTCGGCGCGGACCGCGAGATTCAGGACCAGGTCACCGCTTTCATCGATCACCGGTCGATTGAAGGCATTGAAGTTGTCCATGAAGAAGACCGGGCGCAGCACCGTGGCGGGTAACTCGAGCGACGCGATATGCGCCTCGATGGCGGTCTTCGCCGCGTAATACTCGATACCGGAGTCCTCCTGCGCACCCCGGAGCGAGCTGTACACCAGATGCTCGATGCCGGACGCTCCGGCGAGCTCGGCTACTGCTTTGCCGCGTCGTTGCTCTGCCTCGATACCCGCCGCGGTGATGTGGGCGCCGGTCATCATCGTCAGCATCATGAAGACGCCGTACGCGCCGTCCAGCGCTGCCCGCACGGAATCCGGATCATCGAGGTCGCCCTCGATCAGACTGGCGCCGGAGGCGTGTAGCGCACGGGCGGCGGGCGCCTCCGGATCGCGAACGAAAGCATGCACCTCCCACCCGTTTTCGAGCAGTTGCGCGGTGGTCGCCCGGCCCTGTTGCCCGGTGGCCCCGATGACCAGAACCGGTCCTTTGCCGCCGTTCATGTCACACTCCCTCGGTGTGGTGATCGTGTCTCGATCTCCCGTTGAGTAAGACGTTAGGGACGGGCAGCGGCGTGGTCCTGTTACCAATACTGCTACCCACAAAGGGAATTCGATGACCGAAAACCAGCGCGCCGAACTGGCGGCATTCCTGCGCGCCCAGCGCTCCCGCGTCCAGCCCGCCGATGTCGGCTTGCCGCCCGATCCGGAACCGGGACGGCGGCGCACGCCGGGCCTGCGCCGTGAGGAAGTCGCGGAGTTGGCCGGGGTAAGCCTCACCTGGTATACGTGGCTCGAACAAGGACGCAGGATCGCGGCGAGCCCGCAGGTCGTCGACGCGCTCGCCAGGGCGCTGCGGCTCGATACCGGTCAGCACCGATATCTGCGCAGGCTGGCGGGGCTGGCGGATCCGGTGGCCGCGCCGCGACCGGGAGCGGAGACGGCGCGGCTGCAGCGGCTGGTCGACTCGATGACGCCGAGTCCGGCCGTAATCCACGACGGCCGTTTCGATTTCGTGGTCTGGAACGACGCGTACGCGCGAATTCGGATCGATCCGGTCGCGCTCGATCCGGATCGCCGCAACCTGGTCTGGATGATGTTCGCCGACGAGGGCAACCGAAAAGCCATGCGCCGCTGGGAACCTGCCGCTCGCGCGGTGCTCAGTCAGTTCCGGGCGGTGGTCGGACGTCGCCCCGACGACGAGCGGCTGGCCGCCCTGGTCGCCACCCTGCGCGAGGCGAGCGACGAGTTCCGCACCTGGTGGTCGGAATACCCGGTCCGTGACTTCCGTGCCGCCACCATCGGCATCGATCACCCCGAGGCGGGCGCGATCGCTCTCGAACTCTTCCAGCTCCGGCTGGTCGAGGATCCCGATCTGCTGCTCGTCCTCCAACTGCCCGCGGGCGCGGACGATCGGCGGCGCATCACCGACGCATTGGCGTAATCAGGTGCTCGTGGGCCAGGTTTCCTCGATGATCAGGCGGTCGGTGCGCACGGCCGCCGCGTGGTGTTCGGCGACCAGGTCGGGTGGGTAGGTCGGCCAGAGGGTGATGGCGCCGCTGGCCTTGTCGATGGTGCTCACCGTGCCGCCGATGGGCAGCGGGGTTGGCGGAGTGCGGGTTTCGGTGGGTGGCGGGGTGAAGATGGCGACGACGACGAAGCAGCTGTCGAATTCGGTGATCCGATTGGCGATTCCGCGCCCGGTGTCCTCGTCGAAGGACAGGTAGCGCTCGGCGAGGCGTTCGGCTTCGGCGAGGGTCACCGGGGTGGTGCACTCGGTCGGGTAAGCATGGATATCCATGGTGTCGACGGCGGCCACCGGCGGTGGCGCCAACTCCTTTCCGCAATCCTGGTGCCCCACTGTGCCGTACGCACGGGCGGGTTGCTCGCGTTGTCCGGGATTTGCTGCCGGACGGCGGAGTTTGCCGGTCAGTCGAAGCGCACGGTGGCGAGCATCCGGCGAGCGAGGGTCTCGGGGTCGGTGTCACCGGCCAGGCTCGAATTGTCCAGCGCCCCTTCGCGCCACAGCGCGGCGAACCCGTGCACCAGCGACCAGGCGGCCAACTGGGTCGCCTGCTGTTGCTCGACATCGGTGGGATGGATCACCGACACTCCGGAGCGCAGCGCGGCCGCGGAACGCCGCCGCGCCTCGTCCAGGCGGGGATCGTCGGCGCGTAACAGGCTGTGCCGGAACATCACGTCGAAATGCCCCGGATGTTCCCTGGCGAACCGGATGTAGGCGACGGCGACCTCGCGGAAGTCGCCGCCGGCCTGCTCGAGTTCGCCGGTGAGCAGCTCGAATCCCTCGATGGCGAGCGCGGTCAGCACGCCGGCCCGGTCGCCGAAATGGTGGGCGGGCGCCGCGTGCGAGACGCCCGCCCGGCGGGCCAGTTCGCGCAGCGACACCGCGTCGACGCCGTCGCTCGCGATCTGGTCGGCCGCCGCGGCCAGGATGGTGGCCCGCAGATCGCCGTGGTGATAGCCGCTCTTCGCCATGTCTCGATGATGCCCGAGAATCTAGTCATTGACAAGTTTGCCGCGTGGTCCTAATCTTTCCACTGTCAAGATTGATTGTTCGAACGTAGGAGACCCTGATGGCACCGCTGGTTGTACTCGCCGTCGTCACCGCACTGGCTCGGCTCATCGGCCGGCTGGCCGGACCCGAGTGGCTGGATTCCTGGCCGCACGCCATCGCGCTCGGACTGGCGGCCATGTTCGTGCTGACCGCCAGCGCGCACTTCCTCTCCCCGCGGCGCGAGGCGCTGGTCGCGATGGTGCCGCCGAAGCTGCCGAACCCGGCCGCACTGGTCACCCTCACCGGCGTCCTCGAAGTGGCGGGCGGTGCCGGGCTGCTCATCCCGGCCACCTCGAAACTCGCCGCCGTCGCGCTGATCCTGCTGCTGATCTGCTTGTTCCCGGCCAACATTCGCGCCGCGAAGGCAGACCTCGGCATCAAGACCATGCCGCTCCCGCTGCGCGCCGTCGTCCAGGTCGTCTTCATCGCCGCCCTGGGTGTGGTCCTGTTCGGCTGAACCGGGAAAGCCCGCTCCGGCAACGAGAACTGTTGCCAGAGCGGGCTTTGCCGTGTTGTCGTGGGTCCATGGTGAGTCGAGGCCTGCGGTATCCCCCTGGCATGCGGGCAGTGCCGGATTCCGGGGACCGGCGTTGACGGCGTGGCTGACTTCCGGGCCGGTGGCCTGGTCGGTGGTCGGCTACGTCGCGGTCATCGTGGGCGGGCGGCTGCTGCTGATCCGGGACACCCTGCTCGACCAGGTGATCAATCGACTGTTCCGGTGGAGCCTGGCCGGTCTGCTGCTGTACCGGTGCACCCTGACCCCGGCCGCCGCCGCGCTGGCGAATCAGCTCGCGCTCGGCTGCATCGTGATGACCGCGACGTATATGGCCACCATCGCCAAATCGGCGGAGGCAGCGCCGGACGCCGATCCGGGCGTCATCTGGCGATACCACCGGATCCGCAGCTTGATCGCGCTGGGGGCGACAGTGACGATCGTCGTCGCGGGAACCTCGGCCCGCCACGACGGCCGCCTGGTCGCGATGAATCCCGACTGGGAAGGCATCGCCACCGGCATCGCGTTCGGCGCGCCGCTGCTGTGGCACACGGTGGTGTTCAGCCGAGCCGGTTTCCGCGAGCTGCGATCCGGCGACCTGCCGGTCTGGGAGCGGATTGTGCTCTCCATCATTTTCGTCGCCACCGCGTATATCTGGGTCTGCGAGGGGCTTTCGATCAGTCAGACGTTCACCGGGTGGCCCGCGCTCGGCCCGCAATTGCCGCGCGTCGCGGCGGCGTTCACGCTTTGCGTCCTCGTCAACGTCACGATTGTCGCCGTCCCGCTGGTCCGGCTCCTGGGCACGAAGGCGGGACTGGACAGTGCGGCGCGCTCGTGTCGCCGGCTGTTGCCGCTATGGCGAGATCTGACCGCGGCGGTGCCCGAGATCGTGCTTTCCCCGTCCGCGCCGCGCCAGGCCGATGCCACCGCGCGGCTGCTCCGGATGACCGTCGAGATCCGGGACGCGCTGCTCCATCTCGGGCCGTATCTGCCTGCCGCGCCGGGCGTTCCGCGACCTGGGCCGGTCAGCTCCATCGAATCCGACTGGACGACATTCACTTATGCGCAACAGCTGGTGCATGCCGCACACGCCAGAAAACACGGTCTGCGCCCGGCCGGTGCCGGCAATGCGGCGCAGATGCCCTGGCTCGCCGATGATTTCGATACCGAGCTCCGGCAACTACTCGATCTGGCCCGGGTGTGGTCGGCGGCGGCGCTGTCCGGCTCGCCTACCGCACGGCCTGGGTCTGCGTCACCTTCCCGACCAGCTTGCCTGCGTCATCGCGGATTTCGGTCTCCACCACGATGAAGGTGCGCCCGGCGTGCAGCGCGGTCGAGGAGGCGGTGGCGTAGCCGGAGCGGACCGCCCGGACGAAGTTGGTCTTCGATTCGACCGTGGTGGTGCCCGCCTTGCCCTCGGGCAGGTTCAGGTAGGCACACACCGCGCCGGTCGCGTCCGCCAGCGACATCAGCACGCCGCCGTGCAACGCGCCGCCCAGCGTGCACAGCGATTCATCCCAGGCGATCCGGCTGCGCACCAGGTCCGGTCCGTGCTCGAGCACCTCGATGCCGAGCCGCTCGGTGAACGGCATGGTCTGGTGGAACAGCTTGGTGCCCGGCTCGTCGATCATGATCGTGATCCTGCCCGATGCGCGGCCGCCGGTCGATTACCCGCGAGGTAATGGCAACCGATCAGGGCGGGTGCGGCGCTGCGCGGCGTGGGCGAGCACCGCGCCGATCGTCAGGGTCGCGACGAACCCGCCGAGCAGCAGCACGGTGGTCGGCGAGCCGCGGTCCACCACCAGCCCGCCCGCCAACGCGCCCAGCGAGAACGTGGCCTGGAACGAGGCGGTGAACAGCACCGAGGCCGCCTCCGGCGCGTGCGGCACCGCCTTGGCGAACCAGGTCTGCGTGGACACCGGTACGGCGCCGTAGCCGATGCCCCACATGATCAGCAGGACAACCACTCCCGCCTCGAACCGGCCGAACACCGGTAGCAACAGCATGGCGCCCGCCAGCATCGCCACGGCGCAGCCGAAGGCCGCGTGTGGTCGCCGCGCGATCGCGGCGCCGCCGAGGAAGTTGCCGAGAATGCCTGCGGTGCCATAGATCAGCAGCAGAACCGTGATCGTGCCCGGTCCGAGTTGCGGTACCTGTTCGAGGAACGGCGCCACATAGGTATAGGCGCCGAAATGCGCCAGTACGACGAGAAACGTTGAGAGCAAGGCGAATCGGACGTCGCTCCCGCGCAGTGACGCGCGCAGCACGGCGGCTCGGGTGATCGTACCGGCCGGCAGCGGCGGCAGGAAGGCCATCAGCATGCCGAGCAGCCCGGCCGTGAGCAGCCCGGCAACCACGAATGTCATTCGCCACCCGGCGATCTGGCCGAGCAGTGTGCCCGCGGGCACGCCGAGCACGGAGCCGAGCGGCACCGCCGAGAAGATCACCGCGGTGGCCCGGCCCGCCGACGCCGCGGGCACCAGCCGGTGGGCCAGCCCGGCCGCGATGGACCAGAACCCGCCGATGGTCACACCGACCAGCACCCTGGCGGCCAGCACCACCCGGTATTCGGGTGCGACGGCCATCAGTACATCCGCCAGCACGAGCAGGAAGATGAACAGGCACAACATGTTTCGCCGGTCGAACCGCCCGGTGGCGACGGTGGCCACGGGCGCGGCGCCGGCGGCGACCAACCCGGGCACGGTCATCATCAACCCGGCCATGCCGTCGGAGATGGTGAAATCGGCGCCGATCGAGGTGAGCAGGCCGATCGGCAGGATCTCGGTGGTGACGATCGAGAAGATCGCGAGCATCACCGAGACGACGGCGAGCCAACCGGTCAGGTGGCCGCGAGCGGGTGCGGGAGTGCGCAGGAGGATGGACACGCAGCCCAGTTCAGCAGCGGCGCGACGGCCGATCCGGCGGGATTACGCCACCACTGTATTGAGGGCGAAAAGCCGCTCAGCCGCGCCCGGCGCGCATCGGGGCGAGGAATTCGGCGTTCGTCTCGGACTTGCGCAGTCCTTCGAGCAGGAGGTCGAGGGCCTGCTGATTGTCCAGTGTGGCAAGGGTTTTGCGCAGGGTGTGGGTCGCGGCCAGCTCGTCGGGGCCGAGCAGCAGCTCGTCCTTGCGGGTGCTGGACTGGCCGATGTCGACGGCGGGGAAGACCCGGCGGTTGGCGGCGCCGCGGTCCAGTTTCAGCTCGGCGTTGCCGGTGCCCTTGTACTCCTCGAAGATCACCGTGTCGGCCAGCGAGCCGGTCTCCACCAGCGTGGTGGCGATGATGGTGAGCGAGCCGCCGTTCTCGATATTGCGGGCGGCGCCGAGGAAGCGCTTGGGCGGGGCGAGCGCGGAGGCCTCCACGCCACCGGACAGGACCCGGCCGGAACCGGGTCCGGCCAGGTTGTAGGCGCGGGCGAGGCGGGTGAGTGAATCGAGCAGGACGACGACGTCGCGGCCCATCTCGACGAGGCGTTTGGCGTGCTCGATGGCCAGTTCGGCGACCGCGATGTGTTCGCGGGCGGGTTGGTCGAAGGTGGCCGCGGCGACGTCGGCGGGGACCGCCCTGGTGAGGTCGGTGACCTCCTCCGGACGCTCGCCGACCAGCACGAGCATGAGTTCGCATTCCGGGTGGTTCTTCGCGATGCCGTGCGAGATAGCTTGCAGTACAGATGTTTTGCCCGCCTTGGGCGGAGCGACGATCAGCGCGCGCTGGCCCTTGCCGATGGGCATCACCAGGTCGGTGACGCGGGTGGTCATGGCGTGCTGTTCGGTTTCCAGGCGCAGGCGCTGGTTGGGGTAGATGGGCACCAGGTCGGCGAAGGCGGGGCGGTCGCGGAGCTTGTCCGGGTGCTGGCCGTTGACCGTGCCGACCGTGCGCAGCGGCCCGGGTTTGCCGTTGGTGTCCGTGGATTGTGTTGTGCCGGTGAGGAAGTCGCCTCGGCGCAGGCGGTGTTCGCGGATCAGCCGTTGGGGGACGGGAATGTCGTCCGGTCCGGGCAGGTAGCCATTCAGGCGCAGGGTGCCGCGGTTGTCGGTGAGGTCGAGGATGCCGGTGACGGTGCGATCCGGTCGGGCTTCGGCCGTTTCGTCGTCGGTGATTGTGTTGGTATTCATGGGATTTCCTTCTGGGGTGCGTTTTTGGGGTACGGCGAACGGCCGTGTGATTCGACGGCATGGTGCACGTCGGGGGTAGGGATCCTCGGGGTATTCCGGAACGGCTCATTCGGCCGGGTCGGAAGGGGGATCTCGAGATTCTTGTGGGAGAACTACCTACATCCACAAGGAGAAGACGTGGCCGAGAGTACAGGCTCGATCATCGGCGCGCAATGGTCTCGGCCTGCTCAACGACCGCCGGCACAGAAGTATTCCCTGGGACGCCGGCCAGGCCGGGCAACGACGACAAGGCCCGGCAGGCGACGAAGAGTCACCTGCCGGGCCTCGGCGGTAGCGGTGTTGGCTAGCCGTAGACCGAGCTGAAGAACTGAACCGCGCTGGCGATGCCGACCGGGACGCCGAGCAGGATCATGCCCGCCGCGGCGCCGAGCGCGATGCCGACGCCGGCACCCGCGATGCACAGGCCGATCGGGCCGGCGAAGAACGTCGGCACCACCAGCGGCGCGCCGATGATCGCACCCGCGACGCAGCCAAGGGCGCCGCCGACGATCGTGCCGACCAGCGTGCCGATGGCGGTGGCCAGGCCGAACTGGGTGGCGGCCGTGCTCAGCGCGGTGTTGAAGTCGACGCCGGCGACGTCCTTGGCCGCTACCGGTTGCAGCATCGTGGCGGGGTGCGCGTCCGCCACGTCGGTGCTCGGCGTGAAAGTGGCGGTGTTGCCGTCGATCTGGGCCGCGATCGGCCATTCCATGCCGTCTTTGAGATAGGTCAGCGGCATGCCAGCAACCAGGTTTCCTTGATTATCCAGAACCTGGAATTGCGTGCCCTGTGTCGTCAACGACCCGGCGTCGGTCTTCAGTACGACCGATTTATCGACCACATTCGCGGTGTAGTGGATGCCGGGCAGAATGTCGGTCTGCACGGTCGACCCCGGGACGGGGGCCGGTGCGGCAGGCTCTGCGTAGGCGGTGCCGCTCGTGATCCCGACAGCCGCGATGACCAGTGTGGACGCGGCAGCGAACTTCTTGACCCTCATACTTTTCAAACACTTTCCTCAGCAGGAGCACCGTCGGCACTTCGGGGAGCACGAGCCGGCGCGGCCCATCGTTACGAACCTGTGCAAAGGCTCGTCGCACTTTATTGCGAACGTGTAACAGCGGGTGCAAAGGAAACGTCAAATAGAAGTGGAATGTGTTAAAGAAACATAAATTCGGACATTTGGCTAACTTTTAGCATCCGATAATGTGGCGCGCGACACGTTATTTCCTATTTTATGCTTTGCGGCGCGCGGCCGCGACTCAGCTGATGCGCGCGACGATCGCGCCCGGCAATATCGGCAGCACCCGATCCAGAACCCGCCACGGCCAGGCCGGCACGCAGGCTCGCCGCTGTTCCTTCTCGATCGCGGCGACCATCGAGGCCACGCCCTTGTCCAGCGGCGCGACCAACCGCGCGTCGCCCGCCTTGGCGGCCATGTCGGTGGCGATGAACCCGGGCAGCAGGGTGGTGACCTGGATCGGCGACTTCGCCAGTTCGGTACTCAGCGCCTGCCCGAGCGCGGCCAGCCCCGCCTTGCTCGCCGAGTAGGCGGCCTTCTTGCCCGGTAGCCCGCGCACCGCGCTCATCGAGGACACCAGCACCAGGTGCCCGGCGTTCTGCTCGCGGAAGATCTCCAGCGCCGCCTCGGCCTGCGCCAGCGCACTGACGAAATTCGTTGTCGCCGTGGCGATATTGGCTCGTGCCCGGCCGGTACCGAGAACCGCGCCCTTGCCGAGGCCCGCGTTGACGATGACCCGGTCGAGCCCGCCGAGCTCGGTGCGCAACTCGCCGAACACCCGCGGCACCGCCGCGTGCTCGTCGACGTCGAGCGCGCGCACCGCCACCGTGATGCCGGGGTGCGCCGCGACGAGCTCGTCGCGCAGTTGCTCGAGCGCGGGCAGCCGCCGCGCGCACAGCGCGAGGTCGCGGCCCATGCTCGCGAAGTCGCGGGCCATCGCGGCGCCGAGGCCCGCGCTGGCGCCGGTGATCAAGATCTTGGTCCGCGTCATGGGCCTGACCCTAGCGAGGCGCCAGGATCAGCCTGCCGATCCGGTGCGCGGCGGCGGGGGCAGCAGCCGCCAGGCGCCGCAGTTGGTGGTCTTGAAGCCCACGTCGGTCGGCTTGATCTCCACCCGGATCGGACCGTGCCGGGTGAAGTTGTTGCCGATGATGTATTCCATCTCGGTGTTGTCGCCCGCGACCTTCCAGAGCCTGCGCCAGTCGCACCCGTAGGCCGGGTCGGGTGTGCCGGGGGCCTCCCAGATGCCGGGGAGGATGTCGACGCCCACCAGGTAGACGCCGTCTCCGGGCATGGTGTTCGCCGGTTCGGCGGCCGCGGTCCCGGCTCCGAGCAGGGCGGTCGCCGACGTCAGGGCGCCGGCGATGAGCAGCGTGCTTGCCCGCATGCGATGTACTCCTCGAATCGTGCTGCAACCGCCGCGCAGCGGCTGACCAGGGAGATCCCCGAAATCTCCGGGGCCAAGATCTACCAGACGGCCCGGTCGGATGTGCTGCATTCCACATTTCTTGTGCGGATGCATGACCAAATCGCGCACGATGTTGTCATCGGCCGGTGCGGCCGCGATATCCGAGGTATGACATGTGTTCGGTGGGAGTCGGTCCGGACGGATCGGCGTTCTCCGTCGTGCGGCGCGCAGTGTGCGGGACTGTGCAGCGACTCCGGGCTGGCCGCGGTGCTGGCCGCCGATCGTG
Organism: Nocardia sp. NPDC056564; assembly: GCF_042793755.1. Lineage (NCBI taxonomy): Bacteria > Bacillati > Actinomycetota > Actinomycetes > Mycobacteriales > Nocardiaceae > Nocardia > Nocardia sp. NPDC056564. The sequence goes on from NZ_JBHTUR010000002.1 coordinate 81,905, forward strand.
CCCTCTTGCATTGGCGGGCCATGCGTGCGCTGGGCGATAGCGGACTCGCCGAGCAGGCCGTGCAGGAGTCGCTGCTGCGCGCGTGGCGTTCCTGCGGAGTCTACGACGCGCGCAAGGGCAGCGTGCGGAACTGGCTGCTGGCGATCCTGCGCAACGTCATCATCGACATGGTCCGGGCGCGGGCCGTCCGGCCGGGGGACACCGGCTGGGACGAGGTCGGCGAGCTCAGCGACGCCCGCTACGCACATCCCGATTTCGCCGACGGCCTGATCGACGGATTGCTGGTCGACGAACTGCTGGCCCGGCTGCCCGGTCCGCAGCGGGAGGCGGTGATCGAGGTGATCCTGCGCGATCGCGCCTACCAGGAGGTGGCCGACGACATCGGCGTCCCGGTCGGCACGGTGAAGACGCGGGTGCACTATGCCCTGCGTTCGCTGCGCCGGTTGCCGAGCGGCGCCTGATTGCCGGTGAACACACCGCGGCAGCGGTAACGGTTGGATAACTGGGGTTGCTATGCTGGTGCTCGCGTTGCGAGAGTGAACCACTGGGTTTGGTGTTACTAATGGGAAGGGAGGGGTGCCCTGTCCCGGGGCACCGACCGAACATGAAGCAGCCAAGCATCATCAGGGCCGGAATCTGTTCCGCCGTCACGGCCGCGGTCACGGTGACGCTGTCCGGATTCGTGCCGGTCACCGCTACCGCCGAGCCGGCGCAGCCGGACCTGGCGAACAAGCTCGCAGGCAAGACCGTGTTCCTCGACCCCGGTCATCAGGGGTCCGGTCACAGCGAGAACGTGGCCAAACAGGTCAGCGACGGGCGCGGCGGCACGAAGGACTGCCAGACCACCGGCATGGTCACGGTCAACGGCGTCCCCGAACACACCATCAATTGGAACGTGGCCCAGCTGGTGAAGACCGCGCTGGAGCAGTTCGGCGCGCAGGTCAAGCTGAGTCGTCAGGATGATCAGGGCTGGGGCGGTTGCGTCGACGACCGCGCCAGGGCCGCCAACGAGTCCGGTGCTGCCGTCGCGGTGAGTATTCACGCCGACAGTGCGCCCGCCGACCAGCGCGGCTTCCATCTGATCGTGCCCGAGCTGCCGATCCCCGACCCGACGATCAACGCGATCCAGTCCAACGCCGGCTTGGCGGCGTCCACCGCGATGCGCGATGCCTACCTGGGCGCCGGGTTCGTCCCGGCGCCGTACGCGAGCGCGGACGGCCTGATGCCGCGCCGGGACATCGCCGGACCCGCGCTCACCGCGGTGCCGGATGTGTTCATCGAGATGGGCAACGGCGCCAACGCCGAAGACGCGGCGCTGCTGGAGAGCAAGGAAGGGCAGCTCAAGCACGCGGTCACCATCACCACCGGGCTGGTGGGGTACCTGCTCGGCGCGCATTCGGTGACGCCGAACGTGAGCGGCGGGCAGCCTGCCGCCGCCCCGTTGCCGCAGCAGCCCGCGGCCGCCGCGCCGGCGAACACCGTCCCGCAGCCGAATTCGGCTCCGCTGCCACCACATCCGGCCGCCACCGAGCCGCCCGCGGGGGCGTCGGCACCGCAGGCGTTGACCCAGCCGCAGGTGCAGGCCGCACCGCAGGCCGGCGCGGCGGGACCGCAGCTCCAGTCGAATACGCCGCAGTTCCAGCCCCACCCGGCCTCGACCGAGCCACCGGCGGGCGCGACGGTTCCCCAGGCTCAGGCCGCGCCGCAGGCGCAAACCGCGCCGCCGGTCCAGGCCGCGCCCCAGGGGCAATCCTCGCCGTTCACCCAGCAGGGTCAGACCGCCCCGGATACCTCGGCGTGGCCCGGCACCCAGCAATCGCCGACCGCGCCCGGCGCCCAGCAGAGCCTGCCGGGCAGCAAGACGGTGCCGGGCGAGTCGAGCGACATGCAATCCGTTCGCGAGATCATGGACATGGTGCTGACCTTGCTGATGCCGCTGGCCAAGTCGCTCGGCGTGGACAACAACATGGTCACCGCCGAGCTGATCAACCTGGCCTACGCGTTGGCGGCCAAGTTCATCGCCCCGGCCAAGTAGGCACCCGCGCGCGCCCGAACGTCACCCTCGCCGAGGGTGACGTTCGGCGTTTCCGGGGCCCTTGCGCGGCCCAGTAGGGTGGTCGGCGTGGCTGACCGGATTCCTGTTGTGATCGTCGCGGGGTTTCTCGGTTCCGGGAAAACAACGCTGCTCAATCACCTGTTGCGCAACAGTCGAGGCACGCGGATCGGCGTGGTGGTCAACGACTTCGGCGCGATCAACATCGACTCGATGCTGGTCGCCGGGCAGGTCGACGCGATGGTCTCGCTCGGCAACGGCTGCGTCTGCTGCGCCGTGGACGTCAGCGAGCTGGACGACCTGTTCACCCGGCTCGCGCAACCGCGCGCCGACATCGACGTGATCGTGGTGGAGGCCAGCGGCCTGGCCGAGCCGCGCAATCTCATCCGGATGGTGGTCGGCAGCGACAACCCGCGCATTCGCTACGGCGGCCTGGTCGAGGTGGTCGACGCCGAGCAGTTCCCGGCGAGCAGCGCGCGCCACCCCGAGCTGACCACGCATCTGCGGCTGGCCGATCTGGTCGTGGTGAACAAGGCCGACCGGGTGCCGGAGACCGGGCTGCGTGCGTTGCGGCAGGACATCGCGGAGCTGATCGGCCAGGCGCCGGTGTACGCGACCACGCACGGCCGGCTCGAACCCGGCCTGCTGTTCGACGAACCGCTGCGCGAAACCCCGCGGGTCGCCGAGCAATTGAGCTTCGACGAACTGCTCGACCACCACGATCACGACCACGCCGAGCACCGGCACCTGCACGACGACTACCTCAGCGTCTCCTTCACCAGCGAACAGCCGCTGGATCCGCGCGCGCTGATCGGGTTCCTGGAGGACCCGCCGCCGGGCCTGTTCCGCGCCAAGGGTTTCGCCGCCTTCGCCGTCGCGGACGAGCGCCGCAAGTTCGTGCTGCACCTGGTCGGGCGGCACCTGGTGTTCGAACCGACGAACTGGGCGCGCGGCGAATCCCGGACGACCCAGCTGGTGTTGATCGGCGCGGGCATGGACGCCGAGGTGGCGACGAAACGGTTGCGGGACACCGTGCACCTCGACGAGAATCCGCTCGACCCGCAATCCATGCTGGGCGTGTGGCGCTACACCCCGCACTGAGCGCCGTCCCCCGGATCGGCGAATCTGGCGCGTTCGGCCAGAAACTGGCGCGTTCGGTGCTAGCGGCGGCGCCGGGCGGACATGAGACTGTCCTGGTGCCCGCCGCGTCGGCACGTGCGCAATGTTGCGAACAGGTCGCGCGTGGTGTCGGGTCGGCGCACCGATTCAAGACCGAGACGATTCGTTCTGCGACCGATGGGAGTTTTCCATGTCCGATTCGCTGGAGAGCGCCACCGCGTACGTGATCGAAGTGCTGGAGGCCAAGGGCACCGCCACGCGCTACGACTTCGACGTGCCCGGCATTGTGGCGGAGTCGCATGCCATCGCCAACGGCTGGGATTTCCGCGCGATCGAGGACGCCACGTTCTGGGGGATCGTGGCGCGTTTCCTCAAACCGTGAACCCTCAGTCGAAGCGGGCGGCCTGCTGGCCGCGGGGCGCCACCGCCCACCGCCGGGCCGCGCGGCGCATCGAGCCCGCGTCGGAGTATCCGAGCAGCTCGGCCTGTCGGGAGCGGCTGAGCGGACCGCCGGAGCTGACCTCGGTCAGCCGGGCCGTGCGCGCCCGATCCAGTTCCCGCCGCCACGTGGTGCCCGCCTCCATCAACCGGCGTTGCAGCGTGCGCGGACTGGTGGCCAGCCTGCGCGCCACCTGATCGAGGGAGACGTCACCGGTTCGCATCGCCTCGGCCAGCGCCGCCGCGACCCGTTCCGGCCAGGCCGCGGCGAGCGACGGCGGTGGCGGCAGCGCCTCGGCGAGCGGCTGCAATATCCCGGCCAGCACCGGATCGCTGGTGGTCAACGGCAGATCCATGTCGCGGGCGCGGAACACCATCGCGTCCACCGGTGCGTCGAATTCGATCGCCGTGGTGCCGAACACCTCGACGAACGTCTCCACCTTGGCGGGCGCCGATTGGCGCAACGAGATCCGCAATGGAATCACCGGCTCGCGCACCACCCGCCGGGCCCGGCTGAGCACCGCGGCCAGCCCCCACAGCTGGGTGAGGTCGCGGCCCCGGCCCTCGCCGCGGATCATCTCCAGGGACAGTGTCACCTCGCCGTCGCGCTCTGCGACCAGGTCGAAGCGATGATTGGTGGTGACCGCGGTGACATAAGGCCCGCAGGTCGCCAGGCCCGCGCCGAGGGTGGGCGCGGTGGAGAACAGATAGTCGTAGAGCCCGAGGGTGGGGAGCTGGTAGCGCCGGGCCACGTTCAGCGCGACGTCCGGGTCGCCGAGTCCGTGCTCACCGAGTTCCCACAGCCGGGAGAAGGTGTGGCTGGGCAGGTGCACGTCGTCCCCGGCCATGGTCCACTCGGGCAGCCCGGTCTCGCGGATCAGTCGATCGCGATCGAGACCGGCCGCGCTGAGCTGAGAGATGACGAACCGGTGCAGCAAAACCTGATCGGTACCCATCGCGTCCTCCCGCTTGGAGCGCTAGCCGGCACGGATGTGCGAGGTCGCGCCTCCGGCGAACTGCGTGTGCGGACACGCTAATGCCGGCGTGTTGATTCGTCATGGGGTTCGTGTCACGCTTCGGTTAACCGCAGGAATTGACCCATTCGGACAATCCGTCGGCGAACAGCTGTCTCTTCCAGATCGGCACCTCGTGCTTGATCCGGTCCACCAGCGCGGCGCAGGCGGTGAAGGCTTCGGCCCGGTGCGCGGCGGCGACCGCGACGACGATCGCGTCGTCGCCGATGGTCAACTCGCCGACCCGGTGCACGGCGGCGACCGGTAGGCCGGCCGATTCGGCCAGCTCGGCGCAGACCTTGTGCAGGAAGCGCTCGGCCTCCGGATGCGCCGAGTACTCCAGTGCGGTCACGGCCTGTCCGCCGTCGTGGTCGCGGACCTTGCCGGTGAACACGACCACGGCCCCGTAGTGCGGCCCGGTGACGGCGGCCTCGACCGCGGCGGCGTCGAGCGGCTGATCGCTGACCAGGGCCAGCCGGACGGTGGGTTCAGTGGTGGTCATGGGTGCCGCCTCCGGCTACTTGCGCGAGCAGATGGTCGAGCAGCGGTTCGAGCACGGCGATGCCGTCCTTGACCCCGCCGGGGGAGCCGGGCAGGTTCACGATCACCGACCGGCCGGCCAGCCCGGCGACCCCGCGGCTCAGGGCGGCCAGCGGGAACTTCGCCGTGCCGCGCTGACGGATCGCCTCGGCCACGCCGGGCAGCTCGCGGGTCAGCACGGCCAGGGTGGCCTCCGGGGTGGCATCGGTGGGGGAGGCGCCGGTGCCGCCGGTGCTGATCACCAGCGACGGTTCCAGGCGCAACGCGTCGGCCAGGCCGACGGTGATGTCGGCGTCCGCGTAGACCAGCGGGCCGCGCACCGAAAAGCCGAGTCCGGCAAGCCATTCGGTGAGGACGGGACCGGTGGTGTCGACCCTGGTGCCCGCGGCGGCGCCGGTCGAGGCGACGAGGACGACGGCGGTCGCGCCGGACAGGCCTTCCCGCGGCGCCTGCCTCGCCTCGGATTCGCTTGCCGCAGAGTGTGTTCCGGCGGATTCGGCGTCACCACCGTGGTGCCCGCGGGCGTGGTGGTGGGTGTCCTGGTGGTCGGCGGCGGACCCGGGCCGCACCCAATGCCCGCGCTTCCCACCCTCTTTGGTGACCAGCCGCACCCCGTTGAGCGTCGCCGCCGGATCGACCGCCTTCACCATGTCGTGCAGCGTCAACCCGGCGACCGCCACCGCGGTCAGCGCTTCCATCTCGACCCCGGTGGGCCCCTTGGTCTTCGCGGTCGCCTCGATGGTGATGGCGTTCTCGGTGAAGCCGAACTCGACCTTCACCGAAGACAATGCGAGCTGATGACACAGCGGGATCAGCTCCGAGGTCTTCTTCGCCCCGGCGATGCCCGCGATCCGCGCGGTGGACAGCACGTCGGCCTTGGGCAGGTCGTCGGCTCGCACCAGCGCCACCACCTCGGCGGTGGTCAGCAGCTCACCCGCGGCCACCGCGATCCGGGTGGTGTCGGACTTGGCGCTGACATCGACCATGCGGGCGCGGCCCTCGCCGTCCACATGGGACAACTCACTCATCGAATACTCCTGGGAAGGAACGGATCACAGCGACCACACTCGCACGACCGCCCCGGCGGGCAGCGAGGTGACCTCGGCCGGAACATCGATCAGCACGTCCGCCCAGGCCATCCCGGCGACCAGATGCGATCCGGGCCCGGACACCACCTCCACCGCCGCCGGATGCCGGTGCGACGCAGGCAGATCGCCGTGCGACCCGCGAATCAGCTTGCCGCGCAGGAACTGCCGCTTGCCCTGCGGCGAGCGGGCTATTTCGTTGCGCAGCGGCAGTTCGTAGCTGTCGACCTCCGGCAGCCCGGCCAGCACGCGCAGCATCGGCCGGGCGAACACCTCGAACGACACCATGGTGCTCACCGGATTGCCCGGGAAACTGAGCACCGGCACCCCGTCGACGACGGTCAGCCCCTGCGGCCCGCCCGGCTGCATCGCGACCGGCCCGAACACCCCGCCGAGCGGCCCGAGCACGTCCTTGACCACCTCGAAGTCGCCCTTGGACACCCCGCCGGAGGTGAACACGACATCGGCCGCCCCGGTCGCCTCGGCCAGCAGCTTGCCGAACTCGTCCGGATCGTCGGTGCTGTGCGCGACCGAGACGACGCTGACCCCGTTCGCGGTGAGCGCGGCGGCCAGCGCGATGCCGTTGGAGTTGTAGATCTGCCCGGGCCGCAGCGTGCTGCCCGCCGCAACGAGTTCGTCGCCGGTGGTGATGACCGCCGCCCGAACCCGGTGGAACACCGGCACACTCGGCAGCCCGACCGCGGCGAGCACCGCGATGTGCCGCGGCTCCAGCCGGGTGCCGGCGGGCACGAGCAGGTCGCCGGCCCGCACGTCGGTACCCGCCTCGCGCACGAATTCGCCTGCGCTGCGGCCACGTTCGACGGTGACGGTGCCGTTGCCCGCGCGCACGTCCTCCACCGGAACCACACAGTCCGCACCGGGCGGGATCGGCGCGCCGGTCATCACCTTGATCGCGGCGCCGGTGGGCAGCGGCGTCTGCCCGGCGTTGCCCGCCGCGACGACCCCGGCCACCCGCAGCGTCACCGGCGCGACCACGACCGACGCGGCGCGTACCGCGTAACCGTCCATCGCCGAGTTGCGGAACACCGGCAGATCGACCGGAGAGCGCAGGTCCTCGGCGAGGCGCAGGCCGAGGGCAGCAGGCACCGCGACGTGGTCGACCGGGCGCGCGGCGAGCGGGCGCAACAGCTGTTCGATGCTGTCTCGGTAGTCGTCGACGGGCCGGGCCGAGACGCTGGCGGGCCGAGGGTTCATGGCAGCCAGCCTAACCTCAGCCGATCGAGGTCAATCGCCCGTCCGGCTTGTGTGAACCTCACAATCTCGCGGCGCGCGCGGTGGGTTATTCCGTACCTTCTGCGACTGACCACCGACGAGCGGAGGTCATAATGGACAGGTGACTCTGGTCGAGATGGGGATACCTGCCGTGCGTTCCGGGCGTCCCTCGCTCGACGGCCGCCCCGATACGCCGTTCCTGCTGGACCGATTCGGGCGGGTGGCCCGCGATCTGCGCGTCTCCATCACCGAGAAGTGTTCGCTGCGCTGTACGTATTGCATGCCCGAGGAGGGCTTGCCCGCGATCCCGCAGCACGAGCTGCTGACCGTCGCGGAGATCGTCCGCCTGGTCGGCCTTGCGGTGCGTGAGCTCGGTATCGAGGAGGTCCGGTTCACCGGCGGTGAGCCGCTGATGCGCCGCGACCTCGAGCAGGTCATCGCCGGGTGTCACGAACAGGTGCCGGACACGCCGCTGGCGATGACCACGAACGGCGTCGGATTGGCGCACCGGGCCCGCGCGCTCGCCGCGGCCGGACTGCATCGGGTGAACGTCTCGCTGGACACCGTCGACCGCGCCGGGTACGCCGAGCTGACCCGCCGCGACCGGCTCGACTCGGCGCTGGCCGGCATCCGGGCCGCCCACGCCGCCGGGCTGGCGCCGGTCAAGGTCAACGCCGTGCTCATGCGGGAAACCCTGTCCGGCGCGGCGGATCTGCTCCAGTGGTGCCTCGACGAGGACTGCGAACTGCGGTTCATCGAGGAGATGCCGCTCGACGCGGACCACGAATGGGCCCGCGCCAACATGGTCACCGCCGCCGAACTCCTGGACGTGCTCGGCACTCGGTTCGCGCTCACCGCGGCAGGGCGCGACGATCCGGCGGCCCCGGCCGAAACCTGGCTGGTCGACGGTGGTCCCGCGACCGTCGGCATCATCGCCTCGGTCACCCGCAAGTTCTGCGACACCTGCGACCGCACCCGCCTGACCGCCGACGGCATGCTGCGTTCCTGCCTGTTCAGCGACCAGGAGTACGACCTGCGCCAGGTGCTGCGCTCCGGCGCAGGCGACGCCGAGCTGGCCACCCTGTGGCGCGGCGCGATGTGGAACAAGTGGGCCGGTCACGGCATCGATGTGGAGGGGTTCGTCCCGCCGGAACGCACGATGGGAGCCATCGGTGGTTGAGATCCGCTACTTCGCCGCCATCGCCGACGCCGTCGGCAAGGACCGCGAGACGCTCGACCTCCCGGTCGGCGCCACCGTCGCCGACCTGCGTTCGTCACTGTCCGCGTCGTACGGCCCCGGCCTGGAGAAGATGCTCTCGGTCTGCGCCTACCTGGTCGGCGACGAACTGACTCGCGACCCGCACGCCGCGCTGACGCCGCGCGTGGACGTGCTCCCACCCTTCGCCGGCGGCTGACCGGCGCGACTTTCGCCTCGCCCCCGCTCCGTTGGCCGAAAGCGGGCTGCCTCGGCGGTATTGACCGGGCAGCGCCACAGGTTCGTCCGCCGATCGTCCCGGCCGCGATGAATCGGGACGCTCGGTGGCCCCACTCGGAGTAGAAAGAATTCGCGGCGGCGTAGAGAAACCGCCGCGGCGTTCGTCGTCTGGGTAGGGAAGGGTATCGGGCTCTTCCACTCGAGGAAGGTGGCGACCATGCACTACTTGGCGACGATCGTGGGAGACGGGCAGACCGCGGCGCCCGGGACGCCGGAGTTCACCGCGGGGGTGGCGAAATACGCGGCCTTCCAGGAGGCGGCGGGCGCGGCGATCGCCGGCGGCGCGGCATTGTTCCCGTCGGCCACGGCGATCAACGTCCGGCGCAGCGGCGGTCAGACGTTGGTCAGCGACGGGCCGTTCACCGAGCAGGCCGAGGTGGTGACCGGCTTCTACGTGTTCGAGGCACCGGATCTGGACGAGGCCATCCAGCTCGCGCGCGAGATCCCGGCGGCCACGCGCGGCGCGATAGAGGTGCGGCCGATGGCGATGTGGGGGCCGCACGGCGTGCCGGCCGCCGATTGGTGGCTCGCGCTGCTGTGGGAACCGCAGGCGGACGTGCTCGTGCCGGGCACGCCGGACTGGGAGAAGATGGCGCTCGAACACGGGCGGCTCGCCGAGCAGGCGGGCGACGCGATCCGTGGCGGCGGGGCCCTGCAGCCGCCGGACACCGCGACCACCGTCCGGGTGCGCGACGGGCAGTTGCTGCTCACCGACGGGCCGTTCACCGAGGGCGCCGAGGTGGTCGACGGGCTGTACGTCTTCACCGCGGCGAGCCCGGCCGAGGCGACGGAGATCGCGGCCGGGATCCCGCGCGGCCCGCAGGGCCGTTCGGAGCTCCGCCGCATCGTCGACGTCGGCTTCTGACCGTGCCGGGCCCGGCCATCGACGCCGTCTATCGCGCCGAGTTCGGCCGGGCCCTGGCCACGGTCGCGCGGCTGGTCGGGGACATCGGACTCGCCGAGGACGCGGTGCAGGAGGCGTTCGCCGACGCGTTGCGCACCTGGCCGGACCGCGGTGTGCCGGCCAACCCCGGAGCCTGGATCACCACGGCGGCGCGCAATCGCGCGCTGGACCGGCTGCGCCGCGAGTCGGCCAGGAGTGGCAAGGAGCAGGACGCCGTGCTGCTGACCGGGCCGGGCGAGGAGATGGACATGTCGCCGGTGGCGGACGACCAACTGCGGATGATCTTCACCTGCTGTCATCCGGCGCTGTCGCCGGAGTCTCAGGTGGCGCTGACTCTCCGGCTGGTGTGCGGGTTGCGCACCGCGGAGATCGCCAGGGCGTTTCTGCAACCGGAACACACAGTCGCCCAACGGCTTACCCGCGCGAAGGCGAAGATCCGCCAGGCCGGTATTCCGCTGCGGGTGCCGCCAGCGCCGCTGCTGCCGGAGCGGCTCCCGGCCGTGCTGGCGTGCGTCTATCTGGTGTTCACCGAAGGCTACTTCGCCACCGCGGGTCCGATCGCGGTCCGGGATGAGCTGTGCGACGAGGCAATTCGGCTCGGCAAGCTGCTGTGCGCGCTGCTGCCCGACGAGCCGGAGGCACGGTCGCTGCTGGCGCTGATGCTGCTCAACGACAGCCGGCGCGCCCAACGGCGAAGTGCGGAAGGCGAATTGGTGCCGATCGAGGATCAGGATCGGACCGCGTGGAACCGGGCGCAGATCGAATCGGGACTGCGCTGCCTGATCTCCGCCGCCGCGGCGGGCCGCGGTCCGTACCTCGCCCAGGCGCGGATCGCCGGCGCCCACGCCATCGCTCCCACCTGGGAGCAAACAGACTGGGCCGCAATAGTTTCCGGCTACGACGAGCTGCGCACCTATTCCGACTCGCCGGTCGTGCTGGTGAATCGCGCGGTCGCCGTGGGGTTTTTGCGCGGTTTCGACAGCGGACTCGCCGCCCTCGACGCGGTCGCCGACCATCCACGCCTGGCTGCTTCGCATCTCGTCGCCGCGACCCGGGCCGATCTCCTGCGCCGCGCGGGACGCTTCGCGGAATCCGCTACGCAGTACCGCGTCGCGCTCGACCGCACGTCCAACGAGCAGGTCCGCCGCTTCCTGTCCCGGCGTCTCACCGAGGTGACGCAGGGGTGAGTGTGCGGGCGGATTGCCCGGCCCGGCACCGCATTTCCCCACTACAACTGGGGTTTCATCGCGGCGACACCCCGCTTTAACCTCCGAGCCATCGGGATTCATCCGTCCCTTTGGAGGAGCTGACCATGCCCCGAATCATCCGCAGTGCCGCCGCCGGTCGCGCGATCGCCGCCGCCGCCGCGCTGCCCCTCGCGCTCTCCCTCGCCGTCGCGGGGTCCGCGTACGCCGACCCCGGTCCGCCGCCGGGCACACTGGCCGACTCGATCAAGGCGCCCGCCGTCAAGCAGCACCTGGAGAAGTTCCAGTCGATCGCCAACGCCAACGGCCGCACCAGGGCCGCGGGCACGGCGGGCTACGATGCCTCGCGCGACTACGTGGCCGGCGAACTACGCCGCGTGGGTTACCAGGTGACGTTGCAGCCGTTCACTTTCCAGTCCTTCCGGGAACGGTCGACGGCGGTGCTCGAGCAGGTCTCGTCCGCCCGGACGACCTACCAGCCGACCGCGCCGGACCACAGCAGGCTCGGTGACTTCGCCACCCTGACCTATTCCGGTTCGGGCGAAGCGAAGGCGGCGGTGCAGGGCGTCGACCTCACCCTGTCGCCGCGCGCCGAGGCGAACGGTTCGACCTCGGGCTGCGAGGCCGCGGACTTCGCCACGTTCACCCGCGGCAATATCGCGCTGCTGCAACGCGGTACCTGCACGTCCGCGGACAAGGCCCGAAATGCCCAGGCCGCGGGCGCTTCCGGCGTGATCATCTTCAACGAGGGCCAGCCCGGCCGCACCGACGCCTTCGCCGAGGCGCTGGACGAGACCGGCATCACCGTGCCGGTGGTCGCCGCCAGCTTCGGCGTGGGCAAGGATCTGGCCAAGCCGGGCACGGTCGTGCGGCTCAAGACCGACACCGAGGCCCTGCCCGCCACCACGCACAACGTGATCGCGGAGTCCTCGCAGGGCAACCCGGACAAGGTCGTCATGGCCGGGGCGCACCTCGACTCGGTGCGCGCCGGGGCGGGCATCAACGACAACGGTTCCGGCAGTGCCGGTCTGCTCGAGGTCGCGTTGCAGATGGCCACCACCACGCCGAAGAACAAGGTCCGCTTCGCCTGGTGGGGCGCCGAGGAACTCGGCCTGGTCGGCTCCAAGTACTACGTGGCCAACCTGTCCGCGGCCAACCGGGACAAGCTCGAGCTCTACCTCAACTTCGACATGATCGGCTCGCCGAACTACGCCTACAAGATCTACAACGGCAGCCAGGGCCCGGCCGGTTCCGCCCAGATCGAGCAGGACTTCAACCGCTACTTCGACTCGAAGGGCCTGCGGCACAACCGCGCGGCCCTCGACGGTCGTTCGGACTACGGCGCGTTCATGCGGGCCGGGATCGCGGTCGGCGGCCTGTTCACCGGTGCCGAGGGCATCAAGACCAGCCAGGAGGCGCAGTGGTTCGGCGGCCAGGCCGGCCGCCCCTACGACCCCTGCTACCACCGGTCCTGCGACACCACCACCAACATCAGTGACAAGGCCCTGACCGACAACACCGGCGCGATCGCCAACGCGATGCAGACCTACGCCGCGGCCGACGACCCGCCGGGCGTCGCGGCAGGCTAGTCGCGCCACCAGGTGTCGAGTGGCGTCACCGGAACCGCCCGCTTGTGCCGGGTGTTCAGGTAGATCGACTCGATACGTTCGGCTACCTCGGGGGCAACCTCCTTGCCCTCGAGGTAGTCGTCGATTTCGCGGTAGGTCAGTCCGAGCGCTTCCTCGTCGGGCAGCGCGGGCCGGTCGTCCTCCAGGTCGGCGGTCGGCACCTTCGACCAGATGCTTTCCGGCGCACCCAGTTCTTGCAGCAGCGCCGCCCCCTGATGCTTGGTGAGCCCGGTCAGCGGGGTGAGGTCGACGCCGCCGTCGCCGTACTTGGTGAAGAATCCGGTGACCGCCTCGGCCGCGTGATCGGTGCCGACGACGAGCAGGTTCTCCTGACCCGCGAGCGCGTACTGGATCACCATCCGCTCCCGTGCCTTGATATTGCCGCGGACGAAGTCGCGCAGCTTGTCGATCTTCAGCGCGGAGGCCACCTCGCCCGCCGTCGCGTTCGCGCTCGGGCGCACGTTCACCGATACCGTCCGGTCCGGCTGGATGAAGCGCAGCGCGGCCCGCGCGTCCGCCTCATCCGATTGCACGCCGTAGGGCAGGCGCACCGCGACGAACGTCGCGTCCACCGCGTCGGCGCGCAGTTCCTCGACGGCTAGCTGGCACAATCGGCCGGTCAGCGAGCTGTCCTGGCCGCCGCTGATGCCGAGCACGAAACCCTTTGCGGGAGTGGCGTTCAGATAGTCCTTGAGGAAATCGATCCGGCGCCGTACCTCGTTCTTCGGCTCGATGCTCGGTTGGACGCCCAACTCGGTGATGATCTGTTCGCGCAGGTTCCGCATGGCAGCCCACTTTACTGTCCATTCACGGGGTGACAACGCGTCGAACGACCGCTTCCCAGTTGTCCCCGATCTGCTCGCGGCGATAGCCCTGCGCGCGCATCTGATGCATGACCAGCGCGGCGCTCAGCGTGCTGAGCAGACTGTCGGCGATCAACGGAATATCGCCGGGCACGCCTGCCTGCCGCAGCAGCATCGACACGTGCGCCTTGAGCAACATGTACGGCGCGCCCGAGTACCGATCGGCCGCCTCGCCGACCTCCGCGGCGCGATACAGCTCGCCCTCCACATCGATGTCGAGCAGCCGCGCCCGGCCGAACGCGACCAGCCGTTCCACCGGGGTCGCGCCGGGCCCCAGCGGCGGCGGCCCGAACATGAACGCCTCCTGCGCCTTGCGCTCGGAGTGATCGAGCAGCGCCATCAGCAATCCCGATCGGCTGCCGAACCGGCGGAAGACCGTGCCCTTGCCGACCCCGGCCCGCTTGGCCAGCGCGTCCATGGTGAGGCTGTCCACGCCCTGCTCGCGCACCAGCTGTTGCGCGGCGTCCAGCAGCAACTGCCGGTTGCGCGCGGCGTCGGCGCGTTCGGTGGGTTCGGACGTGCCGGGCAGGGGCGCGCCGATGCCGAGCAGCGGGCGCTGCCCGGGCAGCGGGAGATCCGATGTGGGGTAGCTCACAGCAGGCACGCCATCTCCGCGGGAAGTAATCGGACCGTGGTCCGGTTAGTCATCGATGAAAGTTCGGACACCACACACTCAGTACACCAGGAGTTGTCATGGGCAAGACCCGTATCCTCGCTCTCGTCGGCAGCCTCCGCGCCGCCTCGATCAACCGGCAGCTGGCCGAGACCGCCGTCCAGACCGCGCCGGAGGGTGTCGAGATCACCCTCTACGAAGGTCTCGCCGACATTCCTTTCTACAACGAAGACCTCGATGTCGAGGGTGCCGTGCCCGCCGCGGCGCAGGCGCTGCGCGACGCGGTCGCCGTCGCCGACGGCCTGCTCGTCGTGACGCCGGAATACAACGGCACCCTGCCGGGCGTGTTGAAGAACGCCATCGACTGGGCGTCCCGGCCGTACGGCACCGGTGCCCTCAAGGACCGGCCGACCGCGGTGGTCAGCGCGTCGATCAGCCCGAACGCCGCGCAGTGGGCGCACGGCGACGCGGTCAAGGCGCTCGGCGTGGCCGGCGCGCGGGTGGTGGAATCGGCCCACCTGCACTTCGGCACGATCGGCCAGCGGTTCGGCGCGACGCACCCGCGGGAGGACGCCGAGGCGCTGACCGAGCTCGCGGCCACCGTGCACGAGTTGGTCCAGGCCGCCCGGGGTGAATTCGCGGCGGTGTAAGCTTCCGCTCCGGTCTGTTCGAGGGTCATCTCCACGCGGTGGAGGTGGCCCTCTTCGTCTGACCGGAGAGTTTGCTGGAAATCAGCTACGGTACGAAATTGTGATCTGCACCACGGTCGTGTCGGGTTGCGAATCGAGCGTCCAGGTACTTACCGCGTACGAATTTCATCTTTGTGACTCGCAACATGTCGTGTTGGATGAATCTGTCGGCCACTAGGTGTAGTGTCTTCGGTACTGGAAGACGGCAAGGCACCCCGCTCTGCGAAAACCAGCCCGAAGGGGCTGAGCAGGGGATTCGAGTCCAGATCCAGGAGTTTGCGCAGCAAGGTCGGAACGTGCATCGCTAGGTCGCTCGAACGATCGGCATACGGATCACAGGCTGTGGATCAGGCACAAGGAGAAGAGGGATACCAATGACCGTCACCGTGTACACCAAGCCCGCTTGCGTCCAGTGCAATGCCACCTACAAGGCCCTCGACAAGGTCGGGGTGGCCTACGAGGTGATCGACATCTCCGAGAACGACGAGGCCCGTGACTACGTCATGGCGCTCGGTTACCTGCAGGCGCCGGTCGTGGTGGCCGGTGAGGACCACTGGTCCGGCTTCCGTCCGGACCGGATCAAGTCGCTCGCCACCGTGGCGGCCTGACCGCTTCCGCTTTCCGTTCCTCCGAGAGGAGAGGTGACCGTGTCCGAATCGGCCGCGCTCGTCTACTTCTCCAGCGCCTCGGAGAACACGCATCGCTTCGTCGAGAAGCTGGGTCTCCCGGCGACTCGCATTCCACTGCACACCGCCGATTCGCTGCGCGTCGACGAGCCCTTCGTGCTGATCGTCCCCACCTACGGGGGCGGTCGGCACGTCCTGGGTGGGAACAGATCCGACAAGGATTTCGTGCCGCGGCAGGTCGCCAAGTTCCTCAACGATCCGCACAACCGCGCCCTGCTGCGCGGGGTGGTCGCGGCGGGAAACACGAACTTCGGCGATACCTACTGCTATGCGGGCGACGTGATCTCGCGTAAGTGCGGGGTGCCGTACCTGTATCGCTTCGAACTCATGGGAACCGCCGAGGACGTCGAGCGCGTCCGAGAGGGATTGGGATTGTTTTGGCAACAACAACGACAGCACCGGCCGGAAAAACGGCTCGCTTAGAGCAGGCCTCCGGCCGCGGTGCGGAGCCCGGCGAGGTCATGGACTACCACGCCCTCAACGCGATGCTGAACCTGTACGGCCCGAACGGCGAGATCCAGTTCGACAAGGACCGTGAGGCGGCGCATCAGTACTTCCTCCAGCACGTCAACCAGAACACCGTCTTCTTCCACAACCTGGACGAGAAGCTGGACTACCTGGTCGACGAGAAGTACTACGAGCCCGAGGTGCTCGACCAGTACAGCCGCCCGTTCATCAAGCAGCTGTTCCAGCAGGCCTACGCCAAGAAGTTCCGGTTCCCCACCTTCCTCGGCGCGTTCAAGTACTACACCTCGTACACGCTGAAGACCTTCGACGGCAAGCGCTACCTGGAGCGGTTCGAGGACCGGGTCTGCATGGTCGCGCTCACCCTCGCGGCCGGCGACGAGGTGCTCGCGGGCAAGCTGGTCGACGAGATCATCGACGGCCGCTTCCAACCCGCCACCCCGACCTTCCTCAACTCGGGCAAGAAGCAGCGCGGCGAGCCGGTGTCCTGCTTCCTGCTGCGCATCGAGGACAACATGGAGTCCATCGGGCGCTCCATCAACTCCGCGCTGCAGCTGTCCAAGCGCGGCGGCGGGGTCGCGCTGCTGCTCACCAACATTCGCGAGCACGGCGCGCCGATCAAGCAGATCGAGAACCAGAGCTCGGGCGTCATCCCGATCATGAAGCTGCTGGAGGACTCGTTCTCCTACGCCAACCAGCTCGGCGCGCGACAGGGCGCTGGCGCGGTGTACCTGCACGCGCACCACCCGGACATCTACCGGTTCCTCGACACCAAGCGGGAGAACGCGGACGAGAAGATCCGGATCAAGACCCTCTCGCTCGGCGTGGTGATCCCGGACATCACCTTCGAGCTGGCGAAGAAGAACGAGGACATGTACCTGTTCTCGCCGTACGACGTGGAACGCATCTACGGCAAGCCGTTCGCCGACATCGACGTCACCGAGAAGTACTACGAGATGGTCGACGACAAGCGGATCCGCAAGTCGAAGATCAAGGCGCGCGAGTTCTTCCAGACCATCGCCGAGCTGCAGTTCGAATCCGGCTACCCGTACATCATGTTCGAGGACACGGTGAACCGGGCCAACCCGATCGCGGGCAAGATCACCCACTCGAACCTGTGCTCGGAGATCCTGCAGGTGTCGACGCCGTCGGTGTTCAACGACGACCTGTCCTACGCCAAGGTGGGCAAGGACATCTCGTGCAACCTCGGCTCGCTCAACATCGCCAAGGCGATGGACTCACCCGACTTCGCGCAGACCATCGAGACCGCCATCCGGGCGCTCACCGCGGTCTCCGATCAGACGCACATCTACTCGGTGCCCTCGATCGAGCAGGGCAACAACGAGTCGCACGCGATCGGCCTCGGCCAGATGAACCTGCACGGATACCTGGCCCGCGAGCGGGTGCACTACGGGTCCGAAGAGGGCATCGACTTCACCAACATCTACTTCTACACCGTGGTCTACCACGCGATCCGGGCGTCGAACCTGATCGCCAAAGAGCGCGGCAGCTACTTCGGCGGCTTCCCCGAATCCAAGTACGCCAGCGGTGAGTACTTCGACAAGTACACCGAGCAGGTGTGGGAGCCGAAGACCGAGCGGGTGGCGCGGCTGTTCGCCGACGCCGAGGTGAAGATTCCGACCCAGGACGACTGGCGCGAGCTCAAGGCCTCGGTCATGGAGCACGGCATCTACAACCAGAACCTGCAGGCCGTCCCGCCGACCGGTTCGATCTCCTACATCAACCACTCCACCAGCTCCATCCACCCGGTGGCGTCGAAGATCGAGATCCGCAAGGAAGGCAAGATCGGTCGCGTCTACTACCCGGCCCCCTACCTGGACAACGACAACCTCGAGTACTACGACGACGCCTACGAAATCGGCTACGAGAAGATCATCGACACCTACGCGGCGGCCACCCAGCACGTGGACCAGGGCCTGTCGCTGACCCTGTTCTTCAAGGACACCGCCTCCACCCGCGACCTCAACCGCGCCCAGATCTACGCCTGGCGCAAGGGCATCAAAACCCTCTACTACATCCGCCTGCGCCAAATGGCCCTGGAAGGAACCGAAGTAGAAGGCTGCGTCTCCTGCATGCTCTAGCAGCAGCCGCTCGGCCGTTCCCCACGAAAACCTCAGTGCCATTGCCGCACTGAGGTTTTCGTGTTTCAGGAACTGGGTGCCGCCGACGAGGGCAGCCAGGCGTTTCAGGCCAGGGCGGGCGCGACTTCCTTCTCGAAGAGTTCGATGCCCGAGGTGTCGTAGGCGGATTCGGGGAAGTTGAAGATGGCGTAGCCGAGGCCGAGATCGCGGACGGGGGTGAGCCGTTCGATGATCTGCTCCGGGGTGCCGACGGCCAGCGACGGGCGGAACATGTTGTCGACGTAGGTCTTCGCCTCGTTCTCGCCGATGACCGCGGCCAGCTTCGCCTGGATCTCGGAAAGACGTTCCTGCACCTCGGCTTCGGTGGACGCGACGACCGCGTTGAAGTTCGCGGAGCGCACGATGGCGTCGAAATCGGTGCACACGTCGGCGCAGTGCGCGCGCAGGATCTCGGACTTGGCCGCGAACTCGTCCGGCGCACCGCTGAAGTTGGTGTACTGGGCGTACTTCGCCGCGATCTTCAGCGTCTTCTTCTCGCCGCCGCCGGCGACCCACAGCGGAATCCCGCCCTCCTGCAACGGAAGTGGCCGCACGATCGCCCCGTCGACCTGATAGTGCTTGCCGTCCAACGTGGCCTTGCCCTCGGTCCAGGCCTGCCGGAAGATCTGCACGCCCTCGTCGAGGCGCGCGAGCCGCTCACCCGCGCCAGGGAAGCCGTAACCGTAGGCGCGCCATTCATGTTCGTACCAGCCGCCGCCGATGCCCATCTCGACCCGGCCGCCGGAGATCAGGTCGACGGTGGCCGCGACCTTCGCCAGATACGCCGGATTGCGGTAGCTCATCGCGGTGCACATCTGCCCGAGCCGGATTCGCGAGGTGGACGCCGCGAACGCGGACATCAGGGTCCACGCCTCGTGCGTCGCCTCCTCGGTCGGCACCGGCACGGTGTGGAAGTGGTCGTACACCCACAGGGATTCCCAGGTGTCGTTGGCATCCGCGCGTTGCGCGAGATCCCGCATCACCCGCCACTGGTCCGCCGGGTCGATGCCGACCAGGTCGAGCCGCCAGCCCTGCGGAATGAAGATGCCGAAGCGCACAGATCTCTCCTTCGTTGTTTGCCCCAAACCTAGTCAATCATCCCGTGATGGGCTGATCGAGGCGTGGCGCAGCGCAGTGCCCGGCCGAGCGCCGCCCGGCCGGGCACCTACCTGTCTACTCTCAGTTGCCGGTGAAGTGCGCGCCGGCGATGGAGGTGGACGGCGCGCCGTCCACCCCGACCGGGATGTCCCCCTCCAGCGTGGTGCGGTACAGCACCCGGGTGACGTCGAGATGATCGAGGTCGCTCGGCGCCAGATGCGCCGTCACCCGGTTGTCCCAGAACGCGATGCTGCCCTTCGCCCAGCGGAAGCGGACGGTGTAGGCGGGGTTGGCCACCTCGTCGAACAGCAGTTTCAGCAGGGCGTCGCTCTGGTTGGGGCGCAACCCGATGATCCTGGTGGTGAAGCCGGGGTTGACGAACAGCGCCCGCTCGCCGGTCACCGGGTGCACCCGGACCACGGGATGCTCGGTGACCAGCGGCGCGGCGGCCACCTTCTTGGCGTAGTCGCTGTCCTCGTGCCAGACCGGCCTGCGCCCGCCGAACCGGTGCTCGGCGCGCAGCCCCTCGACGAACCGCTGCAACGACTCCGGCAGGTTCTCGTACGCGGCGACCAGGTTCGTCCAGCCGGTGTCACCGCCCTGCTCCGGCGCGATCTCGGCGCGCAGGATCGAGGCGGCGGGCGGGTTGATCAGCGGCGAGACATCGGTGTGCCAGAAGTTCGTGTAGCTGAATTTCTTTACGCCGAAACGCTTCTCGTACAGCCTGCTGTCCACGGCGAGGATCTCCGGGAACTCGGTCGGCGCGTCGGTGTCGTACGGATGGGACGGGGTGACCGCGCCGAAGCGCCGGGAGAAGGCGATCTGCTCGGCGTGCCCGATGTGCTGGTCGCGGAAGAACAGCACCTTGTACCTGTGCAGCGCGGCGGTGATCTGCTCGACCTGCTCGCCGGTCAGCGTTTCGCGCAGATCGACACCGGAGATATCGGCGCCGATGTAGCCGGCGACCGGGGTGACCCGGAGGGTGATCGTGGATGGTTCGTGCACCGTGGTCATGGGGACCTCGCTAGGGAAAAGTGATGTGGGGTAGGCGGGTTCGATCGTCGCGGCGACACGCGCTGCGGCACGTGCGCATGAAGTCGACCACCCGTCGTTTCGTCAACGGCGTCATGGCAATTCGGGTCCGACCGCGTAACGCGCGCCCAACGGGCCGCCGCCCCAGCCGAGCGATCTGCGGTAGCTGCCCAACAGGTCGTGCTCGATCAGGTAGGCCTCGTCGCGTTGCACGTCGTCCGGCGCGAGCGGCTCCGTGCGGGCGGCGACGAACAGCGCGTCGGCGGGGCAGTACGCCTCGCACATGAAGCAGGTCTGGCAGTCGGATTGCCGGGTGAGCACCGGGATTCCGGCCGCGCCGCGATCGAAGACATGGGTGGGGCAGACCTCGATGCACTTGTCGCACGCGATGCAGCGGTCGGCCGAGACCAGTTCGATCATGCCGGCACCAGCCTGGTCCGATCGAGGAACGCCGGTTCCGGCGCGGTCCACACCTCGTCGAGTCCGCCGGTGATCAGCCGATGATGCTGCGCCGGATCGGCCTCGGGGAACTCCTGACGACGCGCCATGCCGCGCGACTCGGTCCGGGCGAGCGCCGCCGTATACATCCACCGCGCGTGCG
This sequence comes from Nocardia sp. NPDC056564, assembly GCF_042793755.1. Classification (NCBI taxonomy): domain Bacteria; kingdom Bacillati; phylum Actinomycetota; class Actinomycetes; order Mycobacteriales; family Nocardiaceae; genus Nocardia; species Nocardia sp. NPDC056564. The sequence continues at coordinate 102,806 of NZ_JBHTUR010000002.1, forward strand.
CGGTCATGGCCGCCGCCGAGCGCACCTTGGCCGGATCCGACTGTGCGAGAGTCAGACTCGTCCTGGCCTGCCGCCACATCTCGTCCAGCGTCGCCAGCGCGGGCCGCAACCGGTCGCCGTGCCGGAGATAGTTCTTGTCGTACGGCAACACCTCCCGCTGGACCACCGCGACGATATCCGCCGGCAGCAGCGCGGCGTCCGGCCTTCCGGTGGGCCGGATACCGACTCCGCCCGCGCCGAACCGCTGCCGATCATCGACCGAATCGCCTTGCCGCCGGGCATATTCGGCCGCGCCGGCGCCCGCCCAGCTGCCCGACGACATCGCCCACGCGGCGTTGTGACTGCCGCCGCCGGTGAAGCCACCGCAGATCAGCTCCCGAGTCGCGACATCGCCCGCGACGTACAGGCCGGGCACGCTGGTCGAGCAGTCGTCGCCGGCGACGCGAACCCCGCCGGTCCCGCGCACCGTGCCTTCCAGCAGCAGCGTGATCGGGAACCGATCGGTGAACGGGTCGATGCCGAGCCGGTCGAAGGTGAGGAAGAAGTTCGGCTGGCCGAGGCGCATCGCCCGGCGTTGTTCCGCGTCGGCCCGATCCAGCGTGCAATACACCGGCTCGGTCAGCAGCGCCCTGGCGATGGGGGAGCGGCTCTTACTCGACGCACCCGGCAGCACCGCGCCATTGCCCAGATAGAAGGTGGCGAAGGAGTAGTAGGCGGTCTTCGTCACCGAGGTGAACTCGGGTGCGATGGCGTAGGCGTTGGAGAACTCCATGCCGGACAGCTCCGCGCCCGCTTCCACCGCCATCAGGGCGCCGTCGCCGGTATTTACGTTGCAGCCCAGCGTCTTCGAGAGAAACGCGCACCCACCGGTGGCGAGCACGACGGCGCGCGCACCGATGTCGACGAGTTCGCCCGTGGCCAGCCGTTGCAGGCGCGCGCCCGCGACCGAACCCTGCGCGTCGGTGAGCAATTCGATCGCCGGTGCGTGATCGAGGATGGACACCCCGGCCCGCTGCACCCGAAGTCGCTGGCGGCGCATGTATTCCGGCCCCTGCACGCCGGTCCGCAGCGAGCGGCCCGCGCGATCGGTCGGGAACGGATAACGCCCGACCTCGGCGAGTTCGTTGACCCTGGCATAGGTCTCGTCGAGCACCCTGGCCATCCAGCGGCGATCGGCGAGATATCCGCCGAGCGCCTCCCGGCTCGCCATTGCCTGCTCGCGCAGCTCCGGCTCCGGCCGGACGTACCAGATCCCGGTTCCGGCCGCGGCCGTGGCGCCGCTGCTCCCGCAGAACCCCTTGTCGGCCAATGCGACCGAGGCGCCGGCCGCGGCGGCCTTCAACGCCGCCCAGGTACCGGCCGGGCCGCCACCGAGCACGAGGACGTCCACGGTCATGCGCTCGCCTCGGTCCGTTCCCGGGTGTGCCGGCTCGGCACCGGCCCGAGCCCGTAGTGCCCACGCAACGTGTCCGCCGCGTAGTCGGTGCGAAACAGCCCGCGCTCCTGCAGGATCGGCACCACGCGATCGACGAAGTCGGTCAGCCCGCCCGGCAGATACGGCGGCATGATGTTGAACCCGTCGGCGGCGCCGTTGTCGAACCAGCTCTGCAACTCGTCGGCGATCTGGGTCGGCGTGCCCGCGAACGTCCGGTGCCCGCGTCCGCCGCCCAGCTTGCCGATCAGCTGCCGGACGGTCAGGTTCTCGTTCGCCGCCAGCTCCTTGACCAAGGTGAAGCGGCTCTTGTGCGTCTCTATCTCGTTCTCCGACGGCAACGGCGGCAGCGGCGCGTCCAGGGCGTGTTCGGTGAGGTCGACGCCGAGCATGGTGGACAGCTGACGCAGCGCGTAGTCCGGCGAGATCAGATCGGTGAACTCCTGCTCGAGCGCCTGCGCCTGCTCGGTCGTGTCGGCGATGAACGGCACCAGCCCGGGCAGCACCTTGAGCTCGTCGGCCGAGCGACCGTACTTCGCCAGCCGCGACTTCAGATCGCGATAGAACGCCTGCCCCTCGGCCAGCGTGCGCTGCGCGGTGAACACCGCCTCGGCGTGCCGCGCGGCGAATTCCTTTCCGCTCTCCGAGGATCCGGCCTGCACCAGCAGCGGCCTGCCCTGCGGGGTGCGCGGCGAGTTCAGCGGCCCGCGGACCCGGAAGCGCGGCCCGTCGAAGTCGACGGTGTGCACCCGGTCCGGGTCGGCGAAGACGCCCGCCTCGGTGTCGAGCAGGATCGCCGCTTCCTCCCAGCTGTCCCACAGCTGGTCGACCACGTCGACGAACTCCTGCGCCCGCTCGTAGCGCCGCGCGTGCTCGGGCACGCCGTCGTAACCGAAGTTGAACGCCTCGTCCTCGCCCGCCGAGGTGACGATGTTCCAGCCCGCGCGGCCACCGCTGATGTGGTCGAGCGAGGCGAACTTGCGGGCCAGGTTGAACGGCTCGTGATAGGTGGTGGACGCGGTCGCGATCAGCCCGACGTGCGTGGTGGCGGCGGCGATCGCGGCCAGCAGCGTGATCGGCTCGAACACCGCGAGGGTGTTGCGCTTGATCCGCGGACCGACGGCCAGGCCGTCGGCGAAGAACACCGAATCCAGCTTGCCGCGCTCGGCGATCTGCCCCAGCTCCTGGAAGTGCCGGACGTCGAGCACCCGGTGCGCCTCGGTGCGCGGATGCCGCCACGCGGCCTCGTGGTGCCCGACGCCCATCAGGAAGGCATTGAGGTGGAATTGTTTACCAGACATGGTTCTTCCTTGGGTTATACGAGTGGACGGTCAGGCGTTCGGTTCGGTCCGCCAGCGGGAGAACCGGCGTTCCAGGGTGACGAGCAGTCCGTTGAAGGCCAGACCGAGCAGCGAGATGGCGATAATCCCCGCGTACATGTTCGGGATCTGGAAGTTCTGCTGCGCCGCGGTGATCAGGTAGCCGAGTCCCGCTCGGGCGCCGAACATCTCGGCCGCGAGCAGCACCAGGATCGAGCTCGCCGCGGCCATCCGCAGGCCGGTGAAGATGGACGGCAACGCGGCGGGCAGGATCACCTTCTGAAACAATCGCACCGGCGAGAAGCCCAGTGACACAGCGGATTTGATCAGCAGCGGGTCGACGGTGCGCACGCCGGTGATGGTGTTCAGCAGGATCGGGAAGGCGCTCGCGTACACCACCAGGGCTACCTTCGAGGTCTCGCCGATGCCGAGAATCAGGATGAAGACCGGCAGCAGGGCCAGCGCCGCGGTGTTGCGGAACAGCTCCAGGATCGGGTTGAGGAAGTCCGCCACCGGCTTGTACCAGGCGATCGAGATGCCGAGCGGGATGGCAACGGCCAGCGCGATCGCGTAGCCGGCCAGCGAGCGGCTCAGGCTGGCCGAGATGTGGGTCCACAGTTCGCCGCTCACCAGCAGGTCGGCGAAGGCCTGCGCGACCACCGAGAACGGCGGCAGGAACACCTCGTCCACCAGGCCGAGGGCGGGAGCGAGCTGCCACAGCAGCAGGAACAATCCGATCACGATCGTCGGTTTGAACACCCGCCAGGCGAGGCGGCCGAGCACGCGCACCGCCCGTGATCCCGCCGCGAACGACCGCCCCGCGGCGGGGCGATCGGCGGCCGGTCGGTCGGCGGCGGGCCGCTCGGGTGCGGCCGCGCGCACCGCGATGGTCCGCTCGGTGAAGTCCACTGCACTAGACATGGGTCAGCCTCTCGACATGTGCTTCGGTCGGGTTGTCCGACAGCGACTCTCGCTCCAGCGACGCCGCGCGCTGGACCTCGCTCTGCAGCAGCGTCCAGATCTCGTGCCGGTAGTCCCGGAACCGCTCGGACGAGCGGATGTCGCCGCCCGCCTCCCGGTCGATCTCGACGTCGACCACCGCCTTGATCCGGCCGGGCCGCGAGGTCAGCACCGCGACCCGCTGCCCCAGATACACCGCCTCGTCGATGCCGTGGGTGATGAACAGGACCGTCTTTCCGGTGGCCCGCCAGATGCGTAACAGCTCGTCCTGCAACGACTCCCGGGTCTGCGCGTCCAGCGCCGCGAACGGCTCGTCCATCAGCAGCACCTCCGGATCGAAGGCCAGGCTGCGGGCGATGGCGACGCGCTGCTTCATCCCGCCGGACAGCTCGTGCGGGTAGCGATCGCCGAAGCCGGTCAGCCCCACCAACTCCAGGTAGTGCTCGGCGATCTCACGCCGCTGCCTGCGGCGTAATCCCTTGGCCTCCAAGCCGAATTCGATATTGCCGCGGGCGGTGCGCCACGGCAGCAGCGCGTACTGCTGGAACACGATGCCGCGGTCGAGCCCCGGCCCGGTGATCGGCTTTCCGTCCAGCAGGATCTCACCTGCGGTCGGCTTGCTCAGGCCGCCGAGCAGATCGAGCAGCGTCGACTTGCCCGATCCGCTGGGGCCGACCAGGACGAGGAACTCGCCGTCCCGCAGATCCAGCGAAATGTCTTGAATGGCAGTGAATTTCTCGTTCGACCCGCGGATGGCGAAGTGCTTGCCCACCCCGGTCAGCGACAGTTTGGCGGTCATTTCGCGGCCACCGCCTCGCCGGTCGGGCCGCTCTGCGGGGTGAATGTGCCGTTGGCGTACGGGTTGTCCTTGTTGGTGAACAGGTCGGCGGCCTTCAGCTGGCCCTCCTTCAGTTCACCGTTGCGGACCAGCCAGTCGATCCAGATCTGTAGTTCCTTCGGATCGATCACCGCGCCCGGCACCGGGAGCCCGGAGCTCTTCCAGTACTTGATCAGGCCGGTGTTCTCGTTGCGCCCGCGCTTTTCGATGATCGAGGTGAAGCGCGCCTGTACCGTTTCCCGCGGCGTGACCTGCAACCACCGGGTAGCCCGAGCGGTGCCCTGCACGAAATCCTTGACCGCGTCCGGGTTCTTGGCGATGAAGTCGTTGCGGAAGACGTAGGTGCCGTAGTCGAAGGTGCCGAACAGGCCCTTGTCGGTGAACAGCGGGTGGATGCCGCCGCGCTCGACCGCGGTCTCGCGGAAGATGCTGCCCAGCGTGCCGACCTCGATCTGCCCCTTGCGCAGCGCGTCCTCGGTGTTGGCGGGCGGCACCACGGTCAGCTCCACCTGCTTGATCTCCTTGTCGGACAGGCCCTGCTGGTGCAGCCATTCCCTGGTGATGAACTCGTGGTGCGCGCCGAGGGTATTGACGCCGACCTTTTTGCCGATGAGATCGCGGGCGGAATTGATGCCGGAATCGTCGCGGACGAAGTAGCCGGTGAACGACTGTTCGTCGGAGCCATAGGAACTGAGCACCGCGGTGACCTTCGCCCCGCCCGCGATCAGTTTCACCACCGCGCCGTTGAACGCGCTACCGAATTCCACCTGATTCGTCGCCGCCGCTTGGATATTGGCCGGGCCGCTGGTGGTATCGCCTTCCCAGCGCAGCGAGATTTTGCTGAAATAGCCGAGATCCTCGGCCAATTCATAGGCGGAGACCTGACCGGTGGCGCCCTGATAGCGGAGCACGGTCTTGCCGTCGGCGGTGCTGCCCGGCTCGGATTTGCCGCAGCCTGCGAGCACGGAGACGCTGGTGAGCAGGGTGAGGGCCGCGGCGGCCGCGCGCAGTGCGCGCCGTGGGTGAGCGGAGGTGGGCATGGTGGAAGTCCTTCGAATACAAGCGCGTGCACGGCGAAATCGGCACGGCGACAACAGAAGAGAGATATCGCGGCAAAATGAATGCCGGAGTGGGTGATTGCCGGGAACGGCGTCAGTGGCGACAGATCCCGTGCGGCACCCGCATCAGGTCGATCGCGCGGCGGCGGATCAGCGCGGTAGGTATCAACTCTTCGAGACTTCCGTGAACTGTGCCGGGCGCCGGATTCGATGCCCGTGGTCTTCTATGGTGTTGCCCGGCGCCACCGCAGACAACGGGCATTCCACATTGTGAAAACCGCGGTGAGTTTAATTACGCCGGGTATATCGCCTGGCCGGAGCTGTTGTGCACGACGCCGCCGATCCGCACGGCGATCTGGCGCATCGCGGGCAGGATCTCCCGCACCAGCTCCTCGTTCAGCCGCGCCGACCGCGCCTGCACGCTCAGCGCGCCCCACACCTGCTTGTCCGCGCCGAACACCGGCACCGCGACCGACCGGATCGGATCGTCCGCGCCCTCGAACTCCTCGACCGCGAAACCCTTGCGCCGCACCTGATCCAGGTCGGTGGCCAGATAGGGCGCGGCGGGCAGGTGGGCGAGCAGCGCCCGGCCCGACGCGCTCGACCCGAGCGGCTGCCGCAACCGCGGCAGCTGATGGTTGCAGAACCGCACCGGCGGCCGCGCCCGCAATACGGTCACCGCGTCGCGTTCGTCCGCGACGCTGAGGCTGGTCGTGATCCGGATCCCCGCCGCCAGCGCGTACATGTGCGGTGCGGCCGAGTCGATGCCGAGCCTGGTCAACGCGGGCCGCGCCAATGTCGCCAGGCCCTGCCCGACCCGGTACCGGTCGGTGGCCGGATCCTGCTCCAGCAATCGCCCGCGCACCAGCGCCTGCGCCAGCCGGTGCGCCGTACTCACCGGCACCCCCGCCAGATGCGCCAGCTCACTGATGGACAGCTCCGGATCGTCCCCCTCGAAGCAGTTCAGCAAATGCACCGCCCGCTCCACGGCCTGCGACCCCGAACGCGGCTGATCGGCAGTAGCCATACCGTCCTCCTGGCAATCCCACTCCAACCACCCCACCTTCCCTCCCCCCACCACCCCGAACAACCCTTCGACGCCCCCTGCGCCTAACCCCGCCCCGGCTTGGACCAGATCGAGACGTGGTGGCGGCTTTCGTTGGTGAAGGGGGTGCGGGTCCAGTCGGTCCAGCGGGCGCGGGGGTGCAGGCCGGCCAGTTGGGCCATGAGGTCCAGTTCGGCGGGCCAGACGTAGCGGAAGGGGATCGAGCGATATTCGCCGCGGCCGTCGGACACGTCGAGGTAGTTCGAGCTCAGCTGCTGGGTGGCGACGTCGTAGCGGTCGAAGGCCCAGCGGGTCGGGCCGTCCTGGAACGGCACCATGGTCTGGCCGGGCGGCAGGCGGCGCAGGTCGGGCACGCCGACCTCGACGACGAAGCAGCCGCCCGGCTCGAGATGCGCTGCGGCATTGGCGAAACAGGCGACCTGCGCGGCCTGGGTGGTCAGATTCATGATGGTGTTGAAGACCAGGTAGGCGACGGAGAACGTGCCGTCGACGCGGGTCGTGGCGAAGTCGCCGACGGTCGTGCCGATCGCGGCGGCATCCGGCTTGGCCCGCAGCCGGGCGAGCATCGCCCGCGACAGATCGATGCCGTGCACGGGGACCCCGCGGCGGGCCAGCGGCAGCGCGACGCGCCCAGTGCCGATGCCGAATTCCACGGCGCGGCCGCCGGCCGCCAGTTCCGCGAGCAGGTCGACCATCGGTCCGACGACGTCCGGCTCGAACAATGCCGCGTAGGACTCGTCGTACGTGGCCGCTACCCGTTCACCGAAGTGGTCGTCCATTGCCGGAACGTATCGCGCGGAACCCGCACGGCGCACCTGCTTTTCAGCGGTCGCGGCGCTGCCAGGTGGTCCAGTAGGGGTCCTCGGTCGGCGGAGAGTCGTTGGGCGGCAGCACCACCGGATCCGGCTCGCCCCGAGTGATCTCCGGCGCGACCTCATTGGTCGGATAGGGATGCGTGCTGTGCACCGGGGTGCTGCCGGTCCTGGCCGCGTGCCCTGCCGCGTGCCCCGCGAAATGCCGTTCCAGCAGTTCCGCGCCGCGCAGCGTGCCGCCCGCCGCGGCGAACCCGGCTGCCACCGCGGCCGCACCCGCCCGGCAGGCCATCGCCTTGTCGATGCCGGCGCGCAGGGTACGGACCGAGAGCCGCTTCGCCGACACCCAACTGCCCGCCTCGTTGCCGACCACCCGGCGCGCGACCTCGGACTGGCTGCGCCCGAACGGCACCACGCACACCGGAACGCCTGCGGCCAAAGCCTTTTGGGTGATCCCCATGCCACCGTGCGAGACCACGACGGCGGCCCGGTCGAGCAGCGGCTGATGGGACACGAACCGCTCGACCCGCGCGTTCGGCGGGACGGTGAGGGTGGCCGGATCGATCGCGCCCGTGGTGACCACCGTGTACAACCCGCTGTCGGCCAGCGCGTCCAGCGCGGTCTGCGCGAGCCTGCCGTCGTCCTGGAACTCGGTCGAACAGGTGACCACCGCCAGCGGCCGGTCGATCTCGTCGAGCCACCCTGGCGGCTCGGCCTCCGGCGCCCACAGGCCGGGTCCGATCTGATGCACGGTCAGCGGCCAGTCGGTGCGCACATCATCGAACGGCGGCGCGGTGAAGTTCAGCGTCAGCGGCGGTTGCCGCAGGTAGTCCACGGTGTTCTCCAGCTGGTCCAGCCCGTAGTACTGGCGCATGTGATTGAGCTGCGGCAGCACCTCGTTCCATCGGCGATCGAGGAACCAGTGCAGGCAGTTGTCGCGGACGCGGCCGATCAGGTCCGTGCGCGGGCGCAGTCCCGGCCCGAACGGCGGTGCATCGCGGGACGGAATGGGCAGCAGCATCGAGGCCCACGCCGCCCACGGCAGCCCGCTGGCCGTGGCGAGGATCTGCGCGCCCGGCGCGGTGATGTCGATCAGCAGCGCGTCCGGTCGCTCGGCGATGATCGCGCTGCGTAAGGCCTGGATCTCGTCCGGGATGCGGGCGACCGACGACCGGACGGCCGCGCGCAGCGTGGCGATGCGCGAGGTGGTCGCCCAATCGTTGAGCCGGTCCTGGGTCAGCGCCGGCGGTAGCGCTCGCGCGGTGATGCCGAACCGCTCCAGTTCCGGCTCGCTGCCGGGCAGGGTCAGCATGGTCACGTCGTGGCCGCGCGATACCAGCTCCGCCAGCACCGGCGCGACCGGATACAGGTGTCCTTGTGCCGGTGAGGTGAATGCCAGTATCTTGGGCATACCAACAGGCTAACTTGTGGCTAATGATCATGTCTGATGTCTGCCGATTCGTTATCGGCGGCTCATTGCTGGTGTGACATGTGGTTAGGGTGCTCGTTTTGCCTGATGTATGCGGGTAATGGGACGATTGCCGTGATGTCCGGTCCGGCGGACGGCTGCCAATCGGACTCCAGGTACGAAAAACGTGCGCACGCATTGTCCCCTTCCGGCAAATTGTCAGCTGACCGCGTGGTGCGGCACGGCAGGAAAATTCGCTCGCCCCCGCCGGGGCAGCCGCGTCATCCTTGACCCACATGAATATCGATAGACAACATCGACTCGGCGTCGACTTCGGCCGAGTCATCCAGGGGGCGGCCCTGCGCGCGGGGGACGCGGACACCGTCTTCCTCTCCGGCGGGCTCGAAGCGGCCCTGCGCACCCCACCGAGCCCCGGCGCCTTCGACGTCCTGCCCCGACTGGTCCGGCTCTTCGAAGGCCGGGCCTGGGTGATCTCCAAATGCGGAGAACGGATCGAACAGCGCACCCGGCAATGGCTCGACCACCACGACTTCTTCGACCGCACCGGCATCCCGCGCGAGCACCTGCGCTTCTGCCGCAGGCGCGCGGACAAGGCCGGGCACTGTGCCGAACTCGGCATCACGCACATGATCGACGACCGGATCGACGTGCACCACGCCCTGCGCGACCTGGTGCCGCACCGCTACCTCTTCGGCGCGCAACCGGATCCGGTGCCCGACTGGGTGCGTCACGTCCCCACTTGGCGCGCCGCGGAGACCGCCGTCACCGCCACGATCAGGCCGAAGGTGGTCGACTGACCAAGCGGGCTCCGCGGTGGTGAACACTTCACCGAAATGCCTGTATTCTGCACAAGGATGTTTTCGCGTCCGATCAACGTTTTGACCGATGGAGTGGGCTGTACCGGCCCGCGGCAGCGACGAGAAGGAGGTGGGGTTGCCATGCGCAGCGAACCTCCCAGTCGAAGGCCGCGCGGCGTCGCCCCTTCGTATTCCTGAGCAATCAGCGACGGTGGGGGCCGGCGCCCGCGGTGTGAATTCTCGCGCTCCCATTCACGCACGCGTATTTGCTGAGGACATCCCATGTCGCAGATCATCGAAGTACGTCCGTCGCTGTCCGAATCCCTGCAGGACATCGCCGACTGCCACCGCGTCGACGCCGCGCTCGCCTGGCTCGACAACCACCCGCCGCACGTCATCGCCGACCAGCTCGCCCGGATGGACGCCGTCCAGGCCGGGATGGCGTTCCGGCTGCTGGACAAGGACCTGGCGCTGGCGGTCTTCGAGGAACTCGAACCGGTGGACCAGCAGCAGATCCTGCAGGGCCTGCGGGACCAGAGCTTCCGCGACCTGATCGAGGGCATGGCGCCCGACGATCGCGCCCGCATGCTGCGGGAGGCGCCCGCGAAGGTCGCCAAGAAGGTGCTCGCCGGCCTGAGCCCGCGCGAACGGCGGATGACCGCCGCGCTGCTCGGCTACCCGGAGGGCTCGGCGGGTCAGTACATGACCCCCGAGGTGGTCGCGCTGCCGCAGAACCTGACCGTCGCCGAGGCGCTGGCCACGGTGCGGGCCAAGGGCGCCAACGCCGAAACCGTCTACACGCTGCCCGTCGTCGACGCGGGCCGGCGGCTGACCGGCATCGTCGAGCTGCGCGAGCTGGTGCTCAGCAAGCCGGACACGATGATCGCCGAACTGGTCGTCACCGAGCCGGTCTGCGCCCGCGCCACCGACTCCGCCGAGAAGGCGGCCCGGCTGATGCGCGAGACCAACGACCTCAACATGCCCGTGGTGGACAGCGAGAACCGGCTCGTCGGCCTGCTCACCATCGACGACGCGGTCGAGGTGATCGAGGCCGCGGACAGCGAGGACGTGGCCAGGCAGGCGGGCTCGGCGCCGTGGGCGGGCCACTACATGGCCGCAGGCGTGTTCCAGCTGGCCCGGTATCGCGCAATGTGGTTGCTGCTGTTGCTGTTTGCCGCGACGCTCACGGTCAGCGTCACCGACATGTTCGAGGCGACGCTGCAACAGGCCGCGCATCTCGCGCTGTTCATCCCGTTGCTCATCGGCGCGGGCGGCAACGCGGGGGCGCAGGCGGCGACCTCCTGCGTGCGGGCGCTCGCCGTCGGCGAGGTGCGGGTCACCGACCTGTTCAAGGTGATCTGGCGCGAGTGCCGGGTCGGCCTGGTGCTCGGATCCATGCTCGCCGCAGCGGGATTGGTGATCGGCGGACTGTTCGTCGGGCCGCGCGTCGCGGTCGTCGTCGGCATCACCCTGGTGCTGATCTGCGGCTGGGCCGCCACCATCGGCGGCACCATGCCGTTGCTCGCCAAGAAGCTCCGGATCGACCCCGCGGTCGTGTCCGCGCCGATGGTCACCACGCTGGTGGACGCCACCGGGCTGATCATCTACTTCACCACCGCCAAGCTGGTTCTCGGCATCTGAACCGACACCACTGCCGCGGCCGTCCTGCGTGGACGGCCGCGGCAGTGCGGTTAAGCGGAGCTACACGACACCGCATGAATCCATTCGGCTTGCTAACGTCGGGGCAATTCGCGTGGACGACAGTGGGTTGGTGGATGGGCAGCGGTGCGGACAGACGTCGGGAACGGATCGACCCGGGCGGTGAAAAGGTGCCTGTGCGTTGATGTTTCAATTACCCGACTTTTCGATGACGGCCGCGTGAGGGGCGAATGAGACAGATCCTGTTCTCGGCGATGATCGCGCTGGTGGTCTCCATCACCCTGACACCGCTGCTGATCAAGCTGTTCACCAGGCGCAAGGTCGGGCAGGAGATCCGATCCGACGGACCGGTCAGCCACCAGGCCAAGCGCGGCACACCCACGATGGGCGGCATCGCGATCCTGGTCGGCATGTGGGCCGGATATCTGGGCGCGCACCTGCTCCGTATCCGGCACGACGCGGAGGGGGTGTCCGCGTCCGGGCTGCTCGTCCTCGGCTTGGCCACGGCGCTGGGCATCGTCGGCTTCCTCGACGACTTCATCAAGATCCGCAAGCGGCGCAACCTCGGCCTGACCGCGACCGGCAAGTACATCGGCCAGCTCGCCGCCGCGATCGTCTTCGGCATCCTCGCCCTGCGGTTCCCGTCCAGCACCGGGCTGACGCCGGCCAGCAGGCACATGTCCTACGTCCGGGACGTGGAGACCGTCTCGTTCGGGCTGATCGGGTTCCTGCTGGTGGTCAGCTTCCTGGTGGTGGCCTGGTCGAACGCGGTGAACATCACCGACGGCCTCGACGGACTCGCCGCCGGATCGATGAGTTTCGCGCTCGGCGCGTACGTGATCATCACCTTCTGGCAGTACACCAACGCCTGCGCGGTGACCCCCGGCGCCGGCTGCTACGACGTCCGCGACCCGCTCGACCTGGCGGTGGTCTGTGCCTCCGGCGCGGGCGCCTGCATCGGATTCCTCTGGTGGAACGCGGCGCCGGCCAAGATCTTCATGGGCGACACCGGCTCACTGGCGCTGGGTGGACTGCTCGCCGGGTTGTCGGTCACCACCCGCACCGAACTGCTCACCGCGGTGGTCGGCGCGCTGTTCTTCGCCGAGATCCTCTCGGTGCTGCTGCAGATCGTCGTCTTCCGCACCACCCGCAACCGGCTGTTCAGAATGGCGCCCTTCCACCATCATTTCGAACTCAGCAAGTGGGCCGAGACCACCGTCATCATCCGCTTCTGGTTGCTGGCGGGGATCTCCTCGGCGGTCGGCCTGATGCTGTTCTACGGCGAATACCTCGCCGCCATCGGCTGATTCGTGGCCGACGGCGGCGCGGCGATCGGGACCGTCAGTCCGGGATGGCGACGCTGAGCGGAATGTTCACCCAGCTCGGTCGCTCGGGATCGAGCCGAAGGTGCTGCGGCGCGAGTTGGCTGTCGGACAGAATCGGCAAGGGCGGCAACCCCTTCGGGAGATTGCTGGCGTAGACGTCGACGCGGAGCCGGTGACCGGGTTGCAGCACCGCGTCGGTCGGATCGACGCCGATGTCGAGCGCGAGCGGCTGTCCGGGCGTGACGAGTTCGCGGCGGTCGAGGTCGAGGTAGTACTCGGGATCGATGTAGTCGCCGTTGGGCGACCGGGTGCTCTTGGCGTCGTCGATCTGGCGCAGCGACGAAACGAGCTGTCCGGCACTGATTTCGCGCGAGCGGCCGTCGGGGAAGACATCGTTGACGGTGACCACCCAGTAGCCGTCCGGGTGGTCGAGCACGGTGTTGAGGTGGGCGTTGATCGGCCCGGAGATCACCGTCGGTTCGGTCACCGGGTTGCTGGTGAAGGTGAGCCCGTTGAGTTCCCAGATCCGCGAGTCCTGGTCGCAGGCCATGATGACGGACGGAATTCCCGCCCAGATCCGGGAGGTGTCGCGCGAGCACAGGCTCAGCAGGCCGGGCGCGACGGTCAGGTCGGTGACGCCGTTCTGTGCGGGAGTCGCCGACAGGCTGCCGTCGTATTGCGCGTTGGTGGTGCCGGAATGGCGATCATCGAGATACATCCGCCGGTGCGTGCTCTGCGCCCGTGGAAACGACGGTGCCGAAGTCCACTGACCGCCTTGCTGTTTCAGGGTGATCGGGTTGAACTTGTCGATGCCGTTGTCGATTCCCTTGAGCCACCTGTCGAACCAGGCCCGCTGCAACACATCCAGGCGCGGCGGCATGCCGCTGTGCCCGAATCCGGCGAGGCCGCCGCCCGAGTGGAACCCCTCGCCGACGATCAGCTTCTTGCGGTCCGTGGTCTGCGCGAGCTCGTTGTACGTTTCGGTCGGTGTGCTGCCGAAGACATCCCACCACGCGCTGACCATGAAGGTCGGCGCGGCGATCTGGTTCATGTTCGCCTGCAACCCGTTTCGTCGGTCCGAGTCCGGATCGAGGAGGTCGCGAGTCTTCGGCATGAGCTGGCCGGTGTCCATCGCGGTGAACGCGTTGGCGACCACGTCCATGAAGGTGAGCGGGTCGGCCAGCCGGTCCTGCAGCCAGCGCAGCTGCTGTGCCGGGTCGAACCGGCCTGCGATGATCGCCTCGACGTCCGGCGCGAACTTGGCCAGATTCACCGCCAGCGGCCAGAACGCGGCGAAGCCGAATCCGACCGCGCCGCCGGGAATCACGATGTCGTCGACCAGGTCGCCGCTGGCGAGGTAGCTGAATACGGCCTTGATCGCGGGGTTGCCGCGGTCGGCGGCGCGCAGCGCGGCGATGCCGGTGGCCGAGGTGCCTTTCACCCCGACGGTCCCGTCGCTCCACGGCTGCCGGGTGATCCAGTCGATCACCTCGGCCGCGTCGTCGCGTTCCTTGCCGCCGAACAGCTGCCACTTGCCCTCGGAGCTGCCGGTGCCGCGAATGTCGACGTGCACCAGGTTGTAGCCGCCCTTGACCAGGTCGAAGTTGTGCGCGGCGGTCTGGAGCAGGCCGGCATCGAGTTGCCTGGTGAAATCGGTCAGACCCTCCAGCCCGGAGCCCGGTGGTGCGCCGACCGAGGCCAGCGCGGGCAGGAGCACATCCTCGATGCCGGGGATCTGCAAGAGCGCGGAGGCCAGGTTGACCGCCATTTTGTTGTAGGTCTCGAATTCGACGATGGTCGGCAGCTTTTCGTCGGTGGCCCGGCCGCCGTTGCCGGGCCGCTGGACGTCGAGCTTGATCACGGTGCCGTCGCTCATGGTGACCGGTATCGCGAGATCGGAGAAGATCTCGGCGTACGGCTGTGGTCCGTCGACCGCGGCGGTCCAGGCCGGCGCGTACTGGCCGCCGTCGATATCGGTGAACCCGTCCGGTGGCTCGGCCGTGGCCGGCGGCATGCCGAAGGGCACGCAGGCGATGACCGCGACGATCACCGTCGCGGGTAGGCCGAACCATGTCGTTCGTGCTCGCAAGCTCATCTCGATCCGTTCCAAGTCGACGCTGAATCAGGTGCCGGATCGGTGTTCTGCGAGGTCGCGCGTAGTGGACCCGATCTCGAGCCGCCTGAGTATGTCCGGGCCGGCGAGGTGCGGAATTGCTCTGAGGCGACAAAGTTCTCTCTTCCGGGCCCCGCGTCGGCTCCGCTACGCTCCAGCAATCGGCGTCGGCCTGCCGCGGGCCGGGGCGGGACGGCGCGAGCGAACCGAGGAGTCGGCGATGGTGGTGGTGATGACCCGGGCCGCGGTGCTGCGCGGATACCGGGCGCTCGTCGACGAACTCGGCGGCGACGGCGCGGCTCTGCTCGGTCGGCTCGGCATCGAGGGCACGGCCGTCGACCGCGACGACGCCGTGGTGCCGAGCGAAGCGGTCGGGTGGGCGCTGGAGATCGCCGCGGCCGAGCTCGACTGCCCCGATTTCGGTCTGCGGCTCGCCGGTCGTCAGGCCGGCGGCGTTGTCGGACCGCTCGCGGTCGCGGTCACCACCGCCGCGACGGTGGGCGCGGCCATCGCCTGCGCGTCGCGCTTCTTGTCCACCCAGCACACCGGGGTCTCGATCGCGCTGGTCGATGATCCGCGTGCGGGCATGGTCGCGATCAACTTCCGTGACCCCGCCGAGTCCAACGGGTTCGCCCAGAGCATCGATCTGGCCGCCGGAACCATCCACCGCGGTTTACTGCGGGCCGTCGACGGCGACTACGGCCTGCGCTCGGTCCACCTGCCGCACCCGCCGCTCGCGCCCGCCGCGCGCTATGCCGAATTCTTCGGCGCCGAAGTGCGATTCGACTCCGCCACGACGCTGCTGCGGATCCCGCAGGCGCTGCTCTCGCGGCCGATCGCGGGCCGCAGCGCGACCGTGCATTCGATGGCGGTGGACTTGCTCGCCGACAACTATTCGGCGCTGGACAGTTCCATGGCGACCAGGGTCCGGGTCGTGATCGACGGGCTGATCACCCGCGCCGGGCTCGATATGGACATGATCGCTCGCGCTCTCTCGATGCACGAGCGCACGCTGCAGCGCGCGCTCGCCGCCGAGGGGACCACCTTCACCGCCATCCTCGATGGCGCGCGCCGCGACGTCGCCCAGCGGCTGCTGTGCGAGACCGACATGCCGTTGTCCC
This sequence comes from Nocardia sp. NPDC056564, assembly GCF_042793755.1. NCBI lineage: Bacteria > Bacillati > Actinomycetota > Actinomycetes > Mycobacteriales > Nocardiaceae > Nocardia > Nocardia sp. NPDC056564. The sequence goes on from NZ_JBHTUR010000002.1 coordinate 118,735, forward strand.
AGATCACCACCCTGATCGGCCTGCGCGAACAATCCGCGTTCACCCGCGCCGTGCGCCGCTGGTTCGGCGCGACACCGCAGCAGATCCGGCGCGCTGCCCGCGACCGGCGCGGTGGTGAGGCGCGAGTTACGGTGCGGCGCAGGGGAAATACCGTCACCCTCGCGACCAAGCCGGGAGTCCGGGCGGAACCTGTCGCGCACGCTTGACGGCGCCGCGCGGTGCGATCACCGCGGCCGCGCCGAGTCAGTCGGGTCGGGCGTTCGCGCGTGCGGCGAGCGCGGCCGCACCGCCGGCGATCAGGATGAGCGTGCCCTCGACGGTGTGCACGATATTGCCGAACGTGTCGACCGCCATCATGTGCAGCACATGATCGCCGCCGGCGAAGCCCAGCGCGGCGACGAGCAGGTAGAACGGGCCGCACGTCCAGGTGTAGGCGAAGGCGCGGGTGCGCACGGTCGCGACGGCCAGCCCGGCCAGGCCGGTGAGCAGATGGAACAGCGCGTGCCAGCCGTTGACGGTGACCGGGATGAAGCCGAGGAACTGGATCGTGCACGAATGCATGCCGCCCCCGAACGCCATGTCCGGGTAGATGCCGAAGGCGATCACGCCGTTGGCGGTGAACCACACCCCGGTCAGGAAGACGAAGAACTGCAACGGGGTGTCCAGCACGGCGGTGACGTAGCGCAGGACCAGCAGGCGGAAGGCGGCGAACGACACGGAGGCGTTCCTCTCTGTCGGGTGTCCGGGAGTGCCGCGCACGCCCGCGTTTCTAAGCCAGTCGTCCTAGAAAGTGGTTGTGAGTATGTTCTAGGACTACTGTCTTAGTCAATGACCTGGTCGGGAGGCGGAGAGTGGCGAAGGACACACGGGCGCGGATGATCCGCCACGCGACCCTGCTGTTTCGCGGGCAGGGCTACGCGGCCACCGGCTTCCGCGAGGTGGTGGCGAAGGCGGGCACCCACCGCGGCGTCATCTATCACCACTTCCCCCGCGGCAAGACCGAGCTGGCCGAGGAGGTCCTGGCGTTCATCGACGGGACGGTCGGTCCGGCCATCGAAGCGGTGTGCGCGACCCAGGCGCCCATCCCCGCCATGCACGCGATCCTCGGCGGCGCGAAGCTGGCCATGACCGGCGGCGGCTATCCGCCGGGTTGCCCCGTCGCGGCCGTCGCGCTCGGCGCGGGCCCCGACGACGCCGACCTGCTCGCGGCCGCGGGCGCGATCTTCCGGCGATGGGTGCGCCCGTTCCGAGAATGCTTGCAGCGCAACGGAATCGACGAGGCGGCCGCCGAGAATCTGGCCACCCTGCTGATCGCCGGTCTGGAGGGCGCCCTCGTCCTGTGCCGGACCGAGGGGAACACCGATCCGTTGGACCGGGTCGCCGCCGGCTTGGAACGGGCACTGAAGGCGTGAGAATTGGCGACCCTATGGGGTGATTTCCGCACCCCTCGGCGGCCGTCCGGCCTCCTCAGGGTGTCTATCTGGCCGGTCGCGTTTGCTCGAACATTGGTTCGGCAGGCACCCTTCCACCAGAGAGATCCGACCTTGACACACTTCATCAGCCGCACCGCAGCGGGATTGTTCTTCGGCGTTCTCACCGCCGTCGCCGTCGTTCCCGCCACCGCGAACGCCGCGCAGCCGGACGACATCGTCACGATCCAGCAGGTGTCGAGTGGTCGCTACCTCGACGCCTGGAACGACGGGACGCATGATTACAACGTGGTCACCCGGCCGAAGCAGGGCGACACCAGCCAGCAGTGGCGCATCCACTGGGACGACAGCGGCACCGGGACCGGGACGGTGCAGCAGGTGAGCAGCAACCGCTATCTGGACGCGCACGAGATCGAATCCCTCGACTACCACCTGGTCACCCGGCCTGCGCAGAACAACCCCACACAGGTGTGGCACTTCACTTCGCTCGGCGGTGGGAAGTACACGATTCAGCAGGCGTCCAACAATCGGTACGTGGACGCGCACGAGTACGACGCGAAGGACTACGGCGTGGTGAGCCGCCCAGCGCAGAACAACCCGACGCAGCAGTTCGTGCTGGTGGTCGTCGGCCACTGAGACCGCCGCTGTGCCGCCGCATCTCCGCTCGGGTGCGGCGGCACAGTCGTGGTCAGGACTTGGTCGGGTGCACGTGGGAACGGACGCCCTGCAGGCCGAACAGGATGAGTAGTTCGACGGCCTTGCCGTCGGCGCTGCCGAGCCAGTGCGGCAGGGAGGTGTCGAATTCGGCGGCCTCGCCGGGCGGCAGGATCAGGTCGCGCTCGCCGAGGACCAGCCGCAGGCGGCCGTTGAGCACGTACAGCCATTCGAAGCCGTCGTGGGTCTGCGGCGTCGGTTCGAGCGGTTCCGGCACCGCCGGGATGATCATCTTGAACGCCTGGGTGCCGCCCGGCCGCCGGGACAGCGGGACGAAGACCATCCCGTAGCGGCGGATCGGTTTCAGGTGGATCCGCGGGTCGCCGGTGCGCGGGGCGCCGACGAGCTCGTCCAGCGGGACGTTGTAGGTGCGGGCCAGCGGCAGCAGCAGCTCCAGGGTCGCCCGGCGTTGCCCGCTCTCCAGTCGGGAGAGGGTGCTCTCCGACACCCCGGTCGTCGCGGCGAGGTCGGCGAGGGTGATGCCGCGCTCGCGCCGCAGCGCGCGCAGCCGCGGTCCGACCACGTCGAGCACGTCTTCGGTTTCCCGGTCCATCAGACCATCTTGCCGGAACCGCAATTTTTCGTGCCAGATCGAGGTGCCGCTGGCGAGACTGAACGTGTCCCGACAGTTAGGAGTCACGATGAGCACCACCGATGCGGTCGCGTTCTGGGACGGTGTCTACGCAGGCCGCCAGGCCGCCACCGATCCGCGGCCGAATGTCATTCTCGCTGAGCTGGTTTCGGGTCTGCCGACCGGTGTTGCGCTGGATCTCGGGTGCGGTGACGGCGGTGACGCGCTGTGGCTGGCCGGTCGGGGGTGGAAGGTGACCGCCGTCGATATCTCGGCCGTCGCCGTCGAGCGGCTCACCGGTCTCGCCGCCGCCCGGGGCCTGGGTGACCGGGTCGTCGCCGAGCGGCATGACCTGCGCGAGTCGTTCCCGCAGGGCAAGTTCGACCTGGTCAGCGCCCACTACCTGCACACCTCGTTCGATCTGGACCGGGCGACCGTCCTGCGTGCGGCCGCGCACGCGCTGCGGCCGGGCGGGCGGCTGCTGGTCGTGGACCACGGTTCGACCGCGCCGTGGTCGTGGAACCAGGATCCCGACGTGCGCTACCCGAGTCCTCAGGAGATCGCCGCGGGTCTCCAGCTGGATCCGTCGGAGTGGCTGGTCGAGCGGGCCGACGCGCCCCGCCGGATCGCGACCGGGCCGGATGGGCGTACCGCCGAGGTCACCGACCATGTTCTGCTCATTCGCCGCGTCAGCGGAGGTGACCATGCCGACCACCTCGCGTCGTAAGCGCCGCGATGCACCGCCGCCGCGGACCGGGAGCGGTGAGTTCGACACTCTCCGTGGCTTTCTCGACTACCTCCGGGCGTCGATCGCGGCGAAGGTCGACGGTGCGCCCGAACCGCAGGTGCGCACCGCGGCAGTGCCGTCGGGCACGAATCTGCTCGGACTGCTGAACCACCTGACGTGCGTCGAGCGCTCGATGTTCCTGGGGGACACCGTGACCGACTGGCAGGCGACGTTCCAGGCCGCGCCGACGGACGCCGTGGCCGACGTCGTCGCCCGCTACCGCGAAACGGTCGAGCGCGCGAACGAGGTCCTCGACGGCTGCACCGATCTCACCGCACCCATCCCGCGGCCTGGCCGTCCCGCGCCCAGCGTCCGCTGGGCGCTCGCCCACATGATCGAGGAGACCGGCCGGCACGCCGGTCACGCCGACATCATCCGTGAGCTGATCGACGGCGCGACCGGGCGCTGAACCAATCACCCTCGCCACGAAAGAAGTCCATGATCACCGTAGTCCAGCCGCGCCGCTTTCGCCGATCCGCGCAGGCGGCGGCGACCGTCGCGCTCACCCTCCTGCTCGCGGTCGGCACCGGCGCCTGCGCCACGACGACCGCCGCCGAGGTTCCCGCCTACGCCGCCGCCACGCAGGGTGACCCGAAGTTCGAGAACACTTTCGAGCACGAGTTCGCCGATGTCGACGGTGTCCGTATGCATTACGTGCAGGGCGGCACCGGCACGCCGGTGGTGCTGATCCACGGCTGGCCGCAGACCTGGTTCGGCTGGTGGCCGATCATGCCCGCGCTCGCCGAGCGGCACACCGTCTACGCCGTAGATCTCCCTGGTCTCGGCGACAGCACCGGCTCGCCGACCGGCTACGACAAGGCCACGCTGGCGCGCTACGTGCACACCTTGATCGCCGACCGTCTCGGCATCCGCGATGCCCGCGTCGTCGGGCACGACTTCGGCGCGGCGGTGGCCTTCCAGTATGCCGCCCAGTTCTCCGCCGATACGGCACGCCTCGGGTACCTGGATCTGCCCCTGCCCGGCCCGGCGATCGACGCGTCCACCTATCGAACCCTGAGCTGGCACATCGCCTTCCACGCTCAGCCACGGGTCCCCGAGGCGGTGGTCAGCGACGACGTCCGCGAGTACCTGGCCCTGTTCTACCCCCAGGTCTCCTACGGCGGAACAGCTTTCGGCGGCACCTCGGACCGTTCCCCGTTCACCGACACCGAGATATCCGAGTACGCCCGCACCTACGGTCGCCCCGAGGCCCTCACCGGCGGCTTCAACCTCTACCGCACCCTCGGCAAAGACGTCACCGACACCATCGCGGCCACCCCGTCATCCGTCCCGACGCTGCTCATGGCCGCGCAGGGGCAGGTCGCCGCGATCCAGGCCACCGCCGCCCCGCGGATGACCAATATCGTCCGCGCCGTGGATGTTCCACACGCGGGGCACTGGCTGGTCGAGGAGAATCCTCAATTCGTCACCGACGAACTGCTGAGGTTCCTGAACGGATAACCGCTCGGAGTGCAGCCGGGTACAGAGAAAAGTGAGACCCCCACGGGTAGTGGGGGTCTCACGTATTCAATGGGTGCTAGGAGCGGTTGAACTCACCGTCGGTGACGCCTGCGGTGAAGGCGTCCCATTCTCCGGGGGTGAAGACCAGAGCTGGGCCGGTGGGGTTCTTGGAGTCGCGGACTCCGACCATGCCGCCGTCGAGATGGGCTACCTCGACACAGTCTTTCGTGCCGCTACTGCGCGTGCTCTTGAACCACCGTGCATTGGTCAGATCAACGTTCATTGGAGTACTCCTTTGCAATATTGAGAATGAGTGCCTGGCTCTCCCTGTCGGCAAGCGCCAGGCGCTTGATATCCGTACAAGCATTACGATACGCGATGATTTCCTCTGAGCGCTCCAAATACATATCTCCGGTGAATCCTTGTACGTAGACCACGGGTGGCTCGGTGAGATATGCCGTTGGGTGCGGCGGGAACTCCAAAATGACGAACATTCCAACCAGTAGACCTTGGTAGAAGCCAGCCGTCGCGGGAACCACTCGCACCGAGACATTCGCGAGTTGCGTGACCTCGGCCAATTGATGCAACTGGTCTGCCATGATGTCTGCGCCACCGGTTCGGCGACGCAGCACGGACTCGTCGATGAATGCATCGAGCGTGATCGGTTTGCTGCCGGTCAGTCGAGCTTGCCGTTGGGTTCCAATTTGTACTGCGGTCTCGACTTCTTCTGGTGACATGGTCGGGTATGCGGTCCAGATCAGTGCTCGGCGGTATTCGGCGGTCTGCAACAGGCCCGGGATGAGCGCTGTTTGGTACGAAACCACGTGGTGAGCAGCATCTTCCAGGCTGACGAACAATCCGAAGCTTTTAGGTATCGCGCTGTCGAACGCATGCCACCACCCTTTCGACTTCGTCTCCTCGGTGAGCGTCAACAGCACCTGCGTGAGTTCTGTCGACGCGTCATAGATCTCGCACAGCCGCTTGATGAACAACGGGTTCAATCTGATCGGGATCCCGTTCTCCATCCGCCAGAAGGTCTGTTTGCTGACGCCGATCGCGCTGCGTGCGGCTTCCGCGCTCACACTCGCCGCTTCGCGGGCTCGGCGGAGCTCGCGGGCCAGTAGCCTGCGGGGAAGGGTCGAACCAGTTGTCATGGCTGCATCTCCGAAGGTCGCTAACGATGAGTTCATTCTGGAACCTCTGTATGGCAGCAACTCTGGAACCTTCCCTAATATTTGCCCGGCTCCGCCCAGGAAGGGTTCCGTCAGTGTGGCTGCGATGGTGCACTTGTATGTCTGGGCAGCCGAACCGAATCGGCTTCCGGGGACATACAACCAGCTGACTGTAATGGAAGTTCGCCGATTGACCGAATTGCTCAGAAATGCGCCATAACCGGAACATTCCAGAATGGAGTTCCCTTTTCGGAAGGGTGTTATTGAAAATGGACGACGATGTGAAATGCCGGCTGGACGCCATGGCGAATCGAGATGCCCACCTGGAGTTCGGGCTGTCGGTGCTCGCGGATCGGGCGCGGACGATCGATGAGCGACTGCGCTCGCTGGAGCGAGTGGTCGGCGCCGTCCGGTTCGATCTGGGCGGACTCGCGGCCGACAGCGGGGAGGTGCTGCGCCTGCTCCGAAAGGTGTTCGGCGAGTTGTGATTCGGCAGGCGGGCGGGTGCCGGTCGGCCCCGGCACGAGAGGGGAGTGCCGGGGCCGGCGTCGGGTCAGCCGCGGAGGCCGAATCGATCGGCGAAGCGAGACATCTCGTCGAAGTGGTCCTCGGGATCGATACCGCCGATGACGATCCGGGTCACTCCCTCGGCCGCCAGCCCGTCGACGCGGTCAGCGGGCAGGTCGATCGATCCCCAGCGCGTGTACTCGAACGCGTGGGGATCACGGCCTGCGGCAACGGCTTCCGATCGAGCGAGGTCGAGTTGAACGGCGCGTTCGGCGGGGCCGAGCAGCCCGCCCGGAAAGTAGCCGTCGCCGCGTCGGCCTGCCCGGCGGGCGGCGGCCCGGCTGGAACCGCCGACATGGATCGGCAGCTGCGGCACGCCAACGGGTTTCGGGAAGCTGACCAGCGAGTCGAAGGCGAAGAACTCGCCGTCGAAGCTGACGCCCTCGGCGCCGCCGGACCACAGCAGCCGCAGCACGTCGATCGCCTCGTCGGTGCGCCTGCCTCGGGTGGCGAAGTCGACGCCCGTCGCGGTGGCCTCGCCCGGCAGCGCACCCAACCCGACGGTCAGCAACCGCATACGCCCGCGGGACAGCACATCGATGGTCGCGAGACGCTTGGCCAGCACCACCGGATGCCGGTACGGCAGCAGCAGCACGCCGGTGCCGAGCAGGAGCCGCTGGGTTGCCGCGGCGACGAAACTCAGGCAGTCCAGCGGATCGGGATAGGGGAGTGTGGCGGGCATCTCGAAGTTCCCGACCCGCGCACCCGGATACAGCGCGATGTGATCCGGGAGATACAGCCCCTCGAATCCGCAGGCCTCCGCGTGCCGCGCGAAGGCGATGATCCGGTCCGGGTCGGCTCCGTAAAACGGTGTGCTGTAACTGATCGCAAACTTCATCGGTGTTCCTCGGCTGACGTGGGCAGCGACGATCGCACAACCGATCCATCGAGACCGGCTGCCGGACAGGAGGTCAGGAGAACTGGCAGGCGGGTGGCTGCGCGGCGCCCGCGATCCGGTCCTGCAACTGCCCGCGCAGCGCGGTCAGCCGGGTGAGCGCGTCGTCCACCTCGTCGAGCTTGCGCCGCAGCACCGCGACCGAGTCCGGGCAGCCATCGCCGGAGCTGTGGCCGGCCCGCAGGCAGGTGATGAAGGGGCGGATGTCGTCGAGGGCGAAGCCGTCCTCGAGCAACGTCCGAATCTTGCGCACCACCGGCAGTTCCGTCGCGTCGTAGACGCGGTACCCGTTGGTGGAGCGGCTCGCCCGCACCAGTCCGTGCTGCTCGTAGTACCGCAGGGTGCGGGTACTCGTGCCGGCCCGCTGCGCCAGCTCACCGATCAGCATCCGACCTCCTCCGAGCGACCGTCACGGCCACGCTAAACGTTGTCGCCGGTGTCAACGCAAGACGGCGGCGGAAGAATCCGCCGCCGTCTCAGCCGAGAGGTTCGCTCAGAACTCCCAGTCTTCGTCTTCGGTGTTCACGGCCTTGCCGATCACGTAGCTCGAACCCGAACCGGAGAAGAAGTCGTGGTTCTCGTCCGCGTTCGGCGAAAGCGCCGACAGGATGGCCGGATTCACCTCGGTCTCGTCCTTCGGGAACAGGCCCTCGTAGCCGAGGTTCATCAGCGCCTTGTTCGCGTTGTAGCGCAGGAACTTCTTGACGTCCTCGGTGAGGCCGACCTCGTCGTAGAGGTCCTGGGTGTATTCGACCTCGTTGTCGTACAGCTCGAACAGCAGCTCGAAGGTGTAGTTCTTCAGCTCCTCGCGCTCGGCGTCGCTGACCAGCTCCAGGCCCTTCTGGTACTTGTAGCCGATGTAGTAGCCGTGCACGGCCTCGTCGCGGATGATCAGCCGGATCAGGTCGGCGGTGTTGGTGAGCTTGGCCCGCGAGGACCAGTACATCGGCAGGTAGAAGCCGGAGTAGAAGAGGAAGCTCTCCAGCAGCGTCGAGGCCACCTTGCGCTTGAGCGGATCGTCGCCGTTGTAGTAGTCCAGCACGATCTCGGCCTTGCGCTGCAGGTTGCGGTTCTCCTCCGACCAGCGGAACGCGTCGTCGATCTCCCTGGTCGAGCACAGGGTGGAGAAGATCGAGCTGTAGCTCTTCGCGTGCACCGACTCCATGAACGCGATGTTGGTGTACACCGCCTCCTCGTGCGGGGTCAGCGCGTCCGGGATCAGGCTCACCGCGCCGACCGTGCCCTGGATGGTGTCCAGCAGCGTCAGGCCGGTGAAGACCCGCATGGTCAGCTGCTTCTCGTCGGCGGTCAACGTGCCCCACGAGGGGATATCGTTGGACACCGGAACCTTCTCGGGCAGCCAGAAGTTGCCGGTCAGCCGGTCCCAGACCTCGGCATCCTTCTCGTCGGGCACCCGATTCCAGTTGATGGCCGATACCCGATCGATCAGTTTCATCCTGCCTCCACACCTTTCCCGAGCCCGCTGCCGTGACGGATCTTCTCTCCCCGGGACACTACTCCTTGGGGGTGACAAGTCCGTGCAGCACAACACCTTGTGTCGCAGCGATGCATGTCACCGAGGCGAGAAACGCCGGGAGCCACCGCGTGCGGCCCCCATTCTGCGCCACGATCGCCCGAACGGCCACATCGGCACTGGCGCGCCGCCCGAGATCGCCCAATGTTTGCCCGATACCAGGCGTTCCTACCTTCTGCTGGCTCGGCGGTAGCCGAGGGTTGCGGGGATGGCGAAGAGGATGATGGCGCCGAGGGACCAGGTGAGGGTGAGGGTCAGTGGGCGGGTCAGGGGGCCTTCCAGGGCCAGGGCTTTCATCGCGTCTACCGCTACCGACATGGGTTGGTTGCGGACTACGGGCTGGATCCATCGGGGGTAGGCGGCCAGGGGGACGAAGCCGGTGCTGAAGAACATCATCAGGGAGGTGAGGATGGTGATGCCTTCCACCAGGGCGGCTTTGGCGGTGAAGACGGCTACCGAGGTGACCACGGTGGCGAAGGCCAGGCCGAACAGCACCGGGATGGACAGGAACAGGAGGGTGGCGAGCAGGCCCTGGTGGAAGCGGAAGCCGAGCAGGTAGCCGACCAGGATGATGGCCAGGGTGCCCGCGCAGATGCGGCAGCCTTCGGCGAGGATGCGGGAGGCGAGGCCGGAGGCACGGTGCACCGGCAGCACCCAGAAGCGGGCGAGCAGACCGGCCTCCCGCTCGCGGCCGAGCAGGACCCCGCAGGAGATGGCGCCGGAGACGGCACCGGTGATGGTGACCATCGGCACGGAACCGTAGAGCGCGCTCTCGCCGGTGAACTTCCGAATCTGCCCGCCCACCACCGTTTCCAGCATGACCAGCAGCAGGCACGGAATGATCAGGGCCTCCAGCAGGGTGATCGGGTTGCGCACCCAGCGCAGCAACAGGCGTTGGGTCTGAATCAGCGTGTGCCGCACCAGCGATGCGGGCGACACCTCGGAAACGGTACGAACAGCGTCGGTGCGATCGGCCAGCAGTGCCATTACGCCCTCCCCGAACTCAGCCGAATGGTCAGCGGCACACAGACGATGAGGATGGCCGCGGCCCAGGCCAGCGGCGGCCCCATCAGCGACCACGTGACCTGTCCCGCGTTGCCGAGCGTGTCGCCCGCCAGCGCGCGCAGTGCGAGCACGAACTGCGACACCGGTTGGTTACGCACGAACGGCTGCACCCACGCCGGAAACTGATGCGCCGGCGCCAGACCCGCGGACAGCATGCCGAAGATCAAGGGCGGCAACACGAGTGCCTGCGTGACCGCCTCCGGACTGCGCGACACCGTGCCGATCACGTCCGCGCCGAGCGTCAACGCGGTCCCGATGAACATCGACAACAGCAGGAACCCGATGGTGTGCGCGGTATCCAGATAGAACCGGAACCCGATCACATAACCACAGGCAATGGCCGAACACAGCGACAGCGCCAGCCGGAAGACATTGCCGGACATGCGCGCCGCCGCGGGCACGAGCCGCCCGACCGGCATCGATCCGAACCGCCGATTGAGCCCCGCCACCGAGTCGGTGGCCGCACGGAACGCCGCTGAGATGGCGGTGAACGCGGCCGCCTGCAACACCACGAGCGGCATCATGAACTGCGCGTAGCTGCTGAACCCGGTGCCCGCGAACGTCATCACCGTCTTCAGCGGAATATAGAAGCCGGCCGTGAAGGTCGCCGGAGCCAGCAGCGAGGTCAGTACCTCACCGGTCTTGATCGAGGGAACGATCAGTCGCGCGGTGAGCACCCACCACTGCCGCGCCTGGTCCGGTGTGGCCCGGACGTCGGCCAGCCAAGCGCCCGCGGTCACGAGACCACCGCCACGTCAACGGCTTTCGCCTCGGCGCCGTCGGCGGTGGCGAGATGCCCGGTCAGCTGAAGGAACACATCGTCGAGCGACGGCCGGCGCAGCGCGATGTCGACCAGTTCGACGGCCGCCCCGTCCAACCGCCGCAACGCCTCGGCCAGGGTCTTCGCCCCGTCCGGCGCCGGAATGGTGATGCGGTCGGAGTCCGGTGTCAGCGCGGCGCGATTGTCCTCCGGCAGCAGCGATCCGAGCGCGGCGGCGATGACGTCCAGATCCTTCAGATCCAGCGGAACCACTTCGCAATAGCTGCCGCCGGTCCGTGACTTGAGTTCGTCCGCGGTGCCCTGCGCGATCACCACCCCGTGGTCGATGACGATGATCCGATCGCTCAGCGCGTCCGCCTCTTCCAGATACTGGGTGGTGAGCAGGGTGGTGATGCCCGCCTTCTTGAAGCTGCGCACCAGATCCCAGACCCCCTGCCTGCTGCGCGGATCCAGCCCGGTGGTCGGCTCGTCGAGGAACACCACATCCGGCCGGACGACGAGACCGCAGGCGATGTCGATGCGCCGTCGCATACCCCCCGAATAGGTGCCGACCCGGCGCCCCGCCGCACCGACGAGATCGAACTCGGCGATCAACTCGTCCGCCCTGGCCCTGGCCGCCCGCTTGCGCAACCCCATCAACCGGCCGAACATCACGAGATTCTCGTAACCGCTGAGCATGTCGTCGAGCGCCGCGTACTGCCCGGTCAGCATGATGGATTTGCGCACCGCCGCCGGATCGGCGACCACGTCGTGCCCGGCCACCAGCGCCCGGCCCCGGTCCGGCGAGATGAGCGTGGACAAGACGTTCACCATGGTGGTCTTGCCCGCGCCGTTCGGCCCGAGAATGCCGAGGATCTCGCCCGGCGCCGCGACGAAATCGACTCCGCGCAAAGCTTTTACGGTGCCGAATGACTTCTCGACCCCTTCGACGACAACGCCCTGTTCGGAATTCATGCCTGTCCCTTCAAGTGTTCATCGAGTACGCGCGCGATGATCGGCAGCACGTGCGGTGCGGTCAGCTCGTTGTGCGTGACCTCGACGTCGTAGTTGACGACCGCGCCGGTCGCGTACGGCCGCCAGCCGTCCGGGCCGACGACGTCGGAGCTGTCCACGGTGGCGCTGAAATACAGCAGGTCACCGTCGAATACCGGGCGCTGGTAACCCGCTCGGGCGCGCGCCGCCGCGTTGTACGACTCGGCCAGGCGCTCGATCATGTCCGCGTCGACGACCGCCAGGCCGCCGAGCCGGTCGCGGATGAGCTCGGCCGCCGCGCTCGCGGTGGCGTCGGCGGGCACATCGTGGATCCCGAAGATCGCGCCGAAACTGTTCACGAACGCGCCGGCGGTGAGCTGTTCGACGTCGTCACCGTCGACCTCGGCGGTATCGGAATCCAGCAGCGCGACAAGACCGACGCGGCCGCCCGACGCCTGCAACCGCGCCGCGATCGCGTGCGCGATCACCCCGCCGAACGACCACCCGAGCAGGTGGTACGGCCCGTCCGGCTGGATGGCGCGGATCTCGCGCACATACCGGTCGGCGAACTCCTCGATCGAACGCAACGACGGTTCGCGGCCGCTGAGGTCCGGGGCCTGCAAGGCGTAGATCGGCCGGCCCGGCCGCAGCGTCTGCGCGAATCCCAAGTAACTCCAGGAGATTCCGGAGGACGGGTGGATGCAGAACAGCGCCGGTTCGGTGCCGTCGGATCGGATGGGCAGCACCACGTCCAGTCCGAGGGTGGCCGCGAGCGCCGGTCGGCTCGCCGCGAGCGCCGCGGCCTCCTCGGCGGCGGCCGCGGCCGCCGCCGGAGTGCCCGCGAAATCCGCTGCCGCGCGGAGCACATCGACCCACAGACCGGCCAGCTCGGCGACGTCGCCGCGATCGAGCAGGGTCTTGGGGAAGGTGAAGTCGGCCCGCAATCGACCACCGATCACCGCCGTGTTCAGCTCGAGCGCCGAAAGCGCCGGAGCCCCGGGATCTTCGACGGCCGGCAGGTCGCCGAACTCGTCGGTCAGCGTCCAGCCCAGGCCGTGCAGCCCGGCCGGGACGTCCCCCGCGGTGCTGCGGGCCCGGTGGGCGAAGCCGACCTGCCCGGGCAGGTCAGCGCCCAGTTCCGTGGCCGTATCCGGGTTGAGGTAGCGCAGCAGTCCGAACCCGATCCCGCCGTCTGGGACCGACCGCAGTTGACGCTTCACCGCGCGGATCGCCGCGCCCATCGCCGCACCGCCCGCGAACGCCTCCTCGAGGTCGACCTCGGCCAGCTCGAGCCGCATCGGATAAACGGCGCCGAACGAGCCGATCGTGCGGACCGGCGCGGCGCCGGGAATCGCCTGCCTGCCGTCGCTTTCGAGCCGGAGCAGCACGTCCGTGCCGTCCTCGCCGGATCGGCGGGCGCGCCAGCGCAGCAGCGCCAGCGTGAGCGCGGCCAGCAGGATGTCGTCGGCATCGCCCGCGAACTGGGCGGGCAGGGTGGTCAGGACCGCCTCGGTGACCGCCTCCGACACCTCGCACCGCACAGTGCGCAGGGCGCGTGCCTGATCGACAGCCGGGTCCAGCGCGCGAGCACCGAGCAGCGGATCCGCGCCGGCCAGCACACCCTGCCAGTATCCGAGTTCGAAAACTCGCCCGGCCGTGCGTGCTTCGTCCGCGAGCGCGTGCGCCCACCGGCGCATCGAGGTACCGGTCTCGGCGAGCACCGGGGTGCTGCCGACCGAAACCTGCGCCCAGGCCGCCACCAGGTCCGGCAGCAGGATGCCCCAGGAAGCGTCATCGACCAGCAGGCGGGGCAGCAGCACGATGAGCCGCCCCGCCGTGGTCCGGGTTCCCGCGTCGCCCAGCGGATCGAGCCAGATGCACCGCAGCACAATGCCGTTCGCCGGGTCCAACCGGCTCGGCTCGGAATTCAGTTCCGCGACCACGTATTCGCGCAGATCGACCGGATCGGCGGCAGCATCGAACTCGATACGCTGCACCAGGGCGTCGACCTCGACCGATCCCGGCTCGCGCACCAGCAACCGTGCGTCGTCGGTCAGCTGCGCGCGCAGCATGTCGTGCCGGTCCACCACGGCCGCGAGCGTGGCCACGAGCTGGGCCCGTTCGATGCCGACCGGAAGCTCGAGCACCGCCGTCCGCGCCGAACGCGGCGGTCCGCCGTGCTCGATCAGGTAGCGCATCCGCGGCGTGAGCGGCAGCTCGCCGACCCCGCCACCGGGCAGCTCGGGCAGCGCCGCGACCACTCCGTCGGCGTCCACCGCCGCGGCCAGCGCGGCCACCGTGCGATGCTCGAAGACCTGCAGCGGCGTGCAGTCGATGCCCCGCTGTTTGGCCCTGGTCACCAGCTGGATCGCGAGGATGCTGTCGCCGCCGAGGTCGAAGAACGAATCGTCGGCCCCGACCTGGTCGCGACCGAGCAGCTCGGCGACGATCTGCGCCAGCGCCTCCTCCGTCGGCGTGCGGGGAGCGCGGTACGCGGTCTCGTCGGCGCCGAATTCCGGTGCGGGCAACGCTTTCCGATCGAGCTTTCCGACCGCGGTGAGCGGTATCTCGTCGAGGACGACGAAGGCGGACGGCACCATGTAGCCGGGCAGGCGGTCGGCGGCCTGCGCCCGGATCTGCGCGATATCGAGCCGTACGTCCGGCTTTCGCACCAGATAGGCCGCCAGCGCGGTCGATCCGGACGGGCCGGCGACACCGAGGGTGAGTGCGAAGTCGACACCGTCCACCCGGCCGAGCACCGCGTCGATCTCACCGAGTTCGATCCGCTGACCGCGGACCTTGACCTGGAAATCGGTGCGGCCCAGGTATTCCAGCGTCAAGGCGCCGGCCGCACCGCGCACCCACCGCACCAGGTCGCCGGTGCGGTACATGCGTTCACCCGGTGCGCCATAGGGATTGGTGATGAAGCGCCCCGCGGTCAGTCCCGGCCTGGCGTGGTAGCCGCGGGCCAGCGCGTGCCCCGCGAGATACAGCTCACCGGCGACGCCGACCGGAACCGGCTGCAACCGGCCGTCGAGCACCATCGCCGCCGCACCGCGAATCGGCGGTCCGAGGGTGACCGGAGCCCCGGGGTCGAGCGCGGAACCCGTTGCCACGACCGTGAACTCGGTCGGCCCGTACAGGTTGACCAGCCTTCGGCGCTGGGCACCGCGACGACGCACCACGGCGCCGTGCTGATCGGTGGCCCCGGTGCCGCACCAACGCTCGATCAGCTCGGCACTCACCGCCTCGCCGCCCACCGCCAGCACCTGCACCCCCGAAACCTCCGCGGGGTCGATGGTGGCGAGCGCGGACGGCGTGATCATCACGTGTGTGACCCGCTCCGCGTCGATCAATTCGGCGAGCGCGCTGCCGCCGAACACCTCGGCGGGCGCGACGACCGAGGCGCCGCCCCACCCGAATGCCATCAGCGCCTCCAGGATCGACGCGTCGAAACTCGGTGAGGCGACGTGCAGCACCCGGGAGAACTCGTCCAGCTCGAGCAGATCGCCCTGTGCCGCAACGAAGTCGGCGATGCCGCGATGCGACACCGAGACGCCCTTCGGCGTGCCGGTGGACCCGGAGGTGTAGATCAGCCAGGCCGGGTTGTCCAGCCGAACCGGCCGTGGCAGCTCGCCGTCCCGCAGCGGGTGGGGGCTCGCGGCCGACCAGCGTTGCACGAACCGCAGGTCGTCGAGCACGAGCCACTTGGTGCTGTCCGGCAGCGTCGATCGGTAGGCGGTCGTGGTGAGGCCGACCCGCGCACCGGAGTCGGTGAGCATGTGATCGATCCGGTCGAGCGGATGCTTCGGGTCGACCGGCAGGAACGCCGCGCCGATCTTTGCCACCGCCCAGACCGCCGTGAGCAGATCGGCCGAGCGCGGAAGGCCGAGCGCGACCACGGTTTCCGGGCCTGCCCCCGCCGCGAGCAGGAGCCGGGCCAGCCGATTGGCGTACGCGTCGAGCTCGCGATAGGTCGTCGTATCGCCGTTGGCGACCACGGCGGGATGGTCCGGATGCCGCGCGACGGTCGCGGCGAGCAGTTCGGGAAGTGTTGTCGTGCCGAGGCTTTCGAACCCGCGCACCGGCACCAGCGCCGAGCGCTCGGCGTCGTCGAGGATGTCGATATCGGCGAGACGCACGCCCGGCTCGGCCAGCACGGTGGCCAGCACCCGCCGCCAGCGAGCGGCGAACGCGGACACCGTGGCGGCGTCGAACAGGTCGGTGGCGTAGGTCAGCACGCCGGCCAGCCCGGCCGGACCCGACTCGTCGAAACGTTCACGCAGGTCCAGCGTCAGATCGAATTGCGAAGCGCGCCGGTCGAAGTCCTCCACCTCGAACCGCAGTCCGGGCAGTTCCAGCACCGGCTCGACGAAATTCTGTAGCGACAGCGACACCTGGAACAGCGGGTGATGCGCCGTCGACCGGTCCGGATTCAACGCCTGCACCAGACGTTCGAAGGCCACGTCGGTGTTGGCGAACGCGTCGAGATCCGCCGAACGGACCGCGGTGAGGAAGTCCAGGAATCCGGCGTCCGGATCGACCCGCGTGCGCAAAGCCAGGGTGTTGACGAACATGCCGACCAGCTCATCGAGCTCCTGCTCGCCGCGTCCCGCCACCGGGGTGCCGACGACCACATCGTCGGTACCGCCGAGCCGGGCCAGCAGCAGCGCGAGTGCCGCGTGCACGACCATGAACACGCTGACGTTGTGGGTCGCGGCGAATTCGATCAGATCACTGTGCAATTCGGCATCGACGGCGAATTCGACGTCGGCGCTGCGCATCGACTGCACGGCGGGGCGCGGCCGATCGGCGGGCAGCTCCAGCACGTCCGGCGCGTCGGCGAGCGCGTCGGTCCAGAACCGAACCTGCTGCGTCGCCAGCGATTCCGGATCGTCCTCGCTGCCGAGTACCTCGCGATGCCACAGCGCGAAGTCGGCATACTGCACGGCCAGCGGCACTCTCGTCGGCTCCGCACCGGTCGACCGCTCCGCGTACGCGGCGACCAGGTCGGCGGCCAGCGGCGCCATCGACGCCCCGTCCGCGCTGATGTGATGCACCACCAGCACGACCACGTGGACCGCACCGGCGTCGGTGGTCAGATGGTCGGCATCCGAAGTCACGGAATGTCCGGACGAGACGGCGGCCAGACCGGCCGATGGACCGGAGGAGACCGCCGCGACGCCGCCGAACGGCCCGGACGACACCGGGCCGGTACCCGCCGTGCGCGCGCCCGGCAGGTCGGGGCCTGCCGCGTCGGCGGGTGCGGAGTCGGGACCCGCCGCGATCCGGAACAACCCCACCCGCAGCGGCGGCTCCTTGGCGATGTCGAATCCCGTGCCCGCCAGCGCGTTGATCCGATCCCGCAGTGGCGCGCCGTCTTCGGTGTCCACCACGGGCAGCGCGGGCGCGGCCGTCTCGGTGCCCATGATCACCTGACGCGGACCCTCCGCGTCGGCCGGATAGATCGTGCGCAGGCTCTCGTGCCGCTCGACCACGTCGGTCAGGGCCAGGCGCATCGCCTCGACATCGAGTGCACCGGTCAACCGCAGCGCGACCGCGATGTTGTACGCGGGTGAGCCGGGATCGAGCCGGTTCAGCACCCACATGCGCTGCTGTGCGGGCGACAGCGGGATGCGATCCGGCCGGATCCGCGGTGCGAGCGCGAACCGGCCGGGCTGCCCGCCGCCGGCCGGAACCACCCGCGTGGACAGTTGCGCGACGGTCGGCGCGTCGAACAGGTCGCGCAGCGCGATCCGCGAGCCGAGGGCCGAATTGACCCGGGCGACCACCTTGGTCGCGCTGAGCGAATTGCCGCCGAGTTCGAAGAACGACTGATCGACGCTGACCCGCTCGCTGCCGAGTACCTCGCCGAACACCGTGGCCACCGCCCGCTCCACCGAGGTACGCGGCGCAAGGTAGGGCCGATCGGTGTCCGAGAAGTCCGGCACCGGCAGGGCCGCACGGTCCAGCTTGCCGACCGGGGTCAGCGGAATCGACTCCAGCACAACGAGGTATCCCGGCACCATGTACCCGGGCAGCTCGCCCGCGATCCGCACGCGCAGCCGCTCGGTATCCAGCTCGGCCCCCTCCAC
Source organism: Nocardia sp. NPDC056564 (assembly GCF_042793755.1). Taxonomy (NCBI): domain Bacteria; kingdom Bacillati; phylum Actinomycetota; class Actinomycetes; order Mycobacteriales; family Nocardiaceae; genus Nocardia; species Nocardia sp. NPDC056564. The sequence continues at coordinate 136,779 of NZ_JBHTUR010000002.1, forward strand.
GGGCAGCACATACGACACCAGCACGGTCGCCCCGGCCGGCCCGGCCCGGCCGATCGTCACCGCGTACTCGACCTGCTCGTCGCGCGCGAGCACCGCATCGATCTCGCCGAGCTCGATGCGCAGGCCGCGAATCTTGACCTGGAAGTCGCTGCGGCCCAGATACTCCAGCTCGAAACCGGCGCTGCCCTCGACCCAGCGCACCATGTCGCCGGTCCGGTACATCCGCTCGCCGGGCGCACCGAACGGGTCGGCCACGAATCGGCTCGCCGTCATCGCGAAGCGGTTGAAGTAGCCGCGGGCGAGCGCGGGCCCGGCCAGGTACAGCTCACCGGCGACACCGACCGGCACCGGACGCAACCAGGTGTCCAGCACCAGGTTCGCCGCTCCGCGGATCGGTCCGCCGATGGTGATCGGTTCGCCCGCGACGAGTTCGGCGGGCCCGGTCGCCCAGATGCTGAACTCGGTGGGGCCGTATAGATTCACCATGCGCCGACCGGCCGACCAGCGCTCGATCAACTCCGGCGTCGCCGCCTCACCGGCGACCGAGAGCACGCGCAGGTGCTCGAGATCGTCCGGTTCCATGGTGGCCAGCGCGGACGGCGTGATCACCGCGTGCGTCACCCGTTCGGCGCGCAGCAGTCGTTCCAATTCGGTGCCGCCGTAGACATCCGGCGGCGAGACCACGAGCCGGCCGCCGGACCCGTGCGCGGTCAGCAACTCGAAGACCGAGGCGTCGAAGCTCGGCGACGCCACCTGCAGCGCGCTGGCGCTCGGATCCAGATCCAGCGAATCCCGCTGGGTGGCGACCAGATTCGCGATGCCGCGATGGCTGAGCAGCACGGCCTTCGGCTTGCCGGTCGAACCCGAGGTGTAGATCAGGTACGCCGTCTGGTCGATATCGATCGGACCGCCGCGTTCCTCGTCGGTGATCGGGTCGGGGGAGACCGTCATGACCCGGCGGATGGTGTTGAGGTCGTCGAGCAGCAGCCAGTCGATGCTGCCCGGCAGTGTCTCGCCGGTCGCGGTGACCGTCACCCCGATGGGCGCCTTCGAGTCGGTGAGCATGTGCTCGATCCGCTCGACCGGATAGTTGGGGTCCAGCGGCGCGAACGCGGCGCCGGACTTGGCCAGCGCCCACACCGCGACCACCGATTCCAGCGACCGGGTCAGCGCGAGCACGACGAACACCTCGCGCCCGACACCCCGGCGCAGCAGCAGCCGCGCGAAGCGATTCGACCAGGCGTCGAGTTCGCCGTAGGACATGGTGAGCTCACCCGCGCTGACCGCGATGGCGTCGCCGTCGATCGCCGCACCGGCGGCCAGGATCCCCGGCAGGGTGCGCACGGGCAGCGACTCCGGACCCCGAACCGGCAGCAGCGCGGCGCGTTCGGTCTCGTCGCAGTACTGCAACTGCGAGACCAGGGCCCGCGGATTGTCCGCGAGCTGGGTGAGCAGCCGGACGAAGCGATCCAGCAGCGGTCGCGCCGCCGCGGGGTCGAGCTGATCGGCCATGAACTTCAAGCTGACCCGCAGGGTGTCGTGCCCGTCGGCGCCGCGCAGCGGAATGACCATGAGGTTCAACGGATACGGCGTCGCGTCGGTGCCCTCGACGTCGAGCACCCGCATGCCAGCGATATCCAGGGCCTGCGAGAGCGCCTCGCGGTCGATCGGATAGGACTCGAAAACGGTGAGGGTGTCGAACAATTCGGCGAGCCCGACCGCCTGGTGGATCGCGGCCAGCCCGACGTGCTGGTGATCCAGCAGCCGGGCCTGCTCGGCCTGCACGCGGGCGAGCAGGTCGACCACCTTCTCCGCCGGGTCGAGCCGCACCCGCACCGGCAGGGTGTTGATGAACAGCCCGACCATCTCTTCGACGCCGGCCAGCTCCGGCGGCCGGCCGGAGACGGTGCCGCCGAACACCACATCGGTGCGCCCGGTGCGCATGGCGAGTAGCATCGCCCAGCTCGCCTGCACGAGCGTGTTGACCGTGGCGCCGGCTTCGCGGGCGGTCGATTCCAACCGGCCGACGGTGTCGGCGGACAGATCGATGGACAGCATCCCGGTCTCGGTGGACTCGATGCCCGCCAGCGTCGGCACGGCGCGGGTCGGGGTATCGATCCCGGCCAGCGATTGTGCCCACGCGGCAAGGGATTCGGCGTCGTCCCGGTCGTTCAGCCAGGACAGGAACTCGCGATAGGAGTGCGCGGGCGGCAGCGCGGACGCGTCGCCGGAGGTGACGTAGAGCGCGAGCAGTTCGCGCACCAGCAGCGGCGTCGACCAGCCGTCCAGCACCAGATGGTGATTGGTGAGCACGAACCGGTACGCGTCGGCCGCGGTGCGGATCAGGGTGAAGCGCACCAGCGGCGGCCTGGTGAGCTCGAAGCGGGTGCGGGCGTCCAGCGCGATCAGCCGGTCCAGTTCCCGTTGCCGCGCCTCGGAATCGGTGATGCCGGTCAGATCCACGTCCTGCCAGTGGATTTCGGCCTCGGCCAGCACCAGCTGGCGCGGGCCGTCGTCGGTTTCGACGAAGGCGACGCGCAGGTTCTCGTGCCGGTCCACCAAGGCCTGTGCGGCGGTGCGCAATCGGTCCGCGTCGACGGTGCCCGCCAGGGTGAGCAGCGACTGCACGGTGTACCCGTCGGCCGTATCGGAGTCGTACAGCGCGTGGAAGAACAGACCGTATTGCAGCGGCGAAAGCGGCCAGACATCGGCGAGCTTCGGATAATCCCGCTCCCACGTGTCGATCTGCGGCTGAGTCACCGGGACGAGGTCGAAGTCCGACGGTGTGCGCCCGCCCGAGCCCGCGGACTCCGCGTGCGCGGCGAGGGACCGCAGCGCCTCGGCCCAGAGCCCGGCGAGCCGCGCGACGTCGTCCGCGTCGAGCAGCCTGCCCGCGTAGGCCCAGGTGACGTCGAGGCCCGCGTCGGTGCGGACGGCGTTGATGTCGACGACCGCCGCCAGCGGCGCCCGGTCGTGCTGCGTCGCGGTAAAGCGTTGCGGCAGCCAGGGTCCCGCCTCCGCGCCGGTGTTCGCGCGGCCCAGGTAGTTGAAGCTGATCTGGGGGACCGGGCGGTCGGCCAGTGCCGCGGCGGATTCGGCGTCGAGGTAACGCAGCATGCCGAAGCCGATGCCCTTGTCCGGCACCTGCCGCAGCTGTTCCTTCGTGGTCTTGATGGCGATACCCGCCGTGGCGCCGCCGGCGAACGCGTCGCCGAGATCTATGCCGGTCAGATCGACCGCCACCGGATAGACGCTGGTGAACCAGCCCACGGTGCGCGCGACATCGGCGCCGGGCAGGATCTCCTCCGCGCGTCCGTGACCCTCGAGGGTGAACAGCGTCGCGGTCCGCCCGCGCCACCGCCCGACCGCCAGCGCGAGCGCGGCGAGCAGCACATCGTCCGCGCCGCAATGGAATCGATCGGGCGCGGTGCTGAGCACGGCCTCCGCGATCGCCGGATCGATGACCGTCCGGTGGTGCGCCATGGTCGCGACGACGTCGACGGCCGGATCGGGAAGTTCGGTGCCGAGCGGCGGATCGGGTGTGGCCACAATGCTTTGCCAGAGCGGCAATTCGCCGGCCCGCAGACGTGCCTGCGCCGCCTGTCCGTGCGCCCAACGCCGGAACGACGTGCCGACCGGGGGGAGCGCCGCACCCATGGCGGCGGTGGCCAGATCCGGCAGCAGGATGCGCCAGGAGACGCCATCGGTCACCAGGTGATGCAGCACCAGCCACAGGACCGGCTCGGCCTCCTCGATGAGCACGAATCGCGCGACCACCCCGGCCGCCGGATCGAGCAGGTCCGCGGCGCGCTGCAGTGCGCGCTCCCGCGTCTGCTCGCGGTCCGCACCCGCCGCGACGGTCTCCACCAGCGATTCGGCGTCGACGGCGCCGCGCTCGGCCACCGTCCATTCCCAGCCTCCGGTACCGCGCCGCAGCGACGAACGCAGCAGATCATGATGGTCGAGCAAGGCCTGCACCGCCGCGACGAGCCGGCCCCGCTCGAAGCCGGTGGGCAGGCCGACCAGCACGGCCTGACTGAACCGCTGCCAGCTGTCACCCTGATCCAGCATGGCGTGCACGATCGGCGTCAGCTCGACCGCACCGACCCCGCCGCCGGGCAATTCGTGCACCACCTGCGCCCGCACCTCGGTGGCGACGGCGGCCAGCGCGGCAACGGTCTTGCGCTCGAACACATCCCGCGCGCTGAGCCCGATGCCCGCGGCCTTCGCCCGCGACACCAACTGGATGGACACGATGCTGTCCCCGCCGAGCGCGAAGAAGCTCTCGTCGACCCCGACCGTCTCCAGCCCGAGCACCTCGGCGAACAGCGCCGCCAAGGCCTCCTCGCGCGGCGTGGACGGCGCCCGGCCGGCGACCGTCCGCGCCCCGAAATCCGGTGCGGGCAATGCCTTACGGTCCACCTTGCCCAGCGGAGTGAGCGGGATGTGCTCGAGCACCATCACGACGGACGGCACCATGTACGCGGGCAGGGTCTCGCCGGCGGCGGCCTTCAGCGCCTCGGGGTGCACCGCGGCACCCGGCTTGGGCAGCACGTAAGACACCAATGCGGTTGTCCCGGAGGCGGTCTGCGCGCCAAGGGTGATCGCGAAGTCGATCTCCGGCTGCCGGTGCAGCGCGGCATCGATCTCGCCCAGCTCGATCCGGAAACCGCGAACCTTCACCTGGAAATCGCTGCGCCCCTGGTATTCCAGCTCGAGCCGGCCCCCGCGCGTGGTCCAGCGCACCAGGTCGCCGGTGCGGTACATCCGCGCACCGGCCTCGTACGGATTGGCGACGAAGCGCCCCGCGGTGAGCCCATTGCGCCGGTGGTAGCCCCGCGCTAGCCCGGCGCCCGCGAGATACAGCTCGCCGATGGTGCCGGGCGGTACCGGTCGCAACCACGGGTCGAGCACGACCGCGCGGACGCCGCGGACCAGACCGCCGATGGTCACCGGCGCGGCGGGCACGAGCGCTCGGCTCAACGTCGCGGTCACCGTGGTCTCGGTGGGTCCGTACCCGTTCAGCAGCGTGCGCCCGGCCCACTCGGCCACCAGTTCGGGCGGGCACGCGTCGCCGCCCACGATCACCGTGCGCAGGTCCGGCAGCGTGGCCGGATCGAGGGAACCCACCACCGTCGGCGTGACATTGAGGTGCGTGACGCGATGCGCGCGCAGCACCTCGGCCATCTCCTCGCCGGCGTAGGCCGAGGGCGGCACCACGGCGAGGGTGGCCCCGCTGGCCATGGTCACCAGGATCTCCTCGACGGAGATGTCGAAGCTCGGCGAGACCGCGTGCGCCACCACGGAATCCGCGGTCACGCCGAAGCCCGCGGCCGAGCCGCTCGCCAGGTTCGCCAGGCCGCGATGCGAGACCAGCACGCCCTTCGGCAATCCGGTCGAGCCCGAGGTGTAGATGATGTACGCGATCTGATCGAGGTGCGCCGACGCGACGGTGACAACCGTCGCGTCCTGTTCGCGCACGCTGCGCGCGGTCGTCTCGTCATCGAGGATCAACCAGTTCACCCGGTCCGGCAGCGATTTCCGCGCCGCCGCGACGGTCACCCCCGCGACCACGCCGCTGTCGCCGACCATGTGCTCGATCCGGTCGGCGGGATAGGTCGGATCGATCGGCACGAACGCCGCACCGGTCTTGGCCACCGCGATCGTCGCGAGCACCGACTCGGCCGACCGCGGAATCGAGATCGCCACGGTCCGTTCGGGTCCCGCGCCGGCCGCGATCAGCACCCTGGCCAGACGGTTCGTGTGCGCATCGACCTGCCGATAGGTGAACGCGCTCGCCCCCGCCCGGATCGCCACCGCATCGGGGTCGAGTGCCGCACCGGCCGAGAGGATTTCGGGCAACGTGCGCGGGGTGACACCCGCGGGCCCGCGGGCGGGCACCAACTCGGCCTGCTCGGCGGCGGACACCACCGGCACCGTCGACAGCGCCGCCTCCGGCCCCGCGGCGAGGAACGCGTGCAGGAACGACAGGAACCGGGCATGCTGAGCCGCCAATTCGGTGTCGCTGTAGAGGTTTCCGTTGCCCTGGAAATCGATGTGGGTACTCTCGCCGCCCACGCCGGGATACACGTTGACGAACAGATCATCGATCAGCCCGGAGGTGAGCACATGCAGTCGCCCGGTCACCGCGCCGAGCTGAATCCTGGTGTCCACCATCATCAGATTCACCGAGGGACCGAACGACGCCGCCTCGTCCATCGGCCAGCCGAGATCGCGGAAGATGTCCTCCTGGCGATACCGCTGCCGCCGCAGCGCCCCGGTCAGCTCGCCCTGCGCCGCCCGGATCACCTCGCCGACCGTCGTGCTCGGGGTCAACCGCAGCCGCAGCGGAACGACATTGGCGATCATTCCGCCGGAACGCCGCAGGATCGCCGTCGTCCGCGCCGAAACCGGCAGGCTCAGCACAACTTCCGGCGCGCCGGTCATCGCGGCGAGATACGCGCCGAACGCCGCGACCACGGTCGGCGCGACGCCAGAGGACGCGGCCTTCGCGACCGAGTCGAGCAGCTGCGCGGTCGCCCGCGGCAACGCACCCGCGACCCGGCTCGGATGCGCGTCCACCTCGGCCGTCCGGCCGGCCAGACTCACCGGGTCCGCCATTCCGTCGAGATGCTCGAGCCAGTGCTCCCGATCGGCCCCGAACCGATCCGAATTGCGGTACGCCAGATCCGCCTCGACGATCTTGCGCAGATCCTCGGCCTTCGCGGCGGGCGGCTGCTTGCCCTCGACCGCCGCGTTGTACAGCTCCCCGGTGCGCTGCACCATGGTCAGCGCGCCCATGCCGTCCAGCACGATGTGGTGAATCCGCGAATACCAGTACCAGCGATCCTCGCCGAGTCGCAGCATCGCGACGCGCACCAGCCGGTCCCTGGTCAGGTCCAGCGGCGCGTCGTACTCCGCGCGCATCCACGCGCGCGCGGCGGCCTCCGGGTCGCGCTCGCCGCGCAGGTCCAGGGTGAGCAGGCTGTCGTCGAGGGTGGTGTCGACGAACTGGAACGGCTGGCCGTCCACCTCGAGCAGCCGCAGGTATCCGGTGCCGAACTCGCGCCCCGCCTGCCGGGCCGCGTCGGCGAGCAGGTCGAGGTCGATCGGGCCGCTCAGCTCGACGTACTGGGCGATGGAGATCGGGGTGTCGCCGGCGATGTGCTGGGCGAACCAGATGCCGCGCTGGGCCGCCGACAGCGCGAAGGCGCCTTCGGGCAGAGCTCCGCCGGTCTCGAGGGGCGAGGGGAGAGGCTGTTGCATGAATAGTCCTACGTTCTTACCGCCCGCAGCTGCCGCGGAGTAACCGCCGCGTAGCCACTGCGGTAGTGGTAGTACCCCGCCGCACAGCTCGCGACAGGATTCATTCTGAACCGATGACGTGTGCACCGATGCCGATTGCCGACATGTGCGGCAAACATGCCGCTGGGGCGCGCCCGAACGGCGTCGGGTGCGCCGAGGGGTCAGGCGGACATGGGCAGCTGATCGGCCGCGGTGAGCGGTGCGTCGGAGCCGGCCAGGTAGCGCTGCAGGGTCGAGCGATCGTCGAGCACCAGCCAGGAGACGGCGTCGGTGAGCGCGCCGCGCCGCGCCTTGGTGGTCACGCCGACGGTGCTGCCGAGCAGGAACGTGCCGTCCGCGGCGGCAGGCACCGGCAGGCCGCCGAGCTTGACGATGGCGCGCTCGGCGACCACGGATTCGATCTCGTCGTCGATGGCGATCGCGACCCGGGTGCTCGCGGTCGCGCCGAGGCCGAGCAGCAGCCGGGCCAGCCGGTTCGACCAGCGATCCAGCTCGGCGTAGGTGAGGGCACAGTCGCCGGTGGAAACCACGACCGCGTTCGGATCGACCTCGGCGACGGGCCGCGCGAGCGGCAGGTGGCGGATGTTGTCGGCGAGCGTATCGGTCAGCGTGTGCATGGTGGTTATCCCTCGAAGTCTCGGTGAAGAGGTTCTCTTGCGTACCTCTAAATCTCGTCTACGAGGGGAAACTTCGACAGCAACCCAAGCGCTGGTGCTGGTACCTCCCAGGGTGGGGAAATTTCACCCCAGGGGGTACTGCGGAGCTAATCGGTGACGAACCCGTTGAGCGTGCCGTTCAGATCGGTGAGCAGCGCGCGGGCGGCGACCAGGCCGTTGCCGTGCCAGACGGTGTCCTCGACGGCGAAGACGCGCTTGTCGGTCGCCGCGCCGAGATCCTTGAAATCGTCGGTGCGCATGACCTTCTCGCCGTGCTCCTTGCCCGCCGCACCGGCGAGGATCACGTAGATCAGGTCACCCTCCACCTTGGTGGCGAACTGGTCCGGTTCGACCGTGAACGACGGTCCGCGCTGCGCGGTCGGCCGTTGCACGCCGACATCGCCGACGACCTGGCCCGCGAAGCTGTCGCTGCCCTGAACCTCGTTGGTATCGGCGGTGAATCGCAGCAGCGAGGCCTGGGTCTGATTGGCGGAGATCGCGTTGCCGATGTCGGTCGCCTCGGTGCGGTAGTTCTCCAGCGCGGTGTCCGCGGCCGTCTTGCGGCCCAATCCCGCTGCGAGCGCGGTGAATTCGGCCTGCCAGCTATTGTTCGCGCCGACCAGCACGGTGGGGGCGATCGCCCGGAGCGCCTCGTAACTCGTTGTGGCGGTGGGGATATCGCCGAGGATGAGATCGGGGTGCAGGTCGGCGATCAGCGCGGGATCGGGCTGGGCGGCGGTGCCGACGCCGGGGATCTTCAGCACGCCGGTGCCGAGGTAGGCGGGCTGCGGGTCCGGTCCGTCGAGGGTGACCGCGCCGACCACGCGCTCCCACAGGCCGACCGCGCACACCGCGTCCAGCGCGGAGGTGGTGAGCACGACGATGCGCTGCGGGTCGGCGGGCACCTCGGAGACCCCGGCGGCGTGGGTGACCGTGCGGGTGCTGCCTGCGGCCGGGTCGGGCGCGCTCGGCAGGGCGCAGGCCTTGGTGGTGTCCCGCTCGAGCCCGATGACGCCCGCGCCGGCGATGTTCGTGGTGGTGCGCACGATGCTGCTCGCGTCGTCGGGCTTGCTGGAGCAGCCCGCCGCGACCACGGTCGCGCACAACGCGGCGACGGCGACCGTCCGGCGCGCCACGCGGGCGGTGCCGGACCGGGGTGAAGCTGTGCGGTTTCGGGTGCGAACGAAGGCGCTCAGCGGCATGCGGGTGAGGGTACATGCGTGAGCGGCGGCGGAGCGGGACAGGTCAGTGCCGCCGCGCGCCACGACCGGGGGTCCGTGCCGATCCGCGTACCCGGCCGCGCGGAAACCTGCTGTCGGACAGGGAGATCCGCGCGGCCGCCGGTTCAGGCCCGGTCCCCGCCGATGCTGAACCGCGCACCGGTGACATCGGTTACTGTCGCCAGCCTGCCGAATTCACTGTCCTCGGGCGGCCGCACGACCGCGCCGCCCAGCTCGACCACCTTGGCGACCGTCTTGTCCACATCGTTCGCGCCGAAGTACACGGTCCAGGCGCCCGGCACGCCCGCGGGCAGGAACGCCGACGCGTCGAGCACGCCACCCAGCATCGGGCTGTCCGAATGAATAGTGGTGTAGCGGAACTCGTCGGCGTCGGAGATGGTGAACGGGTCCTGCCAGCCGAAGACGTCGCGGTAGAAGTCCAGCGCGGTGGCGTAGGCGCCGGTGTGCAGCTCGAACCAGGACGGAACGCCCTCGTTGTCGCCCCATTTTCCGCCCGTGACCATGGCATTGGTCTCGATGCCGTGGAACGTGCCCGCCTGCCAGACGCCGACGCCCACCCCGCCCGCGTCGCCGAGCACGGCCATGCTGCCGAGCTCACCCACCGGCATCGGCGGCACCACCACGCTGCCGCCGCGCGCGACCGCCCGATCCGTGGTCGCCTGGATGTCGGTGCTGGCGAGATAGATGGTCCACTGCTCGGGCGCCTCGGCGTCACCCTCGGTGTGCCCCATGGCTCCCGCGACCGCGCGGCCGTCCTGCCGGAAGGTGACGTAGCCGCCGAACTCCTCGGCGCGCTCGGCGGTCCAGCCGAACAGCTCGCCATAGAAGGCGATGCTGCGGTCGAGGTCGGAGGTGTAGAGGTCGATCCAACAGGGATCGCCGGGCTTGGGCTGGTTCTGGTCGGTCATCGCTGGTCTCCTGGACAGGGATGGAACACTGGTCACCGATAGAGACGCCTGCCGCGAACGAAACTCATCGCTGCCGTCGGTACCTCCGGACCAACGAAATACGACACAGAGTAGGACCCGTGCGGATTGCTGCGGCAGCACGGTTTACGATTCCAGGAGCGCAAGCGAACTGTCGTCTGTTCCGACACGGGGATGGATGCAAGCAGCGGAGCCTGCGGAGCGAACCTAAAGGCACCTTCAGGAGGATCAGTGACTGCGGTAGAGCCCCAGCCAGTCCAGCAGTTGGAAGCGACTCGGCCGTATCCGGCACGGACCGGGCCCAAGGGTTCGTATCTCTACAAGATGGTCACCACCACCGACCCCAAGGTGCTCGGGGTCATGTACCTGGTGACCGCGATGAGCTTCTTCCTCGTCGGTGGCCTGATGGCGCTGATGATGCGCGCCGAGCTGGCCCGTCCCGGCCTGCAGTTCCTCTCGCCCGAGCAGTTCAACCAGCTGTTCACCATGCACGGCACGATCATGCTGCTGTTCTACGCGACCGCGATCGTGTTCGGGTTCGCGAACATCGTGCTGCCGTTGCAGATCGGCGCCCCCGACGTCGCTTTCCCGCGACTGAACGCGTTCAGCTACTGGCTGTACCTGTTCGGCGGCACGATGGCGACCGCGGGCTTCATCACCCCGGGTGGCGCCGCCGACTTCGGCTGGACCGCCTACACCCCGCTGACCGACATCCTGCACTCGCCGGGCGTCGGCGCCGACCTCTGGATCCTCGGCCTGGCCGTGTCCGGTCTCGGCACCATCCTCGGCGGCGTCAACATGCTGACCACCGTGGTCTGCCTGCGTGCCCCCGGCATGACCATGTTCCGGCTGCCGATCTTCACCTGGAACATCGCCGTCACCAGCGTGCTTGTCCTGCTTGCCTTCCCGCTGCTGACCGCCGCGCTGTTCGGCCTCGCCTATGACCGGCACCTCGGTGGCCACATCTACGACCCGGCCACCGGCGGCGTGCTGCTCTACCAGCACCTGTTCTGGTTCTTCGGACATCCCGAGGTGTACATCATCGCGCTGCCGTTCTTCGGCATCGTGTCCGAGATCTTCCCGGTGTTCTCGCGCAAGCCGATCTTCGGGTACACCACGCTGGTCTACGCGACGCTCGGCATCGCCGCGCTGTCGATCGCGGTGTGGGCGCACCACATGTACGCCACCGGCGCCGTGCTGCTGCCGTACTTCTCGTTCATGACGTTCCTGATCGCGGTGCCGACCGGGGTGAAGTTCTTCAACTGGATCGGCACCATGTGGCGCGGGCAGTTGACCTTCGAGACGCCGATGCTGTGGTCGATCGGCTTCCTGGTGACCTTCCTCTTCGGTGGTCTGTCCGGCGTCATCCTGGCCAGCCCGCCGCTGGACTTCCACGTCACCGACTCGTACTTCGTCGTCGCGCACTTCCACTACGTGCTCTTCGGCACCATCGTGTTCGCCACCTTCGCCGGCATCTACTTCTGGTTCCCGAAGATCACCGGCCGGATGATGGACGAGCGCCTGGGCAAGTGGCACTTCTGGACCACGTTCGTCGGCTTCCACACCACGTTCCTGGTGCAGCACTGGCTGGGTGCCGAGGGCATGCCGCGTCGCTACGCCGACTACCTGCCCAGCGACGGTTTCACCACGCTGAACACGATCTCCACCATCGGCGCGTTCATCCTGGGCGCCTCGATGCTGCCGTTCATCTGGAACGTCTTCAAGAGCTTCCGCTACGGCGAGGTGGTCACCGTGGACGACCCGTGGGGTTACGGCAACTCGCTCGAATGGGCGACCACCTGCCCGCCGCCGCGGCACAACTTCTACGAGCTGCCACGGATCCGGTCCGAGCGGCCTGCGTTCGAGCTGCACTACCCGCACATGGTCGAGCGGATGCGCGCCGAGGCGCACGTCGGCTGGGGCTCGGGCAAGCACGCCACGGACGTCCACGAAGGCGCCGTGGCCACCAAGTAGGAATTTCAGTTACCCCCACGAGTGTGCACCTGCTGGTGACAGCGGGTGCACACTCGTTTGTGCAGTACCGGAGCGACGTGACAACGAGGTCAAGCGCAACTTCTAGCCTGGAGTGGATCAGTTGGCCGACACCACCGTTCTCGTCACCGTCACCGGACCCGACCGTCCCGGTGTGACGTCCGTGCTGCTCGCGGCGATGTCGCGGCACCACGTGAGCCTGCTGGATGTCGAGCAGGTCGTCATTCGGGGGCGGCTGACCCTTGGCGTGCTGGTCACCTGTCCGGGTGATCCGGAGTCGTTGCAGGACGAGCTCGAAGAGGCGATGAACACCGTCGGCGTGCACGTCGACGTGGAGGTGGACGCGGCGATCGGCCGCGAGCCCATGTCCACCCACGCGGTGGTCATCCTCGGCGCCCCGGTGACCGCACACGCGTTCAGCGCGGTGTCGCGGCAGCTGGCCACGCTCGGCGCCAATATCGACACCATCCGCGGCATCGCGGACTACCCGGTCACCGGCATGGAGCTGCTGGTCACTGCGACCGACACCGGTGCGGACACCGACTCGCGGCTGCGCACGGCGCTGGCCGAGGTCGCGGTCGCCGAACAGGTGGACATCGCGGTGGAGCGGGCCGGGCTGGCCCGTCGGGCCAAGCGGCTCATCGTGTTCGACGTCGACTCGACGCTCATCCAGGGTGAGGTGATCGAGATGCTCGCCGCGCACGCGGGCGTGGAGGAGGAGGTCCGCAAGGTCACCGAATCCGCCATGCGCGGCGAGATCGACTTCGGCGAATCGCTGCGGCAGCGGGTCGCGACGCTCGCGGGGCTGGACGAGTCGGTGATCGAGGAGGTGGCCGACCAGATCGAACTGACGCCCGGCGCGCGCACCACCATTCGCACCTTGCGCAGGCTCGGCTTCCGCTGCGGTGTGGTGTCGGGTGGTTTCCGGCAGGTGATCGAGCCGCTGGCGCACGAACTCGAGCTGGACTTCGTGCAGGCCAACACCCTGGAGATCAAGGGCGGCAAGCTGACCGGACGGGTGGTCGGCGAGATCGTCGACCGTGCCGCGAAGGCCACCGCGTTGCGCAAGTTCGCGGCCGAGGCGGGCGTGCCGATGGAGCAGACGGTCGCGGTCGGCGACGGCGCCAACGACATCGACATGCTCAACGCGGCCGGGCTCGGCGTGGCGTTCAATGCCAAGCCCGCGCTGCGCGAGATCGCCGATACCGCGCTGTCGCATCCCTACCTGGATGCCGTGCTGTACATCCTCGGCGTCACCCGGCACGAGGTGGAGGCCGCGGACGCGCGCGACGGACTGATCCGTCGCGTGCCGCTCGACCAGTGACCGCGACGCCGCCGGGTGCGCCGGTGTCGATGGCCTGGTTCGCCGGTCGCCGTCGGTAGGCTGGCGCGGACCAGGATCGTCGGGCGAAATCGGAGGGTGCGTTGCGGAAATCTCTGCTTGTGCTGCTGCTCGGATTGGCTGTTGTCGGGTGCGGCAAGAACGATTCGACCGACTCGGGGGCGAGTGCCACGGCCGCGCCGACGTCGGCGCCCGGGCCCGCCGCGGTCACGGTCACCGAGGCCGACAACGGGCAGGAGCGAACGCTCGCCGTCGGCCAGTCGCTGGTGGTGACGCTGCCCGCGAATCCGTCGACCGGATACCTGTGGCAGATCACCGAGCTGGACGCGAATCTGCTTCAGGCGCAGGGCGATCCGGGGTTCAAGCCGGACCCGAACGTGCCGGTGGCGCCCGGTTCCGGCGGTGGTTCGGTATGGACCTTCGTCGGTAAGGCCGCGGGCAGCACCAAGCTCTCCATGGATTATCTGCGGCCGTGGGAGCAGGGAATCGAACCGGCGCAAAAGTTTTCGATGACGATCAAGGTGGAGTGATGTCGAGCATCCCGGAATGTGGTGCCGGAGTCCGGGATGCCCTGGAAAACCCTGAGCAGCCGGTGCGATTCGATGCGGCGGGGTTCCGTGTCCGGCACGCGGAACTCGCGCAGGGCTACGGCGGGGCGGGTGACCCCGACGACCCGGCCCTGGTGCAGGCGATGCAGATCGTGCTGCACCTGCCCAAGGTCGATCCGCCGCCGCGCAGCGCGCTGCTCGCCGCGGCGGCCACCGCGTCGGTCGCGCTGTGCCTGGACCCGCGGGTCGGTCCCGGCGGCGAATGGGCCGAGCGCTACCTGGCCTGGAAGCGTTCGCGCATCCGCAAGGTGAGCCGGCGGGCGCGGGGTGCCCAGTGGCTCGCGGCGAACGAGGTGGACGGCGTCACGGTCGAGGTCGACGGTGCGCAGGCGCGCGCGTTCGTGCCCGGACCGGTGGGCGACGTCGACCCGCGGATCCGGCGGTTGCAGATCGGCGGCACCGACCTCGAGCACGACGATCCGGGGCCCGCCGACCCGGAATCGCCGGTGCTGTGGGTTGATTCGCGACTGGGCATGACGCTGGGCAAGGCGGCCGCCCAGGTGGGGCACGCCAGCATGTTGCTGGCGGGTGCGCTGAGCGCGGAGCGGGCGCTGCACTGGGCCGAACTCGAATTCCGTTGCTCCGTAAGAGAAGCCGATGCGCGACAATGGAAAGAGTTGACCGATGAGGTCGCGCGCGGCACGGCGGTGGCGGTGCGCGACGCCGGGTTCACCGAGGTGGCGCCCGGCTCGATGACGGTGATCGCGGCGCAGGCCCGATCCTGGTAACCGCTGGAAAACACCCGCGCCGAAAGTGCGTCGCGCGGGGTCGAACGGGGTATCTCTCTATGCAACTTCACCGAGGACGTTGTGCCCTACCCCCGCCGAGCCACCCGGGCGGAGGCTGGATTATCGGCATCGCGGCCTTGCCGACCGAAGGAAGGACCAGCTATGACGACGCTGCTGGTGATTCTCGCCCTGTGGGTGCTCCTGTCGGTTCCCTTGGCACTCATCGTTGCCCGGCTGCTACACAAGTCGGACGACGAGGGCCAACATAATCCGGATCAACCCGACGACCAGCGGCTTCGCGAGTTCTTCGCGCTCGGCCGTCGCCGCTGACCCGGGCGACACGCTTTTCACACCCGCCCGCGTTGGCGAGTAGCCGGGCGGGTGGGCCAAGATGGACCGCGTGCCGCAACCGGATCCCGATCTGCTCATCGATTTCACCGACGTCACCGTTCGCCGCTCGGGCCACACGCTCGTCGGCCCGGTCACCTGGCAGGTCGAGCTCGACGAACGCTGGGTCGTGCTCGGCCCCAACGGCGCGGGCAAGACCTCACTGCTCCGCATGGCCGCCGCCGAGATGCACCCGACCTCGGGCATCGCCCATCTGCTCGGTGAGGTGCTCGGCAAGGTGGACATCAGCGAGCTGCGGCCGCGGATCGGCCTGTCCTCCGCCGCGGTGGCCGGGCGGGTACCGCGCGACGAGAAGGTCAGCGACCTGGTGGTGTCGGCCGGCTACGCGGTGCTCGGCCGCTGGCGCGAACGCTACGACGACGTCGACACCGACCGTGCCATCAACATGCTGGAAAGCCTAGGCGCCGAACACCTTTCGGACCGCACCTACGGCACGCTGTCGGAGGGCGAGCGCAAGCGGGTGATGATCGCCCGCGCGCTGATGACCGACCCGGAACTGCTGCTGCTGGACGAACCCGCCGCCGGTCTCGACCTCGGCGGCCGCGAGGAACTGGTGGAACGGCTCGGCGATCTCGCCGCCGACCCGGACGCCCCCGCCATCGTGCTGGTCACCCACCACGTCGAGGAGATCCCGCCGGGCTTCACCCACGGCCTGTTGCTCAACGAGGGCGAAGTGATCGCGCAAGGTTTGCTCACCGACGTCCTCACCTCGGAGAACCTCAGTGACGCCTTCCGTCAGGCGATCGCGCTCGACCGGGTGGACGGCCGCTACTTCGCCCGCCGCGCGCGTCGCGCCGGAAAGCACCGCCACCGCTGACCCGCTGCCCGTGACGGCGCTCACCGGGCGCGCGTTATGGTGCAGGAGTGAGTGAGACAAAAGTGCCTGGTGACTCTCAGGCTCCGTCGCCCAAGGACGCGTCGACGGTGATGCTGGTGCGCGACGGCGCATCCGGTCCGGAGATCTTCCTGCAGCGCAGGGTGGGCGCGATGGCCTTCGCGGCGGGGATGACCGTGTTCCCCGGCGGCGGCGTCGACCCCGCCGACGGCACCGCCGACATCGCCTGGGCCGGGCCCGAACCCGCCTGGTGGGCCGAGCGTTTCGCCACCACCGAGCCGCGGGCCAAGGCGCTGGTCTGCGCCGCCGTGCGGGAGACGTTCGAGGAATGCGGTGTGCTGCTGGCCGGCCCGACCGCCGACACCGTCGTCTCCGACACCACCGGCTACCGCGACGCCCGGGGCAAGCTGGAGCGCCGCGAACTGTCCCTGGCCGGTTTCCTGGCCGCGGAGCACCTCGTGCTGCGCGCGGATCTGCTTCGGCCGTGGGCGAATTGGATCACCCCGGTGGTCGAGCCGCGCCGCTACGACACCAGGTTCTTCGTGGCCGTGCTGCCGCAGGGGCAGCTGGCCGACGGCGCCACCTCCGAGGCGGCGGAGGTGCAGTGGCGCACCCCGGCCGAGGCGCTGCGGCGCTGGCGGGCCGGTACCGACATCCTGCTGCCGCCCACCTGGTCGCAATTGGACGCGCTCGGTGAATTCGGTTCCACCGCCGAGATTTTCGCCGCCGAGCCGGCCATCGAGCCGATCATGCCGGTGCTGTCGGCCGATACCGGCGAGCGCATGCTCAGTTTCCCGGATGGTGAGCGCTACTTCGCCGGTCTCCCGGATGCGAGCAGGCTCAAGGGATCCGTGCGCAAGTAGGGCGGCGCCCGGCCGGTAGCGTGGCGTCCCATGGCCGAATTCGTGACCCTGGATCTGCTCGAGGGTGCTCCCGCGCGCCGCGTCGCCGTCCTCCGGATCGCTCGCCCGCCGATGAACCTGGTGAACGCGCAGCTGGTGCGGGAGCTGGCGCGAGCGGCGGACACGGTGGCCGCGGACCCGACGGTGGCCGCGGTCCTGCTCTACGGCGACGAGCGCGTCTTCTCGGCGGGCGACGACCTGACCGAGCTGGCCGGGCTGAGCGCGGACCAGGCCCGCGCGATGGCGGGGGATCTGCAACGCGATCTGGGCTGCCTGGCCCGGCTGCCGCAGCCGACCGTCGCCGCGATCACCGGCTACTGCCTGGGTGGCGGCCTCGAACTCGCGCTCGGCGCGGATCGGCGGATCATCGGCGACAACGTCAAGCTCGGCCTGCCGCAGATCAAGGCCGGGCTGATCCCGCTGGCCGGGATCCGGCGGCTGTCGCTGCTGATCGGTCCTGGACCGGCCAGGGACCTCGTCTACAGCGGTCGCTTCGTCGAGGCCGAGGAGGCGCGCACGCTCGGTCTGGTGGACGAGGTCGTGCCGCCCGACGATGTGTACACCGCCGCGTTGAACTGGGCGCAGCGGTTCACCGACGGCCCGGCGCGCGCCCTCGCCGCCGCGAAGGCGGTGTTCGAGGCAGGCCCGCACGGGCTCGACCGGGCGCAGACCGAATGGTCCGATCTGTTCGGCACCGAGGACCGCCGGATCGGCACCGGGTCCTACCTCGCCGACGGCCCAGGCTCGGCGGCTTTCGTCGGTCGCTGAGCGGTCCCGGCGGTGATCTTCGCGGCCCGGTTTGTGCGGGTCTGAGCAGCGGTTTGTCGAAGATCACCTGATGGGAACAGGTTCCTATCTGGCCGCTGGTCCAGCTGTGACCGGAAACCATGGGCCGACAGCAGGCCGGGCCAGCGGGTTTGGGTAGGCTTGGCCTCCATGACGGTACGTCCCGACGACCCCGCGCCTAACCCGCACGCCACCGAGGCGGAGGTCGAAGCAGCTCGCAAGGATACGAAGCTCGCCCAGGTGCTCTATCACGACTGGGAAGCCGAGACCTACGACGACAAATGGTCGATTTCGTATGACGAACGCTGCATCGACTACGCCCGCGGCCGGTTCGACGCGGCCGTCGGCCCGGCGCCGCTGCCGTACGAGCGCGCGCTCGAACTCGGTTGTGGCACCGGCTTCTTCCTGCTGAACCTGATGCAGGGCGGCGTGGCCAAGTCCGGCTCGGTCACCGACCTGTCGCCCGGCATGGTGAAGGTCGCGCTGCGCAACGCCGAGCACCTCGGCCTGGACGTGGACGGCCGGGTCGCCGACGCCGAGACCATCCCGTACGAGGACGACACCTTCGACCTCGTGTGCGGGCACGCGGTGCTGCACCACATCCCCGATGTCGAACTCGCGCTGAAGGAATGCCTGCGCGTGCTCAAGCCCGGCGGCCGCTTCGTCTTCGCCGGCGAGCCGACCACCGCGGGCAACTTCTACGCTCGTTGGCTCGGCCGGATCACCTGGAAGGCCACCACCACCGTCACCAAGCTGCCGCAGCTGTCCGGCTGGCGGCGGCCGCAGACCGAGCTGGACGAGTCCTCCCGGGCCGCCGCGCTCGAGGCGGTCGTCGACCTGCACACGTTCGACCCGAGCGAGCTGGAGCGGATGGCCGCCGCCGCGGGCGCGGTCGACGTGAAGGCGTCCACCGAAGAGTTCGCGGCGGCACTGTGGGGCTGGCCGGTGCGCACCTTCGAGGCGGCCGTGCCGGACGAGAAGCTGACCATGGGCTACCGCCTGGCCATGTACAAGGCGTGGCTGCGCCTGAGCTGGCTGGACGAGAACGTCATGCGCCGGGTGGTGCCGCGTCAGTTCTTCTACAACGCGATGATCACCGGCGTGAAGCCCGGCTCGTCTGCCAAGTAAGTGGGCTACGGCTTCAGCCGCGAGGATGTCGCCTACCTCGGCGGTCCGGCGGGCATCGCCGCGCTGACCGAGGTGGATCGGCTGGAGCTGACCCAGGCGTCGCACCTGCGCGATCTGGCGTGGGTGCGGCGTGCGTACGGTGACCGGGCGGCCGCGCTGGTCGAGACGGTGCGGCTGCGGCGCAAGGCGGGGGTGAAGCTCGCCGACGCGCGGGACTGGTTGTTCACCGACGACGCGTTGCAGCAGGCGACCCCGACGCTGGTCGCCCGGCAGCGGGCCGTTCGGCTGGCCGGGCGGGCCGTGCACGACGTGACCTGCTCGATCGGCGCGGAGCTGGCCGAACTTGCCCGAGTGTGTCCCGCGGTCATCGGCAGCGATCTGGATGACACGCGGTTGGCCATGGCCGCGCACAACCTGGCCGATCGCCGAAATGTGTTGCTCGCCAAGGCCGACGCGCTCGTGCCGGTGAGCAGGGACACCGTCGTCATCGCCGACCCCGCGCGGCGAGCGGACGGGAAGCGCACGCACGACCCGGCCAAGCTGCAACCGCCGCTGCCGGACCTGCTCGCCGCCTACCCCGACCGTGATATCGCCGTGAAGTGCGCGCCCGGACTGGATTTCGACCGGCTCGACTGGTCCGGGGAGATCGAGGTGGTCTCCCTGGACGGCGCGGTGCGCGAGGCCTGCCTCTGGTCGGCCGGCCTGTCCGACCCCGCGGTCACGCGCCGGGCGACCGTATCGGCCTCGGCCGGAACATCTTTCACCCTCACCGACGCGGAACCGGACGATCTCCCCGACCAGGAGCCCGGCGACTGGATCGTCGATCCCGACGGCGCCGTCGTCCGCGCCGGACTCGTCCGCCACTACGCGGCGAAACACGGTCTCTGGCAACTGGATCCACGTATCGCCTATCTCACCGGCAACGCCGTCCCGCCGGGAACCCGCGGCTTCCGTGTCCTCGATCGCCTCGACTACCGCGAGAAGACCCTCCGCGCCGAACTCCGCCGCCACGACTGCGGCCCCCTGGAAATCCTGGTGCGCGGCGTCGATGTGGACCCGGACAAACTCCGCCGCGCCCTCAAGCCCCAGGGCACCCGGCCGTTCACCCTGGTGATCACCCGAATCGGGCGCACCCCGACGGCCTTCCTGTGTACCGCCGTCGCCGCGACCCCGCGTGCGGTCAGCGCTCGGGCTTGAACACGAACAGCTCGCCGATCCGGGTGGCGACGATGACCTCGCCGTTGGCGCCGACCGAGGTACCGGTGGTGCTGCCCTGCGCGCCGGGGAGCACATCGGAGTCGATGGTCGAGCCGGTCTTGGTGTCGAAGGTGATGAGGTTCAGTCCGGCACCGATCGCCGCAGCGGTGTAGCCGGTGCCGCCCGCGGTCTGCACCGGGGTGCCGCGCAGATCGAGATCCTTGCGCTCCCAAGCGACTTCGGCCGCGTCACCCTTGTCCCGCAGGGCGAACAGGTAGCCCTCGTCGCCGGACGGAATGATCAGGCCGTCACTGGACACCGAAATGCCGCCGCGCGGAGTGAATTCCAGCGGCTGCACCCACTTGGTGCGCCCGTCGGCCGCGTTCACCGCCATCAGCCGGTTCGTGTTGTCACCCACGTAGACCGTCTTGCCGTCGGCGGACAGCGTCGGGCTGGTGGCGCTGCCGCCGAAGAGCAGGTCGGCGCTCCATTCCTGCTGGATCTTGTTGTCCGCGTACCGAAGCGCGACCAGCGCTGCGGTCGGCTGGCCCGGCTTCCATACCGTGACGAAGAAGCGGCCGGTCGCGGTGTCGACCGCGGAGATGTTCGCGACCGGGCACTGCGGCTCGCCGACCCGGCATTCGTCGAGGCCCTGCCCGGCGGCGGGCCAGCCGAGGTTCGGGTTGTTCAGGAAGTCCGGCTGGCCGAGCAACTGCACGGTGGACACGACGCGCTGGCCGGTCTGCCGGGAGAGCACGTCGACCTGCCCGGATTGGGTGACGGTCAACAGGTTTCCGTCGCCGGTGAACTGGGTCGAGACCGGGGCCCCGGCCACCGTCGTGCGCCACCGCGGCTGGCCGAGGTAGTTGAACGAGATCACCGCGCCGACGTTGTCCTTGTCGTCGCCGACATAGACGTTCGTCATGCCGTCCACCACCGACGGTGTCGCGATCGCCGTGGGACCGAGCCCGCTGCAGAAACGCTTACGGCCGGTGGCCATCTGGAAGGAGTAGAGGGTGCAGGTCGGCGTGTTCGTGGTCAGGAACATCTGCCCGTCGGGGCCGATGGTGACCGGCTCGGCGATCGGCCCGCCGATCGGGCGCGTCCAGCTCAGCGCGATCTTCTTGGCGCCGGTCACCGGGCTGCTGCCGCCGTTGCGGCCGTCGTGGTACGCGGCGGGCCAGCCCTTGCCCGGACCGACCGCGATGTCGTCGACATCGGTGCCGCAGCCGGTCAGGGCCAGCGCACCGACCGCGGCCAGCGACGCAACAACCCGCACCCGGGACGGCCGCCACCTGGAACTAGCCAGTACGCCGCTTCGCACCTGCTGCACTCCTGTCGTCGTTTCCGCTCGCACGAGACTAAAGCGTGCCGACCCACAACTCTGGAGCGACCCGGTTCGGGTGTACGCGTGTGGATTCGGGGGGCGCCGCCCTCGGCGCAGCAGTCACTGTACGGGAGCGGCTCGCGCGCGTGTTCCGAGTCCTGCCGTTGCGGTCCGGTCGGTGGCCGGATCGGGCCGGACCGCGCCCGTTATGCTCTACCCGTCGCCGCTGACGTGGCGACCAGCCGTTGGACCACGACAGGAGATCCGTTCGTGACGAGCATGTGGGGCGCACCGCTGCGCTCGCGCTGGCGGGGATCGCGCCGCCGGGATCCGCAGCAGGCGCGCTTTCTGACCGTGGCGTCGCTGCGCTGGGTGCTCGCGAACCGGGCGTACACGCCCTGGTACCTGGTGCGCTATTACCGGCTGCTCAAGTTCCGGCTGTCCAACCCGCACATCGTGTTGCGCGGCATGGTCTTCCTCGGCAAGCGGGTCGAGGTGCACGCGACGCCCGAGCTGGGCCGGATGGAGATCGGCCGCTGGGTGCACATCGGCGATGGCAATGCCATTCGCTGCCACGAGGGTTCGCTGCGCATCGGCGACAAGGTGGTGTTCGGCAAGGACAACGTGGTCAACACCTACCTCGACATCGAGATCGGCGAATCGACGCTGGTCGCGGACTGGTGCTACATCTGCGATTTCGACCACAAGATGGACGACATCACCCTGCCGATCAAGGACCAGGGCATCGTGAAGAGCCCTGTCCGGATCGGCCCGGACACCTGGATCGCGGCCAAGGTGACGGTGCTGCGCGAGACGCGCGTCGGCCGCGGCTGCGTGCTCGGCGCGCACGCGGTGGTCAAGGGGGATATCCCGGACTACAGCATCGCCGTCGGCGCGCCCGCCAAGGTGGTCAAGAATCGCAAGGCCGCCTGGGAGGCGAGCGCCGAGGAGCGGGCGCAATACCTTGCGGCGCTGGAAGATATCGAGCGCAAGAAGAACGGCGCGAAGACGGCGTGAACCGCTACGCTGCCCTGCTGCGCGGGATCGGCCCGGGCAACCCGAACATGACCAACGACAAGTTGCGTGGCGTGTTCGAGCGGCTCGGGTTCGACCGGGTCGCGTCGGTGCTGTCGAGTGGCAATATCGTGTTCCGCAGCACCGAGACCGATGTCGGCGCGCTCGAGGACCGGATCCAGCAGGCGCTCAGTGCCGAACTCGGCATCGCCGGCGGCACGATCATCCGCACGCGCGACGAGCTGCAAGCGTTGCTCGACACCGACCCGTTCCCGGGCCTCACCCACGAGCGCGGCACCTACCTGGTGGCCACGTTCGCCAAGGACCGCGAGCTGAAGCCCGGCGAGCTGCCCGGTCAGCTCGACCCGCTCACCCGGATCGTCGGTTACGACGTACCGTGCGGCGCGTTCCTCGCGGTGATCGACAACCGCGAATCCGGCAAGACCCCGGAATACATGGGCTGGCTCGAAAAGACCTACGGCAAGCACCTGACCACGCGCACGTGGCTCACCATCCAGCGCATCATCAAGAAGATGGACGCCTAGAGCGGCTTCGGGTCGCGCTCGGGGAGTGGGCGTTCGACGATGCTCGGCCGGCCGAGCGGATTGCGGACGCGGCGCTTGGCCGAGTGATAGACCTGCGCGGTTTCCGCGGCGACGACGTCCCAGGCGAAATCGGCGGTGAGGCGTTCGCGGGCGGCATAGGCGCGGTCCTGGGCGGCGACCGGATCGTCGAGGGTTGCGCGGGCCGCGTCGACCAGGCCGTCCACGTCGGCGGGCGCGAACGAGGCGCCGGTGACGCCGTCGATGACCGCCTCGCCGAGTCCGCCCGCGGTCGAGGTGATCAGCGGGGTGCCCGCGGCGGCGGCCTCGAGCGCGACGATGCCGAAGGGTTCGTAGCGGCTCGGCAGCACAATGGCGTCGGCGCCGTGCAGCCAGCTCAGCAGCTGGGCGTGGTCGAGCTGGCCGGCGAAGTTCACCGCGCGGGCCACCCGGTGCACCCGGGCGCGCTCGCGCAGCCACTCGAACTGGGTGCCGATGCCCGCGATGGTGAGCGTGGTGCCGGGGTGGGCGCGGCGGATACGCGGGAGCGCGGCGATCGCGTCCTGCACGCCCTTCTCGTATTCGAGCCGGCCGACATAGAGCAGCCGCGGCGGTCCGGTGCGCGGCGAGCGCGGCCGAAAGGTCCACGCGCCCACGTCGATTCCGTTGCGGATCACCGTCATCGGCACCCGCTCCGGGCCGTAGAGACGTTCCACCTCGTCCTGCATCGAGGTCGAGCAGGTGATCAGCGCGTCGGATTCGTTGGCCAGCCACCACTCGACCGAATGCACCTGCCGGTTGACCTTGCCCGCGACCCAGCCGCTGTGCCGCCCGGCCTCGGTGGCGTGAATGGTGGACACCAGCGGCACGTCGTAGTACTCGGCCAGCGCGATGCCGGGGTGCGCGACCAGCCAGTCGTGCGCGTGCACCACGTCGGGCACCCAGCCGTCACCGATGCCCGGCTTGCCCAGCGCGATGCCTGCCCGCACCATCGCGTGCCCCATGGCCAGCGTCCAGGCCAGCATGTCCTCGCCGAAATCGAAGACCGGCGGGTCCTCCGCGACCGCGACCACCAGCACACCCTCGGCGATGAACGAGTGCGTGGGATGGGTCGAGGAGTCGGTGCCGGAGGGACGGCGGGCCAGCACGACCACCTCGTGACCGGCGACGGCCAGCTCGGTCGCCAGGTGGTGCACATGCCTGCCCAACCCGCCGACCACGACCGGCGGGTACTCCCACGACACCATCAAGATCTTCATGCATGTCCTTCTGCGCTGGACGCGGCGTGCTCGGCAGCCGCGGCGAAGCTTCCTCCGGACCCGGCGCTCCCGAGTCGTCGCGCGTCCACACCGGGGAAGAGTCCGTCAGCCGACCCCCATCCTGCCGCCAACTGCTGTGCTTTCGCGAGTTGACCCGCTCCGACGGCGGCCGCGATCTCCCGCACGGCATGCGCGTGCCGGTGCGCGCGGTCGCGCGCGTACCCCGCGGCGGAGTCCTTGCTGACCATGAACGCCCAGTCGCTGGACACGGTGAGAATGGCCTCGCGCAGCAACTGATCGGCGACGTTGTCGCGCAGCGCGGGCGCACCGCCGTCGGCCGGGCGCATCTTGTCGACCGTGTCCAGGGTGAGCCGCACGATGTCGTCGTTGAGTTCGACCAGATCCCGCACCTGATCCCCGGCCCAGACCCGCCAGTCCTTGCCCGAGCCCCAGGACGAATCGGCCAATGGCACCGGCTCCCCGACGAATCCGCGCTCCCGCGCATCGGCCAGCGTGCCAACGTCGACGCCGGCCTCGGGCAGTGCCCGCAACACCTGGGCCAACCACTGCGGGCCCTCGTGCCACCAGTGACCGAACAGCTCGGTGTCGAACGCGGCCACCACCAGCGCTGGCCTGCCGATCCGGGCGGATTCGCTGATCAGTCGCTCGCGCACGGTCTGCACGAAGTCGTCGACGTCGCGGCCGATCGCGGCGGCCGCGAGTTCCGGGTCGTACGGGGCCTTGTCCGGACCGGCCACGGTCTTGCCGGTGACCCGGGACGGCTTGAGACCCGTCGCGTGGTCGTAGTGATGAAAGTCACGGTAGGCGCTCTGCCCCGGGTAGCCCGATTTCGGCGACCACACCCGGTAGCTCACCTGCAGGTCGCGGCCGAACGCGACCACGTCGGACTCGCGCACCGGGCGGCCGAGGGTCGTATCGCCGCGCAATGCGGGACCGTCGACCATGAAATGGGTCACACCGGCGTCGGCGTAACCGATTTCCATGCCCGGCGTGTAGCCGCATTCCGGTGCCCAGATGCCGGTCGGCGTGTGGCCCCAGCGATGGCGTGCGTCGCTCAATCCCTCGGTGAGCTGGAACTGACGCAGCCGCGGATCGAGTAGCGGCTGGAACGGGTGTGCCAGCGGGCCGCCGAGCAACTCGATGGTTTCGGCGTCGATCAGCTCCCGCCAGACCGGCGCGGCGCCGTGCCGCCAGCGTTCCTCGAAATCGGCCAAAGCCGCTGTGGCCAAACGATGTTCGTGCCGGCCGAGGGCGAGGTTGCCGGCCATCGCCGCCTCGTCGGCGCGCAGCTGCCAGTTGCCGAGCCAGTGATGCATGCCGGCCAGGCAGTGCGGGTCGTCCAGCTGGGCCGCCAGCACCGGCGTGATGCCGAGACTGAGCAGATGCGAACGTCCTTCGGCGGCAAGCGTTCTCAGCACCTCGGCGACCGGAAGGTAAGACGCGGCCCAGGATTGGTAGAGCCATTCCTCGCCGACCGGCCAGCGGCCGTGATGGGCGAACCAGGGCAGATGGGAGTGCAGGACCAAGCTGAACTGGCCGGGAACCGCCTCGCTCACGGCTTCACCGCGATGGCGACCAGGTCGAGGCTCGCGTCGATGTCGTCGGCGATCAGGGTGAAGTCATCGATGGTGACCGCGGCGACGTCGGCGGTGAGGTCGGCGGGCCACGGTTCGCCGGCCAGCGCGCGCTCGATCTGCGCGTCGATGAACGAACCGCCGTGCTTGGCGTCCAACGCCTTCAGGCTCGGGCCGTGGTGCACGCCGGTCATCTGCGTGACCTCGAAGCCCGCGTCGACCAGCAGTTCGGTCAGCTCGGCGGCGTTCAGCTCACGGGTGTGGAACGGATTGAGCGGGGTGTCGCGGCCGGGGGAGAAGGTGATCCGGTTCGGCGTGCTGATCAGCAGCTCGCCGCCGGGACGCAGCACCCGCAGGCACTCGCGCAGGAACTGGCCCTGATCCCAAAGGTGTTCGATCACTTGGAAATTCACCACGACGTCGACCGAGGCGTCGGGCAGCGGCAGCGCGGCCAGGTTGCCCTGGATCATCTCCACCCTCGGGTACCGCGCGCGCACGTGCTCGACCGCGCCGGTGTCGTAGTCCACGCCGGTGACCTTGGTGGCCACCGAGGCGATCATGTCCGCGCCGTAGCCTTCGCCGGATCCGGCCTCCAGCACGGTCTTTCCGGCGCAGCGGTCGAGCAGGCGGGCATAGGCGATCTCGTGTCTGCGGAACCAGTAGTTCTCCTCGGCAATGCCGGGGACGGTCCGTTCGCCGGTCAACGGCAGCGGTTCGACGGCGCCGATGGTGGTCGCCGGGGCGCCGGTCATGCCCGTCGGGTCGTCCACTGCGGCAGGGATCACAGCCTCGCTCATCATTCCGACGTTACTGGTACTGAAGGTTTGCGGGATACCCGCACCCGGTCACCGGGATGCCCCTACCCAGTGTGGATGGGCCGTTCCGCGGCGGCCGCGCGGGCGGGCTCCAGCCCGGCACGATATCGCCGGGGCTGGCGTTGTGAGAGAGAAGCGGTTAAGTTACCCACGAGTAACTTAACGTAGGGTAGTGTCACGCCCTGAGCTACTCACACGGA
Organism: Nocardia sp. NPDC056564; assembly: GCF_042793755.1. Classification (NCBI taxonomy): domain Bacteria; kingdom Bacillati; phylum Actinomycetota; class Actinomycetes; order Mycobacteriales; family Nocardiaceae; genus Nocardia; species Nocardia sp. NPDC056564. The sequence continues at coordinate 163,585 of NZ_JBHTUR010000002.1, forward strand.
CGTACGGCGCCGCCTGTGCGACCACTCCATACGTGTAACCAGAACAGGAGGTCGACGAAGACCGATGCCGAACATCGTCGTACTCATCAAGCAGGTTCCCGACACCTGGTCCGAGCGCAAGCTGACCGATGGTGACTACACCCTCGATCGCGAAGCCGCCGACGCCGTCCTCGACGAGATCAACGAGCGCGCCGTCGAGGAAGCGCTGCTGATCAAGGAGGCGCAGGGCGGCGAGGTCACCGTCCTGGCCGCCGGTCCGGACCGGGCCACCGAGGCCATCCGCAAGGCGCTGTCCATGGGCGCCGACAAGGCCATCCACATCAACGACCCGGCGATCCACGGCTCCGACGCCGTGCAGACCGCGTGGGTGCTGGCGAGCGCGCTCGGCCAGGTCGAAGGTGTCGAGCTGGTCATCGCGGGCAACGAGGCGACCGACGGTCGCGCCGGTGCGGTCCCCGCGATCATCGCCGAATACCTCGGCCTGCCCCAGCTCACGCACCTGCGCAAGCTCACCGTCGACGGGGACAAGGTCACCGGCGAGCGCGAGACCGACGATGGCGTGTTCAAGCTGGAGGCCACCCTCCCGGCCATCGTCAGCGTGACCGAGAAGATCAACGAGCCGCGCTTCCCCTCCTTCAAGGGCATCATGGCCGCGAAGAAGAAGGAAGTGCAGACCTTCACGCTGGCCGACCTGGGCGTCGACCCGTCGACCGTCGGTGTCGCGAACGCGGGCAGCACCGTCACCGGCGCCACCCCGAAGCCGCCGCGTACCGCGGGCGAGAAGATCGCGGACGAAGGCGACGGCGGCACCAAGATCGCCCAGTACCTCGTCGGTCAGAAGATCATCTGATCCCGCCGGTCTGAGACTGCTTAGGAGAGAACACAAATGGCTGAAGTACTTGTGCTCATCGAGCACGCGGACGGTGCGATCAAGAAGGTCAGCACCGAGCTCCTGACCGCCGCCCGCAACCTGGGCGAGCCGGCCGCCGTGGTGCTCGGCACCGCGGGTACCGGCGAGAAGCTGGCCGAGGCGCTCGCCGCGGCCGGTGCGGAGAAGATCTACATCGCCGAGTCCGACGACGTGGAGAACTACCTGCTCACCCCGAAGATCGACGTGCTCGCCGCGCTGACCGAGCAGGTCTCCCCGGCCGCCGTCATCGTCGCCGCCTCGGCCGAGGGCAAGGAGGTGTCGGGCCGCCTCGCCGCCCGCATCGGCTCCGGCCTGCTGGTCGACGTGATCGACGTGAAGTCGGACGGCACCGCCGTGCACTCCATCTTCGGTGGCGCGTTCACCGTCGACGCGAAGGCCACCGGCGACGTGCCGGTGATCTCGGTGCGCCCGGGCGCCATCGAGGCCTCCGCGCAGGCCGGCGCCGGCGAGAAGGTCACCGTCGAGGTGCCCGCGCAGGAAGACGGCGTGGTCAAGGTGACCGCGCGCGAGCCGATCGTCGCCGGCGACCGTCCCGAGCTCACCGAGGCGAACATCGTCGTCTCCGGTGGTCGCGGTGTCGGTTCCGCCGAGAAGTTCTCGGTCGTCGAGGAACTGGCCGACTCGCTCGGTGCCGCCGTCGGCGCCTCGCGCGCCGCGGTCGACTCGGGCTACTACCCGGGTCAGTTCCAGGTCGGCCAGACCGGTAAGACGGTCTCGCCGCAGCTCTACATCGCCCTCGGCATCTCCGGCGCCATCCAGCACCGGGCGGGCATGCAGACCTCGAAGACCATCGTCGCGGTCAACAAGGACGAAGAGGCCCCGATCTTCGAGATCGCGGACTACGGCATCGTGGGTGACCTGTTCAACGTCGCCCCGCAGCTGACCGAAGCGGTCAAGGCCCACAAGGGCTGAGTCGCGACAGCTCGATCGAACGGCCCTCCGGCTTCGGCCCGGGGGGCCGTTCGTGTATCCGGAACATGCTGTGCGGGAAGGCGTTCCGATCGGCCGCCGCGGGTGCGATAGCCTGCGAGTATGGCTGTTCCTACCACCCGGATGCTGGTGCTCGCGATCGTCCGGCTGTTGCAACCGGTGCATGGGTATGACGTTCGGCGTGAGTTGCTGTCCTGGCATGCCGACGACTGGGCGAATGTGAAGCCGGGGTCGATCTACGGTGCGCTGAACACCCTGCAGCGCGACGGGCTGATCGCGGTCGAGGGGGTCGCCCAGGACGGCGCTCGCCCGGAGCGGACCACGTATCGGCTCACCAGCGAGGGGGAGAAGGAGTTCGGCGAGATGCTGCGCGCGTCGTTGTACTCCGCCGAGCAGCCGAAGAACCCGTACTTCGCCGCGGTCGCACTCTTTCCGGCCGCGCCGCGCGACGAGGTCATCGCCGCGTTGAGCAGCCGGATTCTCAAGTTCGAGGCCGAGTTGGCCTTCACCGAGCGGGAGGTGGCGCGGATCCTGGCCGGCAGCGGCAATCCCGCGGAGTCCGAGCCGCACCACGTGGCCGACGCGATGCGCCTGTCCGCCGACCACATCCGGGCGGACCTGAACTGGTCACGAAAGACGTTGGAGCGCATCGAAACCGGTGAGCTCGACGCGTGGGGCGGGGGGAACGCAGCGATGAGCACCTGGGAACCGCCGCTGTCATGATCAAGCGTGAATAGTAAAGCTTGACTATTTGGTCGATCGTTCCTACCGTAAGCGGTGTGGAAACGATCGACACCGTTCGTGGCCGCACACGTACCGCGGTCATCGAGGTGCGTGGGCTCGCCCGAACCTTCAACACCGGAACCGGTCCCGTCGAGGCGGTCAAGGGGGTCGATTTCGCCGTGCGCGACGGCGAAATCCTCGGTCTCCTCGGCCCGAACGGCGCGGGCAAGACGACCACCCTGCGGATGCTCAGCACGCTGATCGCGCCGACCGCCGGCGAGGCGAGCGTCTCCGGCGCGGACCTACGGACCGAGGCGCGACTGGTGCGGTCGCGGATCGGGTATGTCGCGCAGGGCAACATGACCAACGATCTCGAACTCGTGATCGATGAATTGATCCTCCAGGCAAGGCTTTTCGGCCTGAGCAAGCCTCAGGCGGCGCGCAGTGCCGAGGAGCTGCTCGCCGCGCTGGACCTGGACGGACTCGGCGGGCGCAAGTGCGCACAGCTGTCCGGCGGGCAGCGTCGCCGGGTGGACATCGCGCTCGGTCTGGTGCACGGCCCGACGCTGATCTATCTGGACGAGCCGACCAGCGGACTGGATCCGCAGAGCCGGGCCAATCTGTGGGAACACATTCGGGGACTGCGGGATCGGGGCACCACCATCGTGCTCACGACGCACTATCTGGAGGAGGCCGACGCGCTCTGTGACTGGCTGCTGGTGATGGATCACGGCGAGATCGTCGCCGAGGGCACGCCCGACGAACTCAAGCGCCGCATCTCCGGCGACGTGGTCAGCGTCGAAATCGCCGGCGAGCAAGCCGATCTCGCGCTGCGGGTGGCCGAAGCGGCGCTCGACGTCCGGTCGGGGGTTCGAGCCGAGGACGCGGGCGCGACGGTGGTGCACCTGACCGTCGAGCGCGGCGACGCCGCCGTGGTGCCCCTGCTGCGGGCATTGGACGAGCGGGGGATCACGCCGGGCGCGATCACGGTGAAGCGGCCGAGCCTCGACGATGTGTTTCTCACCCTCACCGGACGTTCACTGCGCGAAGGGAATCGGTCATGAGGTTCGCCCGCGACACCGGGCTGATCTTCTGGTCTCAGCTGCGCAGCAATCTGCGCAACCCGATGTGGGTGCTGATCGGCCTGTCGCAGCCGGTGCTGTATCTGGTGCTGTTCGGCCCGTTGATCAAGGGCGTCGCGCCCGCGCTCGGGACCGACGTCGACCCATGGAAGATCCTCACGCCGGCCCTGGTCATCCAGACCGGGCTGATGGGTTCGCTGTATGCCGGATTCGCGATCATCTCGGAGTTGCGCGCGGGTGTCGTGGAGCGGCAACGGGTTACCCCCGCCGACCGGGGAGCGCTGTTGCTCGGCCGGGTGCTCAAGGACATGGTGGTGCTGATCGTGCAGGCCCTGATCCTGGTCGCGGTGGCGGTGCTGGCCTTCGGATTGCGGCCGGACCCACTGGGTTTGGTGCTGTCGGTGCTGCTGATCGCGGTGATGGCCGCCGGTCTCGCGGCCGCGTCCTACGCGCTGGGCCTGTGGGCCAGGGACGAGGGCACGCTCGCCTCGGTGCTCAACACCCTGACCCTGCCGATCATGCTGCTGTCCGGAATCCTGCTGCCGATGGCCGTCGGACCGAACTGGCTGCGCTACATCGCGAAGGCAAACCCGTTCTCGCACACCGTGGATGCCGCGCGGGCGCTGTTCCGCGGCGACTTCGGCAGCACCGACGTCTACCTCGGCACCGGCGTCACTGTCGCGGTTGCGCTGGTGCTCATGGTGATCGGCGCCCGCAGCTTCGCCAGGGAGAACGCCTGACCGGAACCGGCAGGGACACCGCATGATTCAGGACGAACGACCCCGAGTTCACGCTCGGGGTCGTTCGCTGTCGATCAAGGCCGGTGCAACCCGGCGAGCAGCGTGGTGAGAATCGGCGAGCGGCGCACATCGCTGCGCAGCACCGCCGAGACCGGAATGCGGAGCTTCTGCTCGGCCAGTTTCAGCACCACCAGGCCCTCGGTGGAACTCTCCGCGTACAGCACCGTCCACGCGTCGGGCCGGTTGATCAGCTCCAGGGTCGCGGTGTGGTCGGGCGGAATCGGCGGGCCGAACGTCGGCCCGGTCGGCAGCTCGGCGAACGCGGATCGAATCACGGTGTGCAACAACACCTGTTCCTGCTCTGGCGGCAGCAGCAGCGGATACCTGCTCAGATCCGACAGCGTCACCGTCTCCCTGGTGGCCAGCGGGTGGGCGCTGGAGGTGGCGATCACCAGATCCTCCACCCACAGCTGCTCCACCTCCAGCCCGGGCTGATCGACGCTGCCGCGGATGAGCGCGAGATCGCAGTCGCCGTCGGCCACCGCGGTGATCCGCTGCCGGAACGGCTTGATCACGAACTCGATCTCCGCCTCGGGGTGCGTCGCGCGGGCGCCGGCGATCGCGGACAGCGATCGGGTCGCGAAGGACATGTTCGCGGCGAGCCGGATCCGCGGGCCGACGGTGCGCACGGCCGCCCGGATGGCGGACTCGAGGCTGAGCATCTGTTTCGCAAGGGGAAGTAGCCGTGCGGTGGCGTCGGTGGCCACCACCGATCTTGTCGAGCGCTCGAACAACTGCACGCCGAGATCACGCTCGAGCCGGGAGATCTGATGGCTGATCGCGGACTGTGAGATAAAGCACCTCGCGGCCGCTCCGCTGAAGCTGAGCTCCTCGCAGACGGCCACGAAGTAGGTGAGCTGCCGAAGTTCCACAGCGCCTCCGATTAATGACGGATCGAGATAAGAGTCATCTGAATTATGCGCCCTAACTCCTGAAATATCTTCGTTCCCGATGACGGTTGGTAATGAGAGAAGGAGGCTGTCATGCAGTACGTGGATGCGGGAATCGAAACCGCGGGTGTCGTCATCGTCGGATCGGGGTTCGGCGGACTTTCCGCCGCCAAGCAACTTGCCAAGTCGGGTATCGATTACGTGCTGATCTCCAGCACGCCGGAGCACCTGTTCCAACCGTTGTTGTACCAGGTAGCGACCGGTGTGCTGGCATCGGAGGAGATCGCGCCGCCGATCGCCTCCATTCTGCGCCGCCACCGCGAGGCGGACGTGCGCCTCGGCAAAGTCGTCGCCATCGATCCGGACAAGGCGATCGTCACCTATGAGCACGACGGCGAGCAGCGCCGGATCCGGTACGGCTCGCTGATCGCCGCCACCGGCGCCAGCCAGTCCTACTTCGGCCGTGACGATTTCGCCGAGAAGACCTTCTCGCTCAAGACCATCGACGACGCCAAACTCCTGCGCGCACAGATCCAGCGGGTCTTCGCCGAGGCCGCGGGCGCCGACGAGGAGACCAGGCGCAGGCTGCTGAGCTTCGTCGTGGTCGGCGCGGGCGCGACCGGCGTCGAGGTGGCCGGTCAGCTGAAGGAACTCGCGAAAAGGTACTACCACCAAGAGGTTTCGGTCACCCTGGTCGAGGGCGCCGGTGAGGTGCTGCCCCCGTTCGGCGGCGGGCTGTCGGAGTACGCGAAGAAATCGTTGACCCGTTCCGGCGTCGACGTGCTGCTCGGCACCTTCGTCACCGACATCGAAGCGGGCAAGGTCACGGTCAAGGACAAGAGCGGCGTCGAGCGCGGCATCGCGGCCGAGACCATCGTCTGGTCGGCGGGCGTGCAGGTCGGCGGGTTCGCGAAGGTGCTCGCCGAGGCCACCGGCGTCGAGACCGACCGGGCCGGAAGGCTGTTGATCAATCCGGACCTGACCGTCGGCGGCTACGCCGACATCTACGCCATCGGCGACATGACCTCCTTGAACGGCTACCCGGGCCAGTCGCCGGTGGCCATGCAGGAGGGCAGGCACGCCGCGGACATCATTCGCCGAAAGAAGCAGGCGGGCACCGCGTTCAAGTACTGGGACAAGGGCAGCATGGCGGTGATCAGCCGGTTCAGCGCGGTGACCAAGCTGAACGACAAGATCACCTTCCGCGGCCTGATCGCCTGGGTCATGTGGCTCGCCGTGCACCTGTTCTACCTGGTCGGCTTCCGCAACCGGTTCGCCGCGGTGGCGTCCTGGCTGGTCGCCTTCATCGGCACCGGGCGTCCCGGGTTCGCCGAGGTGACCAAGGCTGCCGAGAAACCACGCGTCGCCGAGAAAACGGCCGCCTGACGCTCGTTCATCCGCCGAAAGCCGCAGCGCGAACACCTCGCGTCGCGGCTTTCGCGGTGTCGGCGATATGTCGAAATGTGTTCCACGCGAGGCATTAGGCAGCCGAAAGACGCGGTTGCGGCGCGCGGGCGCGAACGGGACGCGACGGTCCGGTGAACGCTCGGTGTGATCATCGTCTCGTTCACTGAACCGGCATCGGCGCGACACTTCGGGGTCGCTCCGGCGCAGTGTGCGGCTGGGTTCATTGACGATATGACTATTACGTCCGTGTTGACAGCCCCGGCGCGCTCGACGGACTCCGGGGTGGAACGGTCACGGTACTCGCTGGTCGTTTCGTCCGACGCCGAGCACCGCGTGGCGGCGCAGCGACTGCGCTACGGCGTCTTCGCCGGCGAGCCGGGGTTCCACCTCCCAGACAACGGAACGGGCCTGGACGCCGACCGTTTCGATGAGCACTGCGACCACCTGCTGGTTCGCGACGACCTGACCGAAGACTTCGTCGGCTGCTACCGGATGCTGCCGCCGGACCAGGTCGCCGCGGCCGGCGGCTACTACACCGCCACGGAATTCGATCTGGCCCAACTGGATCCGGCCGGCCGCCGGATCGTCGAGATGGGCCGCGCCTGCGTCGTGCCCGACCATCGCAACGGCTCGGTGCTGACCCTGATGTGGGCGGGCATCCTGCACTACATCCAGCTCACCGGTTACGACTGGGTGATGGGCTGCGTCTCGGTGCCGATGCAGGACAGCCCGGCCGACGAGCCCGGGGTGAACGTGCGCGGCGTGCGCGACCTGCTGCTCGGCCGGCACGGCTCGGATCCGGAACAGCGGGTGCGCCCGCTGCGCCCGGTGGTCGTGGACGGCAAGACCCTCGACGACCTGACCCCGCCCGCCCGGCCCAAGCTGCCGCCGCTGCTGCGCGGCTACCTGCGCCTCGGCGCGGAGATCTGCGGCGAGCCCGCGCACGATCCGGACTTCGGCGTCGCCGACTTCGTCGCCGTGCTCGGCCTGGACACCATCAACACCCGCTACCTCAACCGATTACAGGACGCGGCCGCGACCTTCGACGGGGGACGGTGAGGACTGTGGTGTTCGACGCGCCGCCCGCACCGGCCACCGCACACGCGTGGATGCCGTCGAGCCCGTGCGGGCCCGGCTGCATCGAGTCGATCGACCAGGTCGGTACCGGCCGGGTCGTCGGCAGGCTGCTCGGCGTCGCCGGGCTGCTGATCAGCTTCCCGCTGGTGAATCTGGTGACGCCGCAGGGCAGGCGCGAACGCTTGCAGCGCGGGTACGCGCGCACGCTGCTGAGTTGTCTCGGCATGGAATTGCGGATCGTCGATCGCCGGATCGACTCGGACGGGCGCGGTGCTGTCGATGAGGGCAGCACCGCGCCCGCCGGTTACGCGCCGTCCGGCACCGGGGTGATGGTGGTCGTCGGGCACATCGGCTGGACCGACATCGTCGCGCTGGCCGCCGTGCAGCCGCTCGGCTTCGTGGCCAGGGCGGACATGGTCGACTGGCCGGTGCTCGGCAAGCTGGCGACGCTGATGCGGGTCATCCCGATCGAGCGGGAGAAGCTGCGCAAGCTGCCCGGCGTGGTTGAGCAGGTCGGCGCCAGGCTGTCGGCGGGCGAGCGGATCGCGGTGTTCCCCGAGGGAACCACCTGGTGCGGTCGCGCGTACGGCAGCATGCGGCCCGCGCTGTTCCAGGCGGCCGTCGACACCGTGACTCCGGTGCAGCCGGTGCGGTTGCGCTACCTGGACAGGCACGGGGTCCAGTGCACGGTGCCCGGTTTCGTCGGCGTGGACACCTTCGCCTCGTCCGCCCGCAGGGTGCTGCGTTCGCGTGGCATGGTCGCCGAGGTGGTGCTGGAGTCGGTGCAGCAGCCGGGCACCGATCGGCGCGATCTGGCTCGGCGCTGTGAGGCCGCCATCCGCGGCGCGGAGCTGTCGCGCCACGGTGCGCTCGACGCCACGGTGTGGATCGAGGCGGGCCAGACCCGAGTTCAGGACCCGTCGGTCGCCACCGACGCACCGGAGGTGCGCAGGCCACCTCGCCGCCTCCGCCCGGTCTTGCGTGGCCGCGGCCGTCGAGTCGAGCCGGTCGGATAGTTCGGCCACCGATCGACGAAGCAGCCGCAGGCAATTGCCTGCGGCTGCTTCTCGTCTGTGTGCTCGGCCTACCGGGCGATTTGCAGCGCCAGGGTGGCGGCGGCCGGGACCAGGTACAGCACCGGGAAGATCGCGGTCTGGTACGAGCGGGCCCGGATGGCGGTGGCCGAGGCCAACAGGAAGTAGGCGATCAAGCACACCGCCGCCGCGACGCCGATGGCCGGGATGAAGAAGCCGACGATCAGGCCGAGCGCGCCCGCCGACTTGGCCAGGGCCAGCCAGTTCCACCACGCCCGCGGCACGCCGTACTGCTCGAGCGGCTCGACGACGAACTGCTTCTGTGCGGCCAGCGAGTAACCCGAGAACCCGATCCACAGGGCAGCGAGCACACCGACGATGTAGTAAGCGACGTTCATTGTTCGATCCTTCTGTTCGCTCGGCAGCGTGTCTGCCTGGTTGCCTGGTAGACGACGCGGTCATCCCGGGTGTGACAGCAGAGCGGCGTGGTTCGCGCGAACGAGACGCAGGTCTCATTGGAGGAGACGTCCGGTCAGGTGGATCCGCTGGTGAGCGCGTCGTCCAGGGTGAGCGCGGCATCGATCAGGGCCAGATGGGTGAAGGCCTGGGGGAAGTTGCCGAGCTGTTCGCCGGTGAGCGCGACCTCCTCGGCGTAGAGACCGACATGGTTGGCGTAGGTGAGCATCTTCTCGAACACCAGGCGAGCCTGGGTGAGTTCGCCGGCCTGGGCCAAGGCGTTCACGTAGTCGAACGTGCAGAGGGAGAAGGTGCCTTCGGCCCCGCGCAGGCCGTCCGGCGCCGCCGCCGGGTCGTAGCGGTACACCAGGCTGTCGGTCACCAGTTCGTCGGTGATCGCGGCCAGGGTGGACAGCCAGCGGGGATCGCGCGGCGCGACGAAGCCGACCTTCACCATGCGCAGCAGGGACGAGTCGAGGACCTCCGAATCGTATTGCCGGACAAAGGCTCGGCGGCGCGGATTCCAGCCGCGGTCCCAGAGCTGGGCGTAGATCTGGTCTCGTTCGGCCCGCCACTGCTCGATCGGACCGGGCAGGCCGTGGGTCGTCGCGATCCGGATGGCGCGGTCGAAGGCCACCCAGCTCATCAACCGGCCGTAGCTGAAATCGGCCGCCCCGCCGCGGGTTTCCCAGATCCCCTCCTCCGGCCGGTCCCAATTGAACGCCAGCCAGTCGAGGATGGCGAGCACGTCCTGCCAGCCCTCGTGGCCGATGCGCAGGCCGCTGCGGTCGGCGCGATAGAGGGCGTCGAGCAGCTCGCCGTAGATGTCGAGCTGAAGTTGATCGGCGGCGTTGTTGCCGATGCGCACCGGAACGGATCCGCGGTAGCCCGTCCAGTGGCCGAGCACTTCCTCGCGCAACTCCGGGGAGCCGTCCACCCGGTACATGATCCCCAGCCGCCCGTCGGTTTCCCGGTAGCGGTTGCGCAGCCACCGGGCGAAATCCGCTGCCTCCTCGGTGAATCCGAGGGCGAGCAGCGAGTGCACCGAGAACGCGGCGTCCCGGATCCAGGTATAGCGGTAGTCCCAGTTGCGCTCGCCGCCGATCTGTTCGGGCAGTCCGGCGGTCGGCGCCGCGACGATGGCGCCGGTCGGCGCGTAGGTCAGCAGCTTGAGCGTGATCGCCGAGCGGTGCACGATCTCGCGCCAGCGACCCTGATAGGTCGACCGCGCCAGCCAGGAGTGCCAGTAGCGAACCGTGCTCTGGAACAGCTGCTCGATCTCGGCCGGGTGGATGGTGCGCGGCGGTCCCGGCGCGGCCGATTCCAGCACGATCCCGCGCGTCTGGCCTGCAGCTAGCGTGATCGAGCCGTAGACATGTCCGTCCTCGGTGGTGTGCATCTCGGCGAGCCGAGCGTCATCCGGGGCACGCACCACGTGCATGGTCAGGTTGTGCTCCCCACCGTCGAAGACGGCGCCGTCTTCGGTGAGCTTCGTGGAATGCGACCGGCGTCCGTAGTCGAAGCGGGGCATCAGGTCCAGGTCGAAGGTGAGGCGGCCGCGCACGCACCGCACCGTTCGCACCAGCCGATGGTTCGGCGTCGCCGCGCGCCCGGGCAGCGGCGCCATGAAGTCGTACACCTCGCCGGTGCCGTCCTCGGTCATGAATCGGGTGATCAGAATCGCGGTCTCGGGGAAGTACATCTGCGTACTCCGGTAGGGGCGAACCGAGGGCTGGATTCGGCAGTGCCCGCCGCGTTCCTGGTCGAGCAGTGACCCGAAGACGCTCGGTGCGTCGAAGCGAGGACAGCAGAACCAGTCGATGGTGCCGTCGGTGGCGACGAGTGCGGCCGTTTGCAGGTCGCCGATCAGTCCGTGATCGGCGATCGCCGGAGCGTCGGTCATGAGGATTCTCCTTGTCGTTGAGCGGTTTCGGATTTCGGCGCCGCCCTGGCCACCAGTTCCACCGCCAGCAGCAGCACCCCGGTGACCGATGCGATGCCGAGTACGACCAGGCCGGTGGGAAACGGCCAGAACGCCACCGCCAGCGCGGCGCCCGCGACGATGACCGCCCGCAACGGCATCCGGTAGCGATCCGCGAGGATCTCGGCCGCCGTCGGGTCGCCATGGCGCCGCCCGCGCAGCGCGGCCAGGGCACGCGCGCCGCCGCGGCGCACCGCCTGTGCCGAGATCGACGGTCCCGCAAGATAACTCGCCATCGCGACGATCACGCCCACCGCCAGCACGGCGCGCAGGCCCGCGCGCAGCGGCGCGTAAACGGCATCGATCAACGCGGCGGCCGCATCGGCGGAGAGGATCTGCGGCGGCATGGCGTCGAGGTAGGCGCGGCGCCCGATGACCAGCGCGACGGCGAGCACGACCATCGCCAGCGCGGCGCTCGATCCGGCCAGCGCGAGCGCCCTGGTCCGGTGCGCGCGCGGCGCCGACCAGACCGCGCAGCCTGCGGCGGCGAGTGCGATCCAGGGCAGCGCGTTCGCCAGGCGATCGAGCGTGCGGACGGCCTGCCGCGCCTTGACCAGGTCCGCGGAGCGGAACAGGACGAACTGCGCGTCGACCTCGGGCAGCCTGTCGCCGAGGGTGATTCCGCGTTCGGCGAGCCGCTGGCGCACGATCTCCAGCACCGCTTGCAGCGAGATGCTCACCGTGCCTTGGTCATCGACCTCGACGGCGGTTCCAGGCCCGCCGACGAGCAGCGCGACGAGCGTCTCGTGTGCGCGCCGGTTCGCGGCGACCCACAGCCGTTGGAATTCCTCGCTGGACACCAGCGACAGCGCGACCTGGTGGATCGCGGCTTCGGCCTGAGCGGCCACCAGCGGCGGCAGCGCGCGCAACGCGTCCGCCACGCGCGGCCGTTCGGCCGCCTGCGGCAGGTTGTCGGCCAGCGCGGTCAACGCGTCCGCGGTGACCTGTTCGATGTCGACCCTGGTGCTGACCGCCGTGGTGATCCGGTCCGCGAGTTCGTTGTGTATCGCCGGATCCGAACCCAGGGGCGCCATGGTGGCGACGTAGCGGTCCGTGTCCAGGAGTTCGCTCCGGCAGAAGCGCGCGACGACCGCGCCGAGCACGGCAATACCCATGAGCGTCAACAGGATTCCCACGCTCGTCCAGCGAAGTCCGGACCGGACCCGGCGGGTGGGTGCCGCGCCCGCGGCGCGCGATGGCACGTCCGTGGTCATGATCGCCTCGATTCCACTGCGCCGAACGGATATTCGCCGATATCGCGAACGGAATGGCCGCACGCGGGCCCGCAGCGTAAAGTCGATTCGAATAGTTCGTGTGCGCGCCGGTGGCCAAGATTCGGGGACCGGCCGGCCGAAGGGGAATTGTTCGCATGCCCACCGGAGAGACTTCGCCGAATCCGTCGGCGCGCAATGCCCGGCGCGGCGTGCTGCTCGCCGTTGCCGCGGTGATCGCGGTGTGGATTTCCTATTTCCTGTTGCCGTTCACGCGAATCGGCGATATCCGGACGCTGCTGTTGCTGGTTGCCGGAGCCGTCGCGATCGGTGCCATATTCCTGTGGCAGATTCGCGGTGTGTTGCGCGCCGAATATCCGGTGGCCCGCGCGCTGGAGGCCGCGGTCGCCATTTTCGGCTGCTACATCATCGGCTGTGGCACGGTGTATTACCTGTTGTCCGTGGGGGATCCGGCCGGATTCAGCGAACCCCTGACGAAGCTCGACGCGTTGTACTTCAGCGTCACGGTGTTCGCGACGGTCGGCTTCGGGGACATCGTGGCGATGTCCCAGACCGCCAGGGCGGTCGTGCTGGCGCAGATGATCGGCAATCTGATCCTGATCGGGTTGGCGCTGCGGCTGCTGACCGCGTCGGTTCAATGGCGCCGCGCGCAGTTGCGGGCGGGCCGTCCAAGTCGCCCCACCGAATCGGACTGAGCTGCCGCGCCGGCGAAATCGACTCCACGACATCATGTTCTGCCTCCTTGATCGGTGCGGGTCGGGGGTGGGCCCGGGTCCGTCGCGGTGCCGACGGCGCGACGCGGGAGCAACCCGGTGCCGAACAGCGCCACGACGGCGAGCGCCGCGGCGAGGGCGAGCGCCGCCCGCAGGGCGGTGAGCCGAGCGTCGGTATTGACCGAGACGATCGCGTCCGCGGTGGCCGGCGGCACCCCGGCCGCGTCGAGCGCCGCGCGCAACTGCGTGGTGGACACGAACGACGCGCCGTCCGCCAGCTGAGTCGTGGCCTGCTGCTGCACGGACGCCGGAACCTCGGGATTGCCGTCAATTCCGGTGCGCGCGGCGCCGATCAGCGTCGCGATCAACACCGACCCGATCAGCGCGGTGCCGAGCGAGGCGCCGAGACTGGTCGCCGTGTTTTGCAACCCGCCGACCTCGGCGCTGCGGGTGTCCGGCACGGCGGCGACGGTGACCGCGCCGAGCTGTGCGGACAGCGCACCGAGCCCGAGACCCAGGAACACCATGGGAATCAGCACCACGCCTGCGCCCGCGCCGGGGTCCAGGCCGGCGACCAGGATCATGATGCCGACGATCATGGCGGTCAGCCCGAACCGCACCGTGCGCCGCGGGCCTGCCCGTGGCCGGAGCTTGGGCAGGCCCGCCGCGGTCAGCACCAGCGCGACGGACAACGGCAGCACGCGGAGACCGGTCTCGACCGCGCTGAGTTCCAGCGCGACCGACAGGTAGAGCGGGACCGCGAAGAAGACGCCCGCCTGGACGAGGAACTGCGCGAAGAACATCCCGAGCCCGCCGACCAGCTGCGGGTTACCCAGCAGCGCGGCGTCGATCAGCGGCTCCCGGCCCGCGCGAACGAGCCGGGCCTCCCAGCGCAGCAACCCGTAGAGCGTGATCAGGCCCGAGAGCAATAACCAGATCACCGGGGACAGGCCGAGTAGCTGCGGCCCGCCCGGCCGTGGGCGCACCCAGCCCCAATCGCTGGACCGCAGTACGCCGTACACGAACATGCCGAGGCCGGACACCGACAACGCCGCACCGGCCAGGTCGAGCCGGACCGGCGCGGCCGCGACGTCGGCGACCCGGCGCAGCACCAGCAGGATGGCGAGCACGAGGAAGACCTCGCCGAGAAACACATAGCGCCAGGACGCGAAGGTGGTGACCGCCCCGCCGATCATCGGCCCGATCGCCACCGCGCCCGCGCCCGCGGCGGCGACCAGACCGTATGCCGCCGCGCGCCGCGCGACCGGGAAGTTCGCCGCGACCAGCGCCACGATCGCGGGCATGATCAGCACCGCGCCCAGCCCCTCCAGCACGGACCAACCGAGCAGCAGCACACCGAGATTCGGCGCCACCGCGGTGATGAGCGAGCCGACGCCGTAGACGACGAGACCGGTGGCGAACGCCCGTTTGCGGCCGAGCATGGTGCCGACCTTGCCGCCGGTGATCATCAGGGTCGCCATGACCAGCGTGTAGAGCGTGATGGCGGTCTGGATGCCGGTCACCGGGGTGCCCAGATCGGCGGCCACGCTCGCCATCGACACGTTCATCACCGAGCTGTCCAGCGTCATCAGGAATTGGCCTGCGGCAAGCACGGTGAGCACCAGGCTCGAACCGGCGCCGGGCGTGGCCGGGGTCTGTCCCGCGTGGTTCATCGGGCAGCCGACGGCTAGGGCAGGATCGTTTCCTTGATGCGTTTGAATTCTTCGTCGGTGATCGCGCCGTTGTCGAGCAGTTTCTTCGCGGTGGCGATCTGGGACGACGAGTCGATGCCCGCGACCGTCCGGATGTATTCGTTCTCCGCCTCGTAGTAGCGCACGCGGTCGTCGCTACGCCGCTCCGCCATGGAATTGCCCCGCGCGATCAAATAGATCAGCGCGGTCACGAACGGCAGCACGAGCAGGCAGACGATCCAGAGCGCCTTTATCCAGCCAGCGGTATCACGGTCGCGGAACAGGTCGGAGATGATGGCGAAGACAATCATCAGGTACGCCACGAACAAGAATGTCATGATGCTGAACCACAGGAAATCCCAGAAAGACATCGTGATAACCCTTCCATGGTCGCCGAGCCGGAGCCGGGAGTGCGAATCGGTTATGGGGTGACGATCGGAAAATCGGGGTCGGCCGCGTCGGTCGTGGCGAGCAGCCGGTACCACACCGCGGTATCACCCGAGGTTCGTACGTGGGCGAGCGAGCCGGTGTCGAGCAGTTCGAGCAGGCCGGGTTTGGTCAGCGTCACCTCCAGATCCGCGGGTTGCGGACGCCGTTGCGGATGATGGATGAGCGCGCCGTTGCTCAGCTCCATGTGATAGACCTCGGCGGAATCGGTGAACACCCAGCGGATGCTCAGCTGCTGGAACCAGGCGCGCGGACCATCGATGGTCGTGGCGATGGTGTCGAACAGTTGCGTGATGCTCAGCGCCTGCGCCGCTCCGATGCGCCGGTGCCGGGTCGGATGCCCTCGGCCGTAACGCAATTCGGCCGCTCCGCTCAGGTAGCAATTGCGCCATGCCGCGCATTCGGCACCGTGGCCGAGCCGTTCGAAGACCTCGGCCAGGGTGGTGCGGGCGTCCGGGTCGTCCGGGTCCGCGAAGACCGCGTGGCTGCCCAGTTCGGCGGCGAACCTGAGGTCGCCGGCGGCCGCGAACTCACGGGTCCGGCGTAACGTGGCCGCCACGCCGCCGAGAAGGGCGACGTAGCGCGCCGCCCGTGCGCTCGGCGGGTGCGGCCACAGGTGCGCGGGATTGCCGTCGTACCAGCCGAGGTAGTGCTGATAGGTCGCCTTGACGTTCTGGACGATGGACCCGGTCCGCCCCGCGGTATGCGGCTGCGCGGTCAGCTGCGGGGCCAGGCGCAGCTCCTCGGCGATCTCGATTCCGGTGTAGCCCTGGTTGATTCGTCGCACCGTCTGGTCGTGCAGATAGGCGTACATGTCCCGGTGGTCACGCAGCAGCGCGAGCGCTTCCGCGCGTCCGCTGGTCGGCCAGTGGTGGGCGGCGAAGACGACCTCGAGCTCACCGGCGAACAATTCGATCGCCTCGGCGATCCCGCGGGACCTGGTCCGCGCGTCGCGGGTGCGGGCGCCGGGCAGCGGCACCACGTCCTGCATGCTCTGCCCGACCTGTTCGGCCATGAACAGCGCTCGGGCACCGGGAAAGTAGATGTTCATCTCGGTGGGCCCGCCGGCGCCCGGCACGATCTGGAAGATCATCCGGACACCGTCTATCTCCTCGTCCATTCCGGTGTCGGTGATCTCGAGCGTCGGTGCGAGCAGGTACGGAGCCGGGGTGCAGGGATCGGCGGTCGCTTCGATATCGACCTTTCCGCGCGGCCCATGCGGCAGCGCGGCGCCCGAGCAGTAGGCGCCGCGCCGCAGCACGGCAGGTGCCACGGGCTCGGCCCGCGCCACCTCGTCCAGGAAGTTCGCCGGCGCGATGATCGGGACGCGCGTGTCGGTGTCGACGACGCCGAGCACGCCGCCGCCGTGACTGCCATGCGGGTGGGTATGGGCCACGGCGACGACTGCCCGCTCACCGCGATGCCTGCGGTACAACCGCAGTGCGGCGGTGGCCTTTTCGGCGCTGGTCAACGGGTCGATCACGATCACGCCGTGCTCGGATTCGACCAGCGTCATGTTCGACATGTCGAACCCGCGCACCTGATAGATGCCCGCGCACACCTGGTAGAGCCCGTGGCGTGCCGCGCGCCGGCTCAACCGCCACAATCCGGGATGGACGGTGGCAGGGCGGGCGCCGGCCAGGAAACCGAAGGATTCCATCTCCCAGACCACGGCATCGTCCGCGTCGGTGATCACACAGGGTTCGAGCGTGCCGAGCAGGTCGCGGTAGGCAAGCATGTGCCCCTCCACTTCTGTCGATTCGGACGATGCGTTATCGACAGTGCCGTCGGGGTCGGCCGGACTTCTTCGCCCGGAACGGATGAATTCGCCGGCGACCCCGAGGCCGGCCGGGGCGTACCGGTGGACTCACCCGTGCCGGGCGAAGTGCGGTCGCCGCGGCAGGGGCAGATTCGACTACGTCCACCGACCACTCAGGAAGGGACGAGCCATGACACACGAGTCGGATGTCGAGCACCCGGTACGCCGAACCGCCGCGGCGGGCACCTCTATCGCGGCGGCCGTGCTGCTGCTCACCGTGGGCGTGATCTCTATCTTGCAAGGCATTTCGGCGATCGTCGCCGATCAGCTCTATGTCGTCGGTTTCGAATATCTGTACCGATTCGACACGACGTCGTGGGGATGGACCCACACCGTGCTCGGCGTCCTGCTCGCCGTGTGCTCGATCGGCTTGATCCTCGGCGCGACGTGGGCCAGGGCCTCGGCCATTTTCATCGCCGCCCTGTCGATCATCGGCAACTTCCTGTCGCTGCCCTACTATCCGGCCTGGTCGATCCTGATCATCGTGCTCGACGTCGTGGTGATCTGGGCCATTGCCACCTGGCGGCCGAGCCGGGTGTGACCGGCCGCATCGATCAGAGCAGACCGGTGCGGCGCGCCAGGATCAGGGTTTCGGCCCGGGAAGTGGTGCCGAGCTTGGCGTATATCCCGCGCAGGTGAGTCTTGACGGTATTGATCGACACACCGAGACCTTCCGCGATCTGCTGGGCGGTCCGCCCGGACGGCAGTTGCCCCAGCACCTTTCGCTCGGTCGCGGTGAGGCGCCGGTGCGGATCGTCGCGGCTAACGGCCGGATGGCGGCGGATCTCGTCGGCGAATCCGTTGTACCGGCCGAAGGTTCCGGCGTTGGCGTCGAGCAACTCGATGATTCCGGCGCGGTCGAGGAACGGACGCACGAGGTGTTCCGGGGCTGCGGCGCGCAAGGCCGATTCGACGGCGGCCTTGGCGGGCAACGGGTTCGCCAGCGCCGCCTGTGCTGCGGCGGTGAGCAGCAGGGCGGTGACCAGTGCCACTGGGTGCGTGGCATCCGCGTCCGCGAGGGCCGGTTCGACCAGTCCGAGAACGGTTTTCGGACGATCGGCATGCGCGGCCAGGATGGCCCGGGCCAGCAGCACCCCGGTCCGGTCGCCGGGCACCGTGTCCGCCCGATCGACCAGGGATCGCACGGTGTGCGCGTCGTCGGCGTCGAGCAGGGCGTCGACCACCTGCGGCAGCAGCAGGCCGGGCACGGCGGGGAGCGCGGGTGCGGCCTGGAGCAACCGCATCATGTTCGCGCGCAACGACTCCGCGGCGGCGTACCGGTTCTCGGCGGCATCGAATGTGTGCAGTCGGGTGACGAGTGCGGCAGCCCGCGGCTGCCGCGTGCACGCGGCGGTCGCGGCGGCGCGCTCCCCGCGCAGATAGCCGATGTAGGACGAAACCGACGCTGCCGCAACGGCATCGGCGGAGTCGCCGTGGCGATGAGTGCTCGCGATCCCGGCCGCGCGCCTGGCGGTGTCGCGCGCCACGGTCAGGCCGCCGCGCAGTCCGGCGACGACCGCGAGCCGGACGGTGGACCGCACGACCAACCGATGATTGCCGACGCATTTCGCCAAGGCCAAGCCGCGTCGCAGCAGGTGCCTGGCGCCGGTGAAGTCCCCGCGGGCCATCAGCACCGCGGCGGTCTCGATCGCCACATAGGCGTCGATATCCGGTTGCCCGGTGATCGGAAGTGTTTCGGGCAGTTGTATTTCGGCGATACCGGTGCCGCTGGCGACCGCGGCCGCCGCGGTCGCGGCGAGGGTCAACGGCACGATCCACCCCCTGGGCGCGATGGTCTCGGTCTCCGGCGTGCGTTGGCACACGAGCTCCAGATGGGTGATCGCGGCGCCGGCGTCACGTCGTTCGAGGGCGTCGATCGCGCGCAGTACCCAGAGATACGGATCGTCGGCGGGGAGCACCGCCGCGTGCTCGAGGTGCTGGAACAGGCGCCTGCCGTCGCCGTCGAGTACGACCCGCAGCGCCGTCTCCCGGACAAAGCGCAGCAGCTCGGTGGGCGGGCCTGCCAGCACGTGCGGCAGGGCCGACATCGGCAGGTCGATCGCCGAGTACCAGTCGGCGGTGCGGCGGTGTACCTCGAGGAAGGTGTCGCGGTAGCGGGCCTCGGCGAGCAGGCTGGTGCGCAACATCGGGTGGTAGCTGAACCAAAGCTCGCCGTCGCGCGCGACGTGCGTGATCGGGAAGTTGACCCGGAGCAGTCCGTCCAGAATCTGATGCGCGTCGAGGCCGGTGAGCTGCTCGGCGAGGGCCGCGGTGAAGGTCTCCGGAATGCTGGTGTCCACGACGAACCGCCGGACCTGTTCGGGCAGTTCGTCGATGAACTCGCCGCGCAGGAAATCGGCGACCGCGCGCGGTGTCCCGGCGAGTGCGGCCAGCGCGGTCGGCCGATCGCGCTGCGCGCCGAGCTGTCCCGCCGCTATCCGCACCAGCGCGGGCCAGCCGTGCGTCAGCTCCATGATTGTGTTCAGCTCGGCGTCGGTGAGCTCGCAGTCGTGCGCCGCGCACAGCTGCTTCGCCCGGGTCTCGGTGAACGCGAGATCCTTTGTGCTCAAAAGGGATACGAGCCCGGGCAGTTCCGCGGCGTGCCAGCGCAGCGGTGGTGCGTAGCGCGCCGAGATGACCGCGGTGGTGGTCGAAGGCAGGTGCGCGAGAACGTATTCCAGATAGGCGAGCGCGGGCGGCTCGGTGATCAGGTGCGCGTTGTCGATGACGAGCACCGCCGGGTCGCCCGGGTCCCGGTGGCCCAGCACCGCGCGCAGCGCCGCCGATCCCGCGTTGCGCCTGGTCACCGTCAGCCAGCGCACGGTGGTGTCCGGCCGCGCCGGGCAGACGTGGTTGCCGAGCCAGTCGGCGATCAACACGGTTTTCCCGCTACCCGCCGGGGCCGATATCAGTAGGGCGTGACCCTGCGACGCGGCGGAAGCCGCGTCGAGCCGGTCGTACAGCTCGGGCCGGGCGACCGGCGTGAACGCGAAAGTCGGTATGGCGGTCGGTGGCAATTTCGAGCCCATGGTCGTCGGCTTCCTTCGATTCGTGTGATCGACCGGATCGGTTTCCGGCGCGATCCTTCCGGAACGCTTTCGAGTCGATCGAGATCGGCTTTATGGAACAATTGCCCGGCGGGCGGGAAAGAATGGCTGAAACGCCGGGTTGATTACTCCGTCGTCAGCGGAACGAATGGCCCGTAGTCGCGGACGTGGCCGTCCAGCCATTCCCAGAGCGATGCGTCGTCGACGGCGACACCGTGCTGCCTGCACAGGCGCCAGCCGCTGTCGGTCTTCTGCCAGATATCGCCGTCGCGGTCGCGGTACAGTCCGGGCGGGTCCGGTTCGGTCAGCTCGGCCGTGGCCACCGATTCACCCGATGACGTGCAGCTGGTGCAGTATTCGGCGAACACCGCGGACGGTGACTGCGCTCCGGGCAGCAGCAGCAGGATCGACGCGCGGCAGGCGGCAGGCCGCGGCGGGATCGCGGGGATCGAGGGGGTGGGTTCGCTGGTCGAGGGTTCGGGCATGGGGTGCGCTCCTGCGGGTCGGAAATATATTCCGACGATTATCCGCCGCCGAACTTCTGAATTCCTTTCGAATTTCTTCCTGCCGACTTCTGGCTCAATTCGATACCTTTTCGTAATTCTTGACTATTGCGTAACCGGCACCCGTCGCGAATACAGTGGCCGCATTCCGGATACCTGAGTCCGGGGGATTGTGCGGTACGGACGGCGTTGCCGGAACGTGCCGGAATCGATGCGGAGGTGGTCGAATGAACTGGCGCCAACGGGCCGCTTGTCGGGGTGCCGCACCGGGGATTTTTCACCCCGCGGCGCCACCGAGGGGCGACCCGAGGCAGGCATTGTCGTACTGCCGTCGCTGTCCGGTTGTCGCCGACTGTGCCGCGCACACAGTTCGGATAGCGCAGCGGCGCGGGATAGCCGCCGGCGTATGGATCGAAGGCGATCGGGAAGGGATCGCGGTATTGCGGCGCATCGCGCTCGGACGCACCTATCCGCGGCGCTGCGTGCGATGCTGGCGGATCCTCCAAACGGCCCATCCCGAGCGCACCTGTGCGCTGTGCGGATTTGCCGAGATCCCGGTCTGAATCGGCGGATGATGTTGTCCGCCAACTGGTTTGCTGGCGGCTCTCCGGTCGATCCGGTTTGTAGAATCGGTTAATTGGCGGTAATTTACCGGACGTTCTTCGAATTAATTGATGATGTGGATATCTCGACGGTTGGAGGGACGTCGTGTCATGACGGAGCCACAGGTTCAGGTGTTCGGTCCGCTACAGGTTTCTCTCGACGGTCGGCCCGCCCGCATCGGTGCGGGCAGGCAGCGGGCCGTGCTGGGGCGTCTTGTGCTGGCCGGTGGACAGGTCATCGGCAGCGATCGCCTGGTCGAGGATGTGTGGGAAGGTGATCCGCCATCGCATGCGCCCGCCGTGCTGCAGGTGCAGATTCACAATTTACGGCGCGTGCTCGAACCTTCTCGAAGACCGAGAACGGCGGCCCGAATTCTGGTGTCGGAAGGCGGCGGATACGCCCTTCGGCTGCAAGTCGGAAGTGTGGACGCGTGGCGGTTCGAGGCGCAGATGCGGCAGTACGAACAGCGGGTGCACGATCCGGCCGACCGGCCTGGGCCGCAGGAGCGTTACCGACTGCTGGACGAGGCGCTGAATTGCTGGCACGGCGCCGCATTCGAATCTTTTTCCACCGCGTCGTGGGCCATAGCCGAGGTATCCCGGCTCACCGATTTGCGGATCACCGCGACCGAGATGCGCGCCGAAGCGGCACTGGAACTCGGCAGGCTCGGTGAGGTCGTCGCCGTGCTACGGCAACAAGTCGAAGAACATCCCGGACGCGAAGAAAGCGTTCGATTGCTGGCCTCTGCGCAATATCGGCTCGGACAACAGGTGGAGGCACTGGCCACCGTGCGCCGGGCCCGTGAGTTTCTGCGTTCGGAATTCGGCATCGACCCGGGACCGCGGCTGAGCGACCTCGAATCGGCGATCCTCAAGCACGACGTCGAGCCCGATCCCCTGGGTGACCGCGCGACGACGCCGCTGGTTCTGCCCGCACCGCCCGTCGATCGCGGGATCGCGCGCCCGCAATTCCCGGGTTCGGCCGAGTCGGGTTCCGAGCCGACGTTCTATCCGCAGCAGCGATCCGCCCTCCTCGCCACCGCGGCCGAGGCCCGGCACTCCGGTTTGCGCTTGACCTGGCTGGTCGGTGCGGCGGGCGCGGGCAAGACGACGCTCATCACCTCGGTGGCCGTGAAACTCGGCACCGAGGGCTGGACCGCGGCCGTCGGCCGCTGCCCCGATGTCGACGGCGCACCGCCTGCCTGGGCATGGACCGAGATTCTGGCCGGTCTCGGCGGCGCGGTCGTGCCCGCGGCGGCGTCGCGCGATCATGTCGATCCGTTCACCATCGTGCGGGCGGTGACCGGGCGCTGCCGGGAACTCGTGGTGAACAATCCGGTCGCCATCGTGTTGGAGGATGCCCAGCGGGCGGACGAGGCGACATTGCAGGTCTTGCGCCAGCTGGCGAACTGGCTGCAGCACGAACCCGTCCTCGTCATCGTGACGGTGCGCGACCTCGAGCTGTCCCCGGCGCTGCGCGCCGCGGAGGCGGCGCTGGCCGATCGGATGACCGAACGGGTGGAATTGACGGGGCTCGACCTGGCGGGCACCCGGCAGGTCGCCAGGGACTCCGGTCTCGCGACGATCGACCGCGAAGCGCTGCAGAGTTTGCACGAACGCACCGGCGGCAACCCGTTCTTCATTCGCGAATTGTCGAAACGCATAGCGGCGCGGGGAGATTCGCGCGGACTGCCGGAGAACATCCGCGCGGTGCTGATCGACCGGATCGAGCAGATGCCGGAGGGGATGCTGACCGTGCTGCAACACATCGCGGTGTGGGGCAGCGAGATCGATTTCGATACCCTGGTCCGCCTCTCCGGCGTCGCCGAGGAGGCGCTGGTCGATCTCATCGATGCCGCGGTCGCGGCCGGGTTGGCCGGCTTCGATCACCGGGAACGGATCGCCCTCGATCAGGCGCTGGTGCAGGACACCGTGTACCACAGCATTCCGCCCCTGCGGCGTGGCCGAATGCACTGGAGCGCAATGGAATTCCTGGAGGCGCGGATCGGCAGGGCCGCCGATCTCGGTGCGGCGGAGCTGCTGGCCTACCACGCCGCCAGGGGCGCGACGAAGGCCACGGCCGGGCACGCGCTGCACCGGGTCGTCGTTGTGGCGCGGGAATATGACTCCAGGGGAACCTGGGGCGGCGCCGCCGGTCTATGGCAAACCGCCGTCGAACTGCACGAACTCGCCGGCCATTCGACGCGAGCCGCCCGCAGGGACGATCGGCTGGCGCTGTTCGAGACTCTGTGCCGGGCGGCGGCGGCGCTGGCGCGCGATGGCCAGGCCGCGGCGATGCGCAGGGTTCGCCGGCGCGCACTCGACCTCGCCGAGGAACTGGGTGACGAACGTCTCGTGCTGCGCGCGCTGACCTGCCGGACGCCACCCGCCGTGTGGGGGACTCAGGACTTGTGTGCGATCGACGACCACCTGGTGCGTGCGCTGGAGACGGCATCGGCACGGACCGATTCGGCGCCGGAGCGGGTTCGGCTGCTCGTCACGTTGGTCGTGGAGACCGCCGACGTGGGGCCGCGGCGGCGCGAGCACGCGGAGCAAGCCTTGCGTCTCGCGCGTAGCGTCGGCGATCCGGAGCTGATCTGCGCCGCGCTGAATGCGGTCGGGTACACGCTCACCGGATCGGCGGCCGCGTCCGGGTGGCGACCGGTCGCCGACGAACTGCTCGGCGTAGCGCGCACCGCCGGGCTGCTCGACTATCAGATGTCGGCGCACTACCTGCGCTTCCTGGCGGCCTGCCGGGAGACCGACCTGGTCGCGGCGAGCGGGCACGCGGCCGCCGCGTTCGACTGCCTCCCGGACGATCGGCCGCGCCCGCTGCCCGACGTCCTGCTGTCTTTCGCCGCGGTGGTCGACGTGTTGCGCGGGGACCTGACCGAGGCCGAGCGCAAGTACCGGCTGTTCGTCAGCCGGATGGTGGCGGCCGGCGTCGTGCCCGCGGAGGCGGTACGGCTGGTCGGCGCGCTCACCGTCGGCTGGGCGCGCGGCGACATCTCCGGCCTGCTGGACCGCTTGACGCCGCTCTATGTCGCGAAGCCGGACCATCTGGCGCAGCTGTATGTCATCGCCCTGCTGCACTCTGGTGACGAAACCCAGGCCAGGTCGGTGTTCCGGGCGCACCCGGTGGTGCGGCGCGACTTCCACTGGCGACTGATGTGCGCCTTCCGCGCCACCGCCGCGGTCGCCCTCGGCGAGGTCGAAGCGTGCCGTGAGTTGTTCGAGACCCTGCTGCCCTATTCCGGCACGTTGATCGGCTTCGAGACCGGTGTAGCGGTTTTCGGTCACTTCGACTCGCTGCTCGCCGATCTGGCCGACCTGTCCGGGGATGCCGACACCGCCGAGACCCTGCGGGCCCGCGCCGCGGGCGTCCTGCGCCGGATCCATGCCGCGCTCGGCTCGCTGTCGCCGCGTCCCAGCTCCCGGCCGCGCAACGCCGCCGACGAACCCCGCGCCCAGCTCGCGACCCGCTGACCCGACTCCGATGGTGACCTGCGCGCCGCAGGACCGATCCCGCCGAGACACACGGCAACCTGATGTCCGGACGCGCCGGTCGGCGGGAATATCGGCGGCCGGTCGGCGGGTTGGGCATCGTGGGTGAATCGAAGGTAAATCGAAGGCAGCGAGGGGACACCCCCAAGATGCGCAGGTCAACGCTGGGATAGGCTTAATCGGTCATGAAGGCGGGTTTCTCGGGTGCGGTACACGGTGCGGCGGCCCATACGGTCTACCTCGATCATGCGGCCACCACTCCGATGTTGCCTGCCGCGATCGAGGCGATGACGGCTGCGCTGGGCATCGTCGGCAACGCGTCGTCGCTGCACGGTTCCGGCCGCGCCGCCCGGCGGACGCTGGAGGAGGCGCGCGAATCGATCGCCGCCGATCTGGGCGCCCGGCCCTCGGAGGTCATCTTCACCTCCGGCGGGACCGAGAGCGACAACCTGGCGGTCAAGGGCATCTACTGGGCGCGGCGCGACGCCGACCCGCGCCGGACCCGGATCGTGGTCAGCTCGGTCGAGCACCACGCGGTGATCGATGCGGTCGAGTGGCTGGAGCAGCACGAGGGCGCCAGGGTGACCTGGCTGCCGGTGGACGACGAGGGCGTGGTCTCGCCCCGCGCGCTGCGGGCCGCGCTGTCGGCGAACCCCGACGATGTCGCGCTGGTGAGCGTCATGTGGGCAAACAACGAGGTCGGCAGCATTCAGCCGATCGGTGAATTGGCCGCCGTGGCACAGGAATTCGGCGTGCCCATGCACAGCGACGCGGTGCAGGCCGCGGCCCAGCTGCCGATCGACTTCGCCGCGAGCGGGTTGTCCGCGGCCAGCTTCGCCGGGCACAAGGTGGGCGGGCCGCACGGTGTCGGCCTGCTGCTGCTCGGCAGGCAGGTGCCGTGTGTGCCGCTGCTGCACGGCGGCGGGCACGAACGCGACCTGCGTTCCGGCACCTCGGATACCGCGTCCGCGGTCGGCCTGGCCACCGCGCTGCGTCAGACGGCGGCCGAATTGCCCACGCGTACCCCGGAATTGACCGGGTTGCGGGATGCGCTGATCGACGGCGTGCTGGCGATCGCGCCGGAGGCGGTGCTCAACGGCGCGCCCGGCGATCGGCGACTGCCCGGCAACGTGCACTTCACTTTCCCCGGCTGCGAGGGCGATTCGCTGCTGATGCTGCTGGACGCGGCGGGGATCGAATGCTCGACTGGTTCGGCCTGCACCGCGGGTGTCGCGTCGCCGAGTCACGTGCTGATCGCGATGGGTGTCGAACCGTGGCAGGCCCGCGGGTCGCTGCGTTTTTCGTTGGGGCACACGTCGACTCGCGCCGATGTGGACGCGTTGTTGGCGGTGTTGCCCCAGGTTGTGGATCGGGCCAGGGCCGCGGGTCTGGCCGGTGCGAAGGGAGGTGTTTGATGCGAGTACTCGCCGCGATGAGTGGTGGTGTTGATTCGGCGGTGGCGGCGGCACGTGCTGTCGACGCCGGGCACGAGGTGGTGGGCGTGCATCTCGCGCTGTCCGCGTCGCCGGGCACATTGCGCACCGGGTCGCGCGGTTGCTGCTCCAAGGAGGACGCGGGCGACGCGCGGCGCGCCGCCGACGTGCTCGGGATCCCGTTCTACGTCTGGGATTTCGCCGACCGGTTCAAGGAAGACGTGATCGACGATTTCGTCGCCGCCTACGCGGCCGGCGAGACGCCGAACCCGTGCCTGCGCTGCAACGAGAAGATCAAGTTCTCCGCGCTGGCCGATCGCGCGCTCGCGCTCGGCTTCGACGCCGTGGTCACCGGGCACTACGCGCGGCTCGACGACGGCGTGCTGCGCCGGGCCGTCGACGCCGACAAGGACCAGTCCTACGTGCTCGCCGTGCTGAACGCGCAGCAGCTCGCGCGCGCCATGTTCCCGGTCGGGGACACCCCGAAGCCGCGGATTCGCGAGGAGGCCGCCGAGCGCGGGCTGGCCGTCGCGAACAAGCCGGACAGTCACGACATCTGCTTCATTCCGTCCGGGGACACCCAGGCCTTCCTCGGCGCGAAGATCGGCATCCGGCCGGGCGCCGTGGTCGACGCCGACGGGCAGAAGCTCGCGGATCACGAAGGCGTGCACGGGTTCACGATCGGTCAGCGCAAGGGACTCGGGCTGCCGGGGCCCGCCGCGGACGGTAAGCCGCGCTACGTGACCGGGATCGATCCCGACTCCGGGACCGTCCGGGTCGGCTCGGTCGAGGACCTGCAGGTGTGGACCGTCGAGGCCGACCGCGCGATCTGGACCTCCGGGGTCACGCCGGAGGGGCCGATCGAGTGCGTCGCGCAGGTTCGGGCGCACGGCGGCCTGGCTTCCGCGGTGGCCGAGGCGGTCGGCGACGGGCTGATCGTCCGGTTGCGCGAGCCGTTGACCGGTGTCGCGCGCGGGCAGGCGGTGGTGCTGTATCGGCCGGATGAGCTGGGCGACTTGGTGATCGGCAGCGGGACCATCTCCGGGACCGGTGGGTCCGGCAGCGCGCCGGTCGGCAGCGACGCGGAGTCCGCCGCCACGCGCTGAGCCCACCCTTCGTGCCGATGTGCGAGGGTTACCCGGAACCGGCTGTCGCGCCGGCCGGCGAATCCGCCTGCCGCGCACACCGATCACACCGCGGCCGGGCTCCGGATGCGCACCATGATCGATCGACGGAAGCTGACAACGGGTGTATCAGAACGCGAAAGGCACAGAAATCGACGCGGCGGACCGGCCGGGGAGCGGCTTGCGCGGTGGCATAGCGACCGGCGTCGGCTCCTGGCCGGGCGCCGACGCCCGCGAGGCCGCCACCACCGTGCTCGGCGAACTGCCGGATCTGCCGCACCTGGTGGAACTTCCGGGACGCGGCCCCGGTTCGGACATGATCGGACGGATGTCGGCGCTGCTGGTCGACATGCGTTTCGACACCACCACCCGCGGATACCGGCTCGCGCCGCGGCCGGGGGCAGTGTCCAGGCGGGCACGGGATCTGCTCCGCGGCGATCTCGATGCGCTCGAAGAGGCTTGGGAGACAGCGGGTTCGACCGGCTCCGGTCGCCCGATCAAGCTGCAGGTGGCCGGTCCGCTGACGCTCGCCGCGCAGGTCGAACTGCCCAACGGGCACCTGGCGCTCACCGATCCCGGTGCGCTGCGCGATCTTTCGGAATCCCTCGCCGAGGGGCTGGTGACGCACGTCGCCGAGGTGCGCCGCCGGCTCGGCGCGGAAGTCCTTCTGCAACTGGACGAACCGTCCCTCACCGCCGTCCTCGACGGCGCCCTGAGCGCCGTCAGCATGCTCGACAGCGTTCGCGCGCTGCCCGAACCCGAGGCCCTCACCATCCTGGACCGGGTCATCGCCACCCAGTCCGTCCCCGTCCTCGTGCACAGCTGCGCCGAATCTCCCGCGCTGGCGTTCCTGCGCAAAAGCACCGCCGCCGCAATCGGTTTCGACCTCGCCACCATCGCCACCCGCGACCTCGACAGCATCGGCGAACTCCTCGACGCCGGCAAACACCTTCTCCTCGGCCTCGTCCCCACCACCGCCCCCGCCACCCCACCGACCTGGCGCGACATCGCCGAACCCGGCATCCGCCTCATCGACCGCCTCGGCTTCCCCCGCCGCACCCTCGCCACCCAAACCCTGGTAACCCCCGCCTGCGGCCTGGGCGCCGCCCCCCTCCCATGGGCCCGCAAGGCCCTCGCCCTCGCCGCCGAGGTAGCCCGCGCCTACGCCGAAGACCCCGACTCCCTCACCTTCGACAAGCCCTCGGCCTCCGCCTGACGTTCGCGTTCCGCCGGTCGGCCGACCAGCTCGGCCGACCGGGCGATCGGTGCGGCGACGTGCGGTAACACTGCCCGGAGATGTCGGTGGGCTCGGCTAATGTGCGTTGGGTGAGTGACAGCGGTGCGGTGAACAGTGAGGCGGGCGCGGTGGCGGCGGCTACGGCGGAGCAGCGCGTCGAGTGGCAGCGGCTGGCGGACGAGGTGCGCGAGCATCAGTTCCGGTATTACGTGCGGGACGCACCGATCATCACCGACGGTGAGTTCGACGCGCTGCTGCGACGGTTGCAGGCGATGGAGGAGGAGCATCCCGACCTGCTCACGCCGGATTCGCCGACGCAGCTGGTCGGCGGCGGGTTCGCGACGGACTTCACCGCGGTCGATCATCTCGAGCGGATGTTGTCGCTGGATAACGTGTTCGACTACGACGAGCTGCGCGCCTGGGCCGGCCGGGTGGAGGCCGAGACCGGGTCCGACCTGCACTATCTGTGCGAGGTGAAGATCGATGGGGTCGCGCTGAATCTGGTCTACGAGAACGGGCGGCTGGTGCGTGGCGCCACCCGCGGCGACGGGCGGACCGGTGAGGACGTCACGCTCAACGCGCGCACCATCGACGACATCCCGGGCGAGCTGACGCCGACCGACGAGTTCCCCGTGCCGACGCTGCTCGAGGTGCGCGGCGAGGCGTACATGCGGCTGGCGGATTTCGAGACGCTCAACGCCGCGATCGTGGCCGAGGGCAAACCGCCGTACGCCAACCCGCGCAATACCGCGGCGGGTTCCCTGCGGCAGAAGGATCCATCGGTCACCGCGCGGCGCCGGCTCCGGATGATCTGCCACGGATTCGGCCGGATCGAGGGCTACTCGCCGGCCTCCCAGCACGAGGCCTACCGCGCGCTGGCCGCCTGGGGCCTGCCGGTATCCGAGCACACCAAGCTGGTACAGGGCATCGACGCCGTCATCGAGCGGGTCGAATACTGGGGAGAACACCGCCACGACATCGAGCACGAGATCGACGGCCAGGTGATCAAGGTCGACGAGATGGCCTTGCAGCGCCGCCTCGGCTCCACCTCGCGGGCCCCGCGCTGGGCGATCGCCTACAAGTACCCGCCGGAAGAGGCCACCACCAAGCTGCTGAACATCGAGGTGAACGTCGGCCGCACCGGCCGGGTCACCCCGTTCGCGGTGATGGAGCCGGTCACCATCGCCGGCTCGACCGTCTCGATGGCCACCCTGCACAACGCGTCCGAGGTCAAGCGCAAGGGCGTGCTGATCGGCGACACGGTCACCATCCGCAAGGCGGGCGACGTGATCCCGGAGGTGCTCGGCCGGGTGGTCGACGCCCGCACCGGCGAAGAGCGCGAATTCGTGATGCCGACGCACTGCCCGGAATGCGGTACCGAATTGGCCCCGCAGAAGGAGGGCGACGCCGATATCCGCTGCCCCAATCAGCAGTTCTGTCCGGCGCAGCTGCGGGAGCGGGTGTTCCACGTCGCCGGTCGCGGCGCGTTCGACATCGAGTCGCTCGGCTACGAGGCCGCCAACGACCTGCTGAAGTCGCACGCGATCGCCGACGAGGGCGACCTGTTCGACCTCGACGAGGCGACCCTGCTGACCACCACGCTGTTCGTGAACAAGGACGGCGAGCTGTCCGCCAACGGCAAGCGACTGCTGGAAAACCTGGACACGGCGAAGAACCGGCCGCTGTGGCGGGTGCTCGTCGCACTGTCCATCCGGCACGTCGGCCCCACCGCGGCCCGGATTCTCGCCCGCGAATTCGGCAGCCTCGACCGGATCCAGAACGCCTCGGTCGAGGAACTCGCCGCGGCGGACGGCGTCGGCCCCACCATCGCCGCCGCGGTCGCGGAATGGTTCACGGTCAACTGGCATCACGAGATCGTGGACAAGTGGCGCGACGCCGGCGTGCGCATGGCCGACGAGCGCGACGAGTCCATCGAGCGCACGCTCGAGGGCCTGTCCATCGTGGTGACCGGCTCGCTGGAAGGGTTCTCCCGCGACGGCGCCAAGGAGGCGATCCTGATCCGCGGCGGCAAGGCCGCGGGGTCGGTGTCGAAGAAGACGGCGTTTGTGGTGATCGGCGACTCGCCGGGCACGAAGGCGGCCAAGGCGGAGGAACTCGGCGTGCCGATCCTCGATGAGGACGGGTTCCGCCTGCTGCTGGAGTCCGGGCCGGAGGCGGTGACGCCCGCGACGGCCGACGCGGACGCCGCGGCGGAAGAGTAAGGGAGCAGACGGTATTCGGCGCTCGGCGAACAGCGCTTGACCTGAACTTCACTTCAGGTATGAGGATGGGCGGGTAGGCAACTACCAGGAGGTTTCCCATGGCTCGTCCCACCGCACTGATCACCGGCGCGTCCGCCGGATTCGGGCTTGCGCTCAGTCGCGCACTCGTCCGGCGCGGATGGCGAGTGATCGGCACCGGCCGCCGCGCCGACCGATTGGCACGGGTGGCCGAGGAGCTCGGCGCCGCGTTCATCGCGATCCCCGGCGACGTGACCGATCCGGCGCACCGCGCGCTGCTCGCCGAAACGGCAAGGAGCGCGGGTGAACTCGCGCTGGTTGTGAACAACGCCAGCCGGCTCGGCCCGAGCCCGCTCGTCCGCCTCGCCGACTACCCGCTCGACGAACTGGAACTGGTCTACCGGACCAACGTCCTCGCCCCGCTCGCGGTCGCGCAGTTCGCGCTGCCGCTGCTGGCGCCCGGCGGCAGCGTGGTGAACATCAGCTCCGACGCCGCGATCGAGCCCTATCCGGCATGGGGCGGCTACGGATCGTCCAAGGCCGCGCTCGATCAGCTCACCGCGATCCTCGGCGCAGAGCATCCGGACCGGTCGATCTACGCGTTCGATCCCGGCGACATGCGCACCGAGATGCACCAGGCCGCGTTCCCCGGCGACGACATCTCCGACCGGCCCGAGCCCGACACGGTGGTGCCCGCGCTGCTGCGGTTGCTCCAGGAGAAACCCGGGAACGGGCGTTACGCCGCAGCCGATTTCGCGGTGGGGCGCGCCTCATGACGGTCACGCTGACGCAGCGCTCCTTCGTCCTGCCGCCCGAACGCAATGCCGTCGCCCCGCCGGAGGCGCGCGGCCTCGCCCGCGACGAGGTCCGGCTGCTCGTCGCCGGCGATCACCTCACCCACGCGCAGTTCCGCGAACTGCCGCGGCACCTGACCCCGGGTGACCTTGTGGTGGTGAACAATTCGGCGACCCTCGCCGCGGCGATCGACGGGCGGATGGCAGGCACGCCGATCGCGCTGCACTTCGCGACGTGGCTGGACGACGGCGGCTGGGTGGTGGAGGTCCGGACTACCTCGCGCACTCCCTATCCCGCGGAACAGCTTTCGGCCGGAATGATCATCCAGTTACCGGAGGGCGCACGAGCCACACTCCGTGCGCCATGGCTGGCCGGAGCCCGGCGGCTGTGGATCGCCGACGTCACCGCCGACCCGCGGTGCCTACTGGACGTTTACGGCTACCCGATCACCTATTCCTATGTGCCGCAACGCTGGTCCGCCTCGTACTATTCGACGGTCTTCGGACGGATCCCCGGAAGTGCGGAAATGCCCAGCGCGGCAAGGCCGTTCACCGAACACCTGGTCTTGGACCTGATCGCCGCCGGTGTCGGGATCGCGCCGATCACTCTGCATACGGGCGTCTCCTCACCCGAGGCGGGCGAACCGCCGAGCCCGGAACGCTACGCGGTCTCGGCGGCGACGGCCCGCACGGTGAACGACACGAAGGCGGCGGGCGGTCGCGTCATCGCCGTCGGCACCACGGTCACCCGCGCGCTGGAGAGCGTCGCCGACGAGTCGGGTCGCGTGCACGCCGCGCAGGGATGGACCGAGCTGGTGCTCGGCAGCGATCGTCCGGCGCGCGTGGTGGACGGGCTGATCACCGGCTGGCACGCGCCCGGTGCGTCCCATCTGGATCTGCTGGTCGCGGTGGCCGGCGAGGCCGCCGTCCACCAGGCGTACTCGGCCGCGCTGGCCGCCGGGTACCTCTGGCACGAGTTCGGCGACAGCGCGCTGCTACTGGGTGGCCGAGCGGTCAGTTCGGGGTGACGGACACGGTGGCGCTCTGCTGCCCGGCGATGTCGAACCGTCCGCAGGTTCCGTTGCTCAGCTCGTGCCGGGTGGTGACGATCTGCTTCTTGTAGTTCAGATAGCCGGCCTCGGCGACCACGTCGGCGCCCGTCATCGAGCACACCTTCGAGATCGTCTCGGCGCTGTAGGTCGCGGTCCCCGTCTGACAGCGGGGCTCGGCGTTGGAGAAGAAGATGCGCGCGGAGCCGTCGGCGCAGGTCTCGGCGGCGGCATGCGGCGCGACCGCCACGACCGACCCCAGGGCGATGGCGCCGGCGATGGAGCTTCGGATTACCAGACGACGAACCGTCATATCGTTACCCATCAGTTTCGAACGTTTGCAGCAAGAACGGCACACGAACAAGTCGTGGCGTCCAGCATGCTAACCCGTAACCAGGGTCTTTGTCGGACGATCTGCCCGCGAGACCCCTCCACGCTCGCGCTATGCGTATCAGCTATCAATACTTTCCTGTCGGTGGCCCCGCCCTGCTGTCGCGGCGCGGCGGCCGGGACGAAAGGATGGCGGGATGCTGCGCAGTTTTCAGGTGACGAACCACAGATCGCTGGCCGAGGAGCAGGAACTACGGCTGACCAAGGGCGGGGGACCGGTGGCGGTGCCGGTGACCGCGATCCACGGTTCGGCCGCGGCGGGCAAGACGAACCTGATCGACGCGCTCGCACAGATGCGGGACGCGGTGCTGCACTCGGTGACCGGCTGGGACCCCTACGCCGGACCGGACAGGTCGCCGCACCTCGGATTCCCGGACCGCCCTTCGGAATTCGTGGCAGGCTTCGTCGCCGAGGGCGTGCCCTACACATACGGCTTCCGGCTCGACAACGCCGACGTGGCCGCCGAGTGGCTCTACACGCAGCCCCGCTCGCGCAAGCGAATCGTGTTCGAGCGCAACGGTGAACAGATCAAGATCGGCCCGATGTTCGAGGCCGCGCGCTACGGGATCGCCGCACTGGTGCCGCTGGTGCGGCCGAATGCGTTGCTGCTCAGCCTCGCCGGGCAGATGTACGCCGATGCGCTGGTGCCCGCCTACCGCTGGTTCGAGTCGATGCTGGAGGTGCAGCTCGGCCCCGCCGACCCGGCCGCCATCACGCATCGACTGGGCGGTCACCTCTCCCGCTCGCCGGAGAACGCCGCGCGCCTGCTCGTGCTGCTGCGCACCGCCGAACTGGGCATCACCGATCTGCTCATCGCCGAGAACGACCCGATGTACGCGGACTATCTGCGCGACCTGGACGCCGACATCGCCGCACTCGGCAAGCAGATCGAACTGTGCGCCACCTCGCCCGACTTCGCCGACCGGATGTTGCGGGAGAACGGCTACACCCCCGTGCTGCTGGAGCGTGAGCTGACCAACCTGAAGGCGGCCAGGGACGCCCTGTACGCGCGCATGGTGGCTCGCCGCGGCGTCGGCCTCGGACTGGTGCACGACGGCATCGCCAACCCGTTCGACATCGCCGACGAATCCACCGCGACCCAGTCGCTGTTGCGGGTGCTGCCTGCCATGCTGGACGCGCTCGACGCCGGCCGCGTCCTCGCGATCGATGACGTCGGCGCGCACCTGCCCGCCGAGGAGACCGACCGCCTGATCCAGCTGTTCCAGAACCCGGAGACCAATTCCCAAGGCGCCCAACTGATCTACACCACGAACAACCGCGCGCTGATCGATCGGGGCAACGGGCGTTCCGCACGTACCCGCAGCGCGGTCTGGCAGGTCCGCCGCACCGAGCACGGCACGAGTGAGCTCGCCACGGTGTAGCTGCGCGTTCGCCGTGGCCGGGCGCAATAGCATGGGGTCATGCTGGAGTTCGGAATGCTGCTGATCATGATCCTCGCCGTCGCCGGGATGGTCGCGGTCTATGTGCGCGGCCGCGGCGGCTTCCGCTCCACGCCGGGGGAGACCGGCACGCTCTACATCACGGGGGTGAGCCCCCGACCGGACGACGCGGTGGGCGAGCAGTTCGTCACCATCACCGGCAACGTGACCGGGCCGACCGTCCAGGGCGCGGTCGTCTACGGACGCTTCGCGTGGGACGTCAACGCGTGGCCCGCGATCGGCGATCTCCTCACCATCGCCTACCCCGCAGGCAAGCCGGACCGCTGGCAGATCGTGCGGCCCGGCCCCGGGTCCTGATCGGTAGACGCGTCACGGATTTCGCGGCGAGGACCAGGGCCAGTGGGTTGGCGGAGCGTGGCTGGTGGTCGGTGGTGTGCTCACCGTCGCTTACTCGGTGGGCAAGCCGGAATGCTGGCAGATCGTGCGTTCCGGCCCTGGGTCCTGTCTGGTAGTCGCGCCTGGGGTTTCGCGGCGGGGATCCGGGTCGGCGCTGCGTGGCTGGTGATCGGTGGTGTGCCCACTGTCGCTTACTCGGTGGGCAAGCCGGAATGCTGGCAGATCGTGCGTTCCGGTCTCGGCTTCTGAGTGGTAGTCGTGTCTGGGGTTTCGCGGCGGGGGTCAGGGTCGGTGGGGCGGCGCTGCGTGGCTGGTGGTCGGTGATCTCCTCACCATCGCCGACCCCGCGGGCAAGCCGGAATGCTGGCAGATCGTGCACCCCGGCCCCAGCTTCTGACTGGTAGTCGTGTCTGGGATTTCGCGGCGGGGGTCAGGGTCGGTGGGCTGGCGCTGCGTGGCTGGTGATCGGTGGTGCTCATCGTCGCTTACTCGGTGGGCAAGCCGGAATGCTGGCAGATCGTGCGTTCCGGTCTCGGCTTCTGATCGGTAGTCGTGTCTGGGGTTTCGCGGCGAGGATGAGGGTCGGCGGCCCGGCGCGGTGGCGGGCGCAGGCATGTGTGACGTAGACCGTTCTACGTCGAATGGCACGATGCCTGGTATGGATGCGAACGCCGGTGTCGGTGGCGAGAACGTGGGACTGATCATTCGGACGGCCGAGCAGGCCGAGTATCCGGCGATCAGCGACCTCACCGTGGACGTCTACGTCGGCGAGGGCTTCGTCCGCGCCGACACCCCCTACGCGGCCGAGCTGGCCGACACCGAGCATCGCGGCGCCTCCGCGCAACTCCTGGTGGCCACGCACGCCGGCCGGATCGTCGGGTCCCTCACCGTCGCCCGCCCCGGCACCCCCTACGCGGAGATCGCGCTCCCCGGCGAACTCGAGTTCCGCATGCTCGCCGTCTCGAAGACCGCCCGCGGCCTCGGCGCGGGAACCGCCCTGGTCCGCACCGTAATCGACATCGCCAAGGCCGAAGGCTTCCACGCCGTAGCCCTCACCACCATGCCCGCTATGACCGACGCCCGCCGCATCTACGACCGCCTAGGCTTCACCCCCGCCCCCACCCGCGACTGGCACACCCCCGCCGGCGAACTCCTCACCGTCCTCCGCCTAGACCTAACCACCTAACCCCACCCTCCCCAACTAGCCGAGAGAATCAGCGTCGACCGGGACATAAGCGTGCGGCAACTCGTATTTTTCCGCGCTCAGGTCCCGTTGGCGGCAAGGTACGTCGCCGAGCGGGACGAGGGAGCGTGGCTACTTGCGGTCTCTCGCCGCCCGCTGTTCGGTCGGTCGAATGGGTTGTCGTCGAACGGGACTCGGGCCCACCACTCGCGTTGTCCACCGCTATGTCCCGGTGGTCGAGAGGGCTGCCGTTGAGCGGGACGTGGCTGTGCGGCTACTCGTACTTTTCCGCCTTCAGGTCCCGTTGGTGGCAAGGTATGTCGCCGAGCGGGACGAGGGGCGTGGCTGTTGGCGGTCTCTCGCCGCCGCTGTTCGGTCGGTCGAATGGGTTGTCGTCGAACGGGACTCGGGCCCACTACTCGCGTTTTCCACCGCTGTGTCCCGGTGGTCGAGAGGGCTGCCGTTGAGCGGGACGTGGCTGTGCGGCTACTCGTACTTTTCCGCTCTCAGGTCCCGTTGGTGGCAAGGTATGTCGCCGAGCGGGACGAGGGAGCGTGGCTGCTGGCGGTCTCCCGCTGCCCGCTGTTCGGTCGGTCGAATGGGTTGTCGTCGAACGGGACTCGGGCCCACCACTCGCGTTATTCACCGCTGTGTCCCGGTGGTCGAGAGGGCTGCCGTTGAGCGGGACGTGGCTGTGCGGCTACTCGTACTTTCCCGCGCTCAGGTCCCGTTGGGGCAAGGTATGTCGCCGAGCGGGACGAGGGCGTGGCTACTTGCTGTCTCCCGCCGACCTGGCCCGTCGGCCGAATGGGCTGTTGTCAAACGGGACTCGGGTGCGCTTGGGCGCGCTTTCCGCCGCTATGTCCCGGTGACCGAGAGTTGCCGTTGAGCGGAACATGGCGGCGTGGCTATGCGCGCTGTGCTGACGTGTCCGGTTGGTCGCTGAGGCTGCCATCGAACGGGACATGACGGCGTGGCAACTCACACCTCCGGCCTCTGCAAACCTGCTGATCACGGTCGCCCCTCAACCATCGCCCGTTGGCCATGAAGGTTGTCACCGAGCGGGACATGGGAGTGCGGCTACTCGTACTTTCGCGCCCTCGTGTCCCGTTGGCGGTAATGGATGCTGCCGAATGGGACATGACGGCGTGGCTACTCAGCGTTTCTCGCTGACGTGTCCCGCAGGCCGAATGGGCTGTCCGTGAACGGGACAGGGCTGGCTGCTAGCGCTGTCCCGCCGCCCGCGCTCTCC
Source organism: Nocardia sp. NPDC056564 (assembly GCF_042793755.1). NCBI lineage: Bacteria > Bacillati > Actinomycetota > Actinomycetes > Mycobacteriales > Nocardiaceae > Nocardia > Nocardia sp. NPDC056564. Next base: position 200,952 of record NZ_JBHTUR010000002.1, read on the forward strand.
TCGACATTGTCCTGCCGACCGTGAGAGTTGTTGTCGAACTGGACACCAGGGCCTGGCCTTTCCAACTTCCCGCCCTCAGGTCCCCTTTGTGGCGAACATTGCCGTCGAGCGGGACATGCGTGTGCGGCTACTCGTACTTTCGCGCTCTCATGTCCCGTTGGCGGTAAGGGATGCCGCCGAGTGGGACATGACGGCGGGGTTACTC